>JBDLRB010000053.1:0-17360 GCA_039800205.1 Pseudomonadota bacterium | reverse complement strand
CACGCACCTTGGCGTCGGCGTACACCTGCTCAGCCCGATAGACCGCGCGGGCCAGTTTCTCGGCCTTGACCCAGAGGGCATCCTCATCCGCGTACACAAAGCGCATGGTCGAGGGGCCGTCGCACAGATCGACCACCGTTCGCGCGAGTTGCTCCGCGCCCGCCCCACCATCGGCCCAGTGGGTGGCCGTCACGACGGGTACGCCCTGCGCGGACATCCGGCGGGAGATCAGATCGAGTTCGGCCTGTGTGTCGGCGTCAAACCGGTTGATCGAGACGACACAGGGCAGACCGTAGACCTCGCGAACGTTTTCCACATGTCGTTCAAGATTGACCATCCCGCGCGCAAGGGCCTCGAGGTCCTCGTTCTTGAGTTGATCCAGGGCCGCGCCGCCGTGGTACTTCAGCGCGCGTACCGTCGCGACGACGACTGCGGCCGACGGACGCAATCCGGATTTGCGGCACTTGATGTCGACAAATTTTTCAGAGCCCAGGTCGGCCCCGAACCCCGCCTCCGTGACAACGTAGTCCGCCAGCTTCAGGGCCGTTCGGGTCGCGACCACGGTGTTGCACCCGTGCGCAATATTCGCGAAGGGTCCACCATGAACGAACGCCGGGTTATTTTCGAGCGTCTGGACCAGATTGGGCGCCAGCGCGTCCTTCAATAGCACGGTCATGGCCCCGTCCGCCTTGAGGTCACGGGCGGTCACCGGACGCTGGTCTCGGGTGTACGCGACCACGATATCGCCAAGGCGCTGCTTGAGGTCGGCGATCGACTCCGAAAGGCAGAGAATGGCCATGACCTCGGACGCCACGACAATATCGAACCCGTCTTCCCGCGGGTAACCGTTGCCGGGCCCCCCAAGCGACGCAATGACCTGTCTCAACGCCCGATCGTTCATATCGATGACCCGGCGCCAGGTGATTCGCCGGACGTCGATCCCCAGCGTATTGCCCTGGTGGACGTGATTGTCCAGGAGGGCGGCGAGCAGGTTGTGCGCTGCCGCAATTGCCGCGAAATCACCCGTGAAGTGCAGATTGATATCCTCCATCGGAACGATCTGGGCATAGCCACCGCCCGCGGCGCCGCCTTTGACACCGAAGACCGGCCCCATCGAGGGCTCGCGCAGGCAGATCATCGTCCGCTTGCCGATGCGATTGAGCGCATCGCCCAGGCCGACGGTCGTGGTGGTCTTGCCTTCGCCGGCTGGGGTTGGACTGATTGCGGTGACCAGGATCAGGCGACCGTCGGGCCGATCACGCAGACGGTCGATCGCCGCCAATGAGAGCTTCGCCTTGAAGCGTCCATAGGGCTCCAGCTGTTCCTCGGGCAGGCCGAGGCGCGCTGCAGCGAGTTCAACGATCGGCCGCAGGGTTGCGGCCTGAGCAATATCGATATCGGTCGGCATGGCGAGGCATCACAGTCGGTTGGATAACGAACGGCTGAACTTTACCCCAGAGCCTCCGGGCTCCATTCAGTACCCTGCCGAGTGCTGCGCCATCGTGCCGGCGGCGCCCTCGTTCCCGAGGGCGCGTTATCATCGGGGCCGTTCAACACCCCCATGGAGCGAGACATGTCGAAAACGACCCAGACCCGCAGCGGCAACTTCGAAAGCGGCGCACACACGATCGCCCGTTCCCGCCGACGGATGATCCTCGCGGGCGCAGCCGCACCGGCCGCGGCGGTCCTGCCCGCTCAGGCGCAAAGTTTCCCCAGCCGACCCGTCAAGCTGGTCGTGCCCTTCGCCGCAGGCGGCCCGACCGATGTCATGACCCGGGCGCTGGCCAAGCTGATGGCGGGCCCCCTGGGCCAGCAAGTCATTGTCGAGAACCGACCGGGCGCCGGGGGCAACATCGCAGCCGCTTACGTCGCCAGTTCGCCGGCGGATGGCTACACGGTCCTGATCGCCGGCCAGGCCATCATGGCCATCAGCAACGTGTTGTACGACAAACCGGGGTACGACCCCGTCAAGGACTTCAGCTGGGTTGGCATGCTGGGCAGTCTGCCCAACGTGCTGATTGCCCACCCGGAGGCGGTCCCGGCCAAGGACATGAAGAGCTTCATCGCCTTGGCGAAAACGCGGGAGTTGAGCTATGCCTCGAACGGTAACGGGTCGCTCTCGCACCTGTCGACCGAGGTGCTCGCCCAAGCCGCAGGCGTCAAATTCGTTCACGTGCCCTACAAGGGGGCCGCACCCGCTCGGGTGGATCTGCTGGCCGGACGGGTCGCGTTCACGCTGGTCAGCCCGTCGACCGCCATGCCACTGATCAAGCAGGGCTCGGTCCGGGCGCTTGCCGTGAGTACGCCCACGCGGATGCCGTCGCTCCCCCAGGTCCCGACCCTGGTCGAGTCGGGCTTTCCGATGCTTGATGTCCCCGTGTGGTTTGCGGCCGTCGCACCCTCCGGCACGCCGGTTGGACCGCTCAGTGCGCTGCGGAAGGCCTTCGCTGCAACGATCACCACGCCGGAGTACAAGGCCGAGATCGACAAGCAGTTCGGGATGGTCGTCAACATCGATGCCAACGCTGCGGGCAAGATGCTGGCACGCGAGCGTCAGATCTGGGGCGACGCGGTCCGTCGGACGGGCGCCAAGGCGGGGTGACCCGTTGATGACCGATGCAGCGCGTCCCGCGGCCTGCGCCGCGGGACCTCAGACCCATCCGGGACTCAGCCCGGCCGATCTCAGTCAGTATCGGCTGAAAGGCTGGCTGAGTGGTCTGCGGGCATTCGATGAACGCACGGCTCGACGCTATCGGACGCTGCTGGAGTCCGGCGAGGCCGAACGAGGCCTTGACGGCGACCAGCGACGCAAGATGCATCTGTATCTCGCCTGGGTCGATGACATCATCCGCCTGCCTGCCCTGCTGGATCCGGTCGAGCAACTCATCGGGCCCGATATCCTCGTCTATCACATCACACTGTGGGTCAAGGAAGCGCGCAGCGACGCATTCATCAGCTGGCATCAGGACTCGACCTATTTCGGACTTGAGCCCCCGGATCAACACGTCACGGCGTGGGTTGCCCTCTCCCCGAGCCGCGCCGAAAGCGGCTGCGTACAGGTCTTGTCCGGCAGTCACCAGAGCGGGCAGTTGCCCCACCACACTGAAATCGATCCAGCCAACCTGTTCCGAACCGGTCAAACCGTCGCCGTCGGCGAGGTCGCATCAACCCTTGAAACGATGCCCCTCGCTCCCGGCGAGTTCTCGCTGCACCACACACACCTCCTGCACAACTCGATGCCCAACCGCTCCGGCGATCGGCGCATCGGTCTCGGGATCAGCTACATCCCGACCCGGTGCCGATGCACGGCCTCGACCCGGCTGTCCGCAAGCCTGGTGCGCGGGGAGGATCGCTACGGCCATTTCGACCTCGACCCCCGCCCTCGGTCAGATTTTGATCCTGAAGCGATCGCGACTCACCGACGCGCGGTCGAACGATGGCACCGGGCACGCCAGGAACTGATCCCGCTCGCTCACGCCTCACGGGCCTGAAACGCGGCCCCCGAGGGCACCGGCTCAGCCCAGACGGATCCAGGTCACGAACCCCGCCACGACGATACAGAAGAGCGCGACCTGCAACCAGCGACTTCGGCGACGGAGCAGATGAACCGCCGCGATCAGGCTGGCATTCTGTTCGGCGAGTTCGCCCAGCATCTGCGCAACCTGATCAAGTTGCTGACGCTGCAGGGCAAGCTGCGACTCGAGGGCCCGGATGCGGTGGTCGAGCCGCACCGGATCGAGCTCGGCCGCTTCCACCCGGCCCGATCGACCGTCCGCAGGGTCCAACTCGGTCGAGGCCCCGGTCCCGCGACGTTTCAGGAATTCCTGCGCCTTGGCCAGTACTTTGGGTGCATGTTCGATCACCTGGGACCAGGGAACGAGTTGCAAAGCGGCAAGCCACGGGATGGCCATGATCAGCGGATCCTCAAAGGAAGGGACAGCTCCGGATTCTAAGCGTCGACGGGCGGGACGACGCATGACCCCGCTTGCAGCACGTGAAATGCCTGTGCGCTGGGTGACGCCAGGCTCGTGATAGGCTCCGGTCGTGCGCGCTGCCTTTCGACTCCTCGGTTTCTGGGCCCGCTGGGCGCTCCCCGCAGGGGTTTGCCTGGGTCTGATCTGGCCCGGCCTGGCCCAGGCGCTTCAGCCCCTGCTGCCCATTGCAGTGATCTCCACGCTGACCGCGGCACTGCTTCGACTGGACTGGCAACAGCTTGCATACTGGGTCACCCACCCGCGCTTGCCCCTTCTCCTGGTCGTTGTACAACTGCTCGTTTCTCCCTTTGCGATCGACCTCCTGGCGCGGGCCGGCCTGATCCCCGAGGCGCTGATCGTCCTCACCGTCCTGCAGGCGGCCGGCGCACCCATTGGCTCAGCGGCCGCGTTCGCCCTCTTCCTCGGTCGCCCCGGCCACCTCAGCATGATCGGATCGGTCCTGGGCACCTTGCTGCTTCCCATCACCCTCACCCTGGTCGTTTCGGTCCAGCTTCCGAATTTCGGCATCGACGTTGCGCTGCTGCCCTTTTTCCTGAGGGTGGCCCAGTTCGCCCTGGCCCCTTTCCTGATCGCGTGGTTGCTGCGCCGTCTGGTCGGCATCGAGCGGCTTCGACGCCTGGATGCCGAACTCGCCGGCCTCAACGTCCTGGCGCTGGTCATCTTCGCCATCGCGATCATGCAGGGCGTGACCGAGGCGTTCGTCGCCGATCCTGCGGCCATCCTCCTGCTGCTCGGCTGGTCCTGTCTGGCGGCGTTCTTCTGGCACCTCGTGGGCTACCTGGCCTTCCGTCCCCTGGGCGCAGACGCCGCCCTCTCTGCAGCGCTGATGCTGGGCAATCGCAACATGGGGCTGCTGCTGGTGGTCACGGCGGGGACTGTTGGTCCGACGTTTCAGATGTACTGCGGCCTGGCTCAGATTCCGATGTATTGCGTACCGCTCATCCTCGGCGCGATCATGCGCATCCAGGCGGCGGGTGCAGACCCTCGGGGCTGAGCGCACGCGCCGCGGCCCGTCGTTGCAAAAACCCTGCCCCTGGGGCGACAATTCGAGCAACCCGTTCTCTTTTTCATCACCACACCGAGTGCGCAACACATGATCCGAGCCGCCATCATTGGCCTGGGCGCATGGGGCCAGAACCTCGTCCGCCACGTTCACAACCAGTCCGAGTTCATCCAGTTCACCGCTGCGGCCACCCGCACGCCCGCCAAGGCCGAAACCTTCGCACGAGACCACGGTCTCAGGATGTTCGACGATTACGACGCGGTACTGGCCTCTCCGGAGGTGGATGCGGTTGTTCTGGCAACACCACACTCACAGCACACCGACCAGATCGTCGCAGCAGCGCGCGCGGGCAAGCACGTCTTCAGTGAGAAACCGATGGGACTCAGCGCCGACGAGGCTCAGCGTGCGGCCGAGGCCTGCGCCGCACACGGCGTCACGCTATCGATCGGCTATAACTGGCGCTTCCAGCCCGCGCTGCAGGCGATTCGATCGATGATCGACGACGGTCGTTTGGGCAAGGTCCTGCACATCGAGGGCAACTTCTGCGGCCCCAGTGCCTACCGCTTTCCAAAGGGCCACTGGCGTCACGACCGCGACGAATGCCCAGCCGGTGGTATGACCGGCCGAGGCGTGCACGTCATCGACGCCATGTTGTACCTGGCCGGACACATCGAATCCGTCCATGCGCAAAGCGTTCGCCTTGCACAGGATTTCGGCATGGACGACACGACCTCGATGCTGTTGCGATTCAAAAGCGGTGCAACCGGCTACCTGGGTACGGTCATCGCCACACCCGAAACCTGGCGCATGCAGGTGTTCGGTTCAAAGGCCTGGGTGCAGGTGGGCGACGTCGAGCACCTCCACACCTGGGACCTCACCATCTGCGAACTCGACCCGCAACAGATCACGGTCAAGCAAAAGCCGAAGACCATCAGCTTCCCCAAGACCAGCACGGAACGGGCAGAGCTCGAGCATTTTGCCCGCCACGCCGCAGCGGGGCACGCCCTGGCACTGCCCGGGGGCGACGCGGTCCATAACGTTGCCTTGATGGACGCCATCGTCGAATCCATCCGGACCCAGCAATCGACCGTACCGACCCGCTGACGGTGTACCCGCAGCCCCAGTTTCTATCCCGCTTTCTGAGGAGCTCTCCAATGCCTGCCATCAACCGTCACCGTCGCCCGCTGGCCCTGCTGGGTGCCGCGGCCCTGCTGGGCCTGGGCAGCGTCGCGGTCATGCCGACCGACGCCAACGCCCAAAGCGCCAGCCCATGGCCGACCCGCCCGATTCGCGTCGTCGTCCCCTCGCCGGCGGGTGGCCCCCCCGACCTGACCTTGCGCATTCTGTCGCCCAAATTGTCGGCCCTGCTGGGCCAGCCCGTCGTCGTCGAAAATCGGGCGGGCGCCGGCGGCGTGGTGGGGACGGCCTATGTGGCCCGTCAGCCCAATGATGGGTACACCTGGCTGTTCACGACCGCGTCTCACGCCAACACCCCACCCTTCAACGAAAACGTACCCTTCAATCCGATCAAGGACTTCACCCATGTCACGCTCGCGGTCCAGAATTTCGGCCAGGCGCTGGTCGTGCCCGCGAGCCTCAAGGCCAGTAACCTCAAGGAACTGATCGAGCTGGCCAAGCAGAATCCGGGCAAACTCACCTACGCCAATGCCGGCCTGGGCACGGCCAGCCACATTCCGGCCGAGATCATGAAGTCGATGACCGGCACCGACGTCCTGTCGGTTATGTACAAGGGGATTGGTACCGCGGTCAATGACCTGATCGCGGGCCGGATCGACATGTTCTTTGTTGGCACGCAGATCGCCGCCCAGCATGTTCAGGCGGGCCGACTGAAGGCGATTGGCTTGACCGGCGCAAAGCGCTGGAAAGGCATGCCCGACGTGCCCACCCTGCAGGAGCAAGGGCTGTCGGGCTACAACGTCGTCAACTGGTTCGGCGCGTGGTTGCCTGCGGGCGCGCAAGCCCCGATCGTCGATCGAATTCATGGCGCCTTCGCCCAGGCTGTGAAAGACCCGGACATCATCAGCCAGTTCGACAAGCTGGGCCTTGAGGGCGTTGCCCTGCCGCCCGCCGCATTCGCAAACTTCGTCGTCTCGCAAGCCCAGGCCGCTCAGGCCATCGCCGACCGCCTGAAAGCGACGGCAGGGAGCAGCAAATGAACACACCTCAGGGACTCGAACCGTGGCAGTGGCCCGAGGCGCACTGGCGGGGGATCGTCGATCACGTGCGGGCCGGACGCAGCCTGAAACCCACCGTCTGGCCCGGGGGCGCCCGATGTGCCGTGGCCCTGTCCTTCGATTCGGATCACGAAACCAATGAGTTGCGTGAAGGCGGCCAGTCCATCGGCAAACTGTCACAAGGCCAGTACGGTAACCGTCAGGGCATCCCGCGCATCCGGGACATCCTGCAACGGGCGGGCGTGCCGGCCAGCTTCTACGTGCCGGCGGTCGTGGCCCAACTCTACCCGGATGAGCAGCGCCAACTGGTCGCCGAAGGGCACGAGGTCGCGCTCCATGGATGGATCCACGAGCGGAACTCGGTCCTGCCCGAGACCGCCGAACGCGATCTGATGCTGCGCAGCGCCGACGTACTCGAGTCCGTCACCGGTACCCGACCGGTCGGCATCCGGACGCCGTCCTGGGACTTCAGCCCGGCGACGCTCGCGATCACGCGCGACATGGGCCTGATTTACGATTCATCGCTCATGGCTGATGTGGATTGCTACGAGTTGATGCTCGATGGCGCCCCAACCGGTGTTGTCGAGTTGCCGGTCGAGTGGATTCGCGACGACGCGGTCTACTTCAACATGAACCGGTTTGCCTCGCTGCGCCCCCACACCGCACCGACCGATGTCTTTGACATCTTTCGCCGTGAATTGGAGGCGGCCTTTCGCGAGGGAGGCCTGTTCCAGCTCACCATGCACCCGCACATCATCGGCTATCGGTCGCGTGTCTGGATCGTCGAAGAGCTGATCCGGCACGCCCGTTCGCTCGGGCCCGTCTGGTTCGCCACGCATGCTGATATCGTTCGGTACGTCAAGGCACACAGCTGACCGCCCCGCTCACCGCGCCCTTTTCCCGAGTCCCCGACCATGTACGCTGCAGACAATTTTTCGAATGCCCAATCCGTGCGCAAGCACGTCATCCCCACCTCGGCCGGTGTCGTCGCCTCTCAGCACAAGCTGGCAGCGCAAGCCGGAGCGGCTGCGCTTGCAGCCGGTGGCGATGCAGTCGACGCGGCGGTTGCCACCTCGTTCGCGCTGGGTGTGGTCGAGCCCTGGATGAGTGGCATGGCCGCGGGTGGGACCATGGTGCTCTGGCGGGCACGCGAGCAACGCGCTCATGTGATCAATTTTGGAATGCGTTCGCCGCGCGAACTTGACCCAACGAACTATCCCCTCTCGGGTGATGGTCGCAGTTCCGACCTGTTTCCGTGGCCGGCCGTGGTCGACGATCGAAACGTGGTCGGCGCCACCGCCGTCGCCATTCCCGGTGTGGTATCGGGCATGGGACTCGCGCACGAGCGCTATGGTCGAGCGTCCTGGCGTGAGTTGCTGCAGCCGGCGATTGCGCTGGCCGACAAGGGATTACAGGCCGACTGGTATTCGGGTCTCGTGACTGGGTCATCCGCCAAGCAGCTGGCACAGGATCCGGACGCAGCGGCGATGTTTCTCGACGAAGGTCGGTGGCCGATTCTCGGGGGATGGACGGCAACCAGCGACCGCCGCCTCGATCAGCGCGCGCTGGCAGCGAGTCTTCGGCACATTGCAGAACACGGGGCCCGGTCGTTTTACGAGGGCGACTTCGCGCGACGGCTGGTTGCCGACATCCGCGCCAAGGGTGGCTGTCTCAGCGAGGATGACCTGGCCCACTACTCGGCGGAGTGGGTTGAGCCCCTTGCCGTGCCCTTTCGAGGAGGCCGTGTATTCGTCGCGCCGGGTCTGACCGGCGGCCCGACGTTTGCTCAAGCCCTCACCGCACTAGAGGGCGAGCTCGCTGGTCGAACGCTCGATCGAGTCCCGGACGCATCGGTCTACGTCTCGATTGCGCGCGCCCTGGACGCAGCGTTCCGAAACCGCCTGTCGAATATGGGTGACCATCAGCCGCCCAAGGAGCCGGTCTCGACCACGCACTTCGGCGTCGTCGACTCGGAGGGGAACTTCTGCTCGGTCACCCAGACGCTGCTGTCGATCTTCGGATCTCGCGTGGTCTCACCGTCGACCGGACTGCTGCTCAATAACGGAATCATGTGGTTCGACCCCGAGCCCGGCAAGCCGAACTCGCTCGGGCCGTCCAAGCGCTGCCTGGCCAACTACTGCCCGGTGGTCGGCGAAAGCGCCGATGGCCGCCGTTTCGCCTTCGGCGCCTCAGGGGGTCGCAAGATTCTCGGCGCGGTCATGCAGCTGAGCATGTTCGCAATGGGCCACGGCATGAATCTCGAGCAGGTCTTTCATCAGCCCCGAATCGATGTCAGTGGCGGAGGACAGGTCATCATGGACCCCCTCCTGGGCGAGACGGTGCATCAAGCCCTTCAGGCCGTCCTGCCCACCAGTCTGGCGCGACGCTCAGTCTTCCCCTATGCGTACGCCTGTCCGGCCGGAGTGATGCGCGAGGGCTCGCTGAACACCGGTTGCACCGAGATCATGTCCCCCTATGGCGATGCCGTGCACGGGTAGGCACGACCCGGACCCGGTCGACGCTCAGTCGTCCGCCAGGAGGCGGGCCCGTGCCGCCCGCCAAGCCGAGTGTGCGGCAGCGCGCCCCGGATGACGCCCCTCGCTGACCACAGCCCGCCCCGCCACCCAGACCTCACGAATGGTCGGGCCAGCCGCCGCGAAAATCTGCGCGTTACTCAATGCGTCGCCCGCTGCGTCGCACAGATCGGCGTCGCGATCGTCCAGTACGACCCAGTCCGCGCGACGGCCTGGGGCGATCGCGCCCATCGGTCGACCGAGGGCCTGGGCGCCCCCCGCACAGGCCTCCAGCCACAAGGTCGTGCCGACGGCACCCGTTCGCGGGCCCGTGACCCGGTGTCGCCTGCGCTCGATCAGGCGCTGACCGTATTCCAGCAGGCGCAACTCTTCGGCTGGATTTCGACAGACGTGGCTATCCCCACCAATGCCCCAGCGTCCACCGAGTTCACGAAAGTGCTTCAAGGGGAACACACCGTCCCCCAGATTGGCCTCGGTTGTTGGACACAGTCCGACCACCGCACCGCTCCGAGCCAGACCCGCTTGCTCGGACGGGTCGATATGGGTCGCATGGACCAGACACCAGCGAGGGTCAAGCCCGATCCGATCCATCATCAACTGGCCGGGTCGACATCGCCAGTAGGCAAGGCACGCGTCAACCTCCGCCGTCTGCTCGGCGAGATGCATGTGGACCGGCGCGGACGGGTCGTCGCCCCAGAGCCCCGCGACCGCTTCCCGAATCGCCTCCGGGTCGGCCGCCCGCAGCGAATGCGGTGCCAGACCCGCGCGGACATCCGGGTCGCCCGGGGCTTCACGCCGCACGGCTGCTGCGATCGAGAGGACCTCATCAGGTGTTGAGCGGAAGCGGGCTTGTCGCTCGGAAAGCTCGCGACGATCAAAGCCCGCCCATTGGTAGAGCACGGGTAAGGCGGTGAACGGCAACCCCACCGCCCGCGCGGCTCTCAGATGCGCCAGCATCATCTCGGCCGGCTCGGCATAGGACTGGCCGTTGGGCTGCCGGTGCACGTAGTGAAACTCGGCCACCGCCGTGTAGCCCTGTTCCAGGAGCTCGATGTAGAGCCATCTCGCAATGGCCTCGGCCTCGTCGGGGCCCATTCGCCCGGCGAATCGGTACATCAGCTCGCGCCAGTGCCAGAAGTCATCGCCGTCGGCGGCGCGATGTTCCGCCAGGCCCGCCATCGCCCGCTGAAAGGCGTGCGAGTGGAGCGCAGGCATGCCCGGGATCACCGGACCGGGCAGGCGAATAAGGTCCGGGGGCCGGGACGAAGCGGGCCACGCGGGCGCGCCGCGCTCAATCGCCACGATATCGCCGCCCGCGTCGACGGTCATCAGGACATCGCGCGCCCACCCATCGGGCAACAGCGCCTGATCGGCGAAGTACCGACGAGCGGCTGCGGGTTGCTCTTGATCAGACACCCTCACCCCGCGCACGGCCCGACTGCGCCCCCCACTCGAGCATCCGTGACAGAAAGGCTCGAAGAAGCGGACGAAGCTGTGCGGCACGGGACTCATCCAGAACGTAGGGCGGCTGTTCATCCATGTAGATGATCGTGCTCATTTCGAGCTGAACCGCATGCACCCCCGCTGCTGGATCGCCGAAGGAGCGCGTGATGTGCCCCCCCGTGAAGCGGCCATTCAGCACCGCGCTATAGCGCGGGTGGGACCGCGCGAGTTCGAGTAGCGATTCGCCGAGCCCCGCGCCGCAGGAGCGCCCTCCCGCGGTCCCCAGATTGAGGTCCGGCAGCTGTCCTTCGAACAACCGGGGCGCCCGCGAGATGATGCTGTGTGCATCCCAGAGCAAGGCATATCCATGGCGCTCGCGCACCCGCTTCAGTTCGTCTCTGAGTGCCTCGTGATAGGGGCGCCAATACCGTTCGACCCGCTCCTGCACGTCCCGTTCGCTGGGTAACTGCCCGCTGAGGTAGATCGGCTCTTCCGCAAAGGTATCCACCGGAACCAGTCCCGTCGTCTTCTGACCGGGATACAGATTGACGCCGTCCGGGGGGCGATTCAGATCAACAACGTACCGTGAGTGGGTCGCCACCAGGGTGGTCGCACCGAGCCCAGCCGCACCGTCATACAACAGCGGCAAGTGCCAGTCCGTATCGGGCAACACCAGGGCCTGCGGGCTCATCCTCTCCGACAACTCAGGCGGCAGATAGGTCCCCACATGGGGAAACGACACAACGAGTGGGCTGTCGCCCCGCTTCAGCTGAAACAGTTCCAATCCGATCTCCTTCGCCAGACCTGCGCGGATCAGTGATTGACCATCGGCAGGTCCAAGCCCATCTCCGCCGCACAGGCGATCGCGGACGGATACCCCGCATCGGCGTGACGCATGACGCCCGTGGCGGGGTCATTCCACAACACCCGTGCCAGCCGACGGTCGGCCTCGACCGTGCCGTCGCAGACAATCACCATGCCGGAATGTTGTGAATACCCCATCCCGACCCCGCCTCCATGGTGGAAGGAGACCCAGGTCGCACCACTCGCACAGTTGAGCAACAGATTGAGGAGCGGCCAGTCGGACACTGCATCGCTGCCATCCTGCATAGCCTCGGTCTCGCGATTGGGGCTGGCGACTGATCCGGAATCCAGGTGATCCCGACCGATCACGACCGGCGCCTTCAGTTCGCCGCGACGAACCATCTCATTGAACGCAAGCCCCGCACGATGCCGCTCGCCCAGCCCGATCCAGCAGATCCGGGCGGGCAGCCCCTGAAACCGGATCTTGCTGCCTGCCATATCCAGCCACTGATTGAGCATGCGGTCTTCGGGGAACAGCTCACGCATCTTTGCGTCGGTCGCCTGGATATCCGCCGGATCGCCCGACAGCGCCACCCAGCGGAAGGGCCCTTTGCCCCGGCAGAAGAGCGGACGAATGTAGGCGGGCACAAAGCCTGGATAGTCGAACGCATTCGACACGCCGACATCGAAGGCCTCCTGGCGAATGTTGTTGCCGTAATCCACGCAGGGAATGCCCAGCGCCTGAAAGCCGAGGATCGCCTCGACCTGATGGCGAATCGCCTGGCGGGCCGCGTGCGCCACGTCGTCCGGGTTCAGGGCCCGCTCGCTTCGCCATTGCTCGACCGTCCAGCCCTCGGGCAGATAACCGTTTGACGGGTCGTGGGCCGAGGTCTGATCCGTGACCAGCGACGGACGAAACGATGAGACCCGAGCGCGCTCCAGCAACTTCGGGAACAGCTGCGCCGCATTGCCGCGCAAACCCACGGAAATCGCCCGACCCGAGGCGGCCGCCTCGCTGATGGCCCGTTCGGCCTCATCAATGGTCTCGACCCGAACATCCAGATAACCGGTCCGCAAGCGCATCTCGATGCGGCTCTCGTCGCACTCGATCGCCAGCATGCTGGCACCGGCCATCGTCGCCGCAAGCGGCTGAGCGCCGCCCATGCCGCCCAGCCCCGCCGTCAGGATCCAGCGTCCACGCCAATCGCCGCCATAGTGCTGACGACCGGCCTCGGCGAAGGTTTCATAGGTTCCCTGCACGATCCCCTGGCTACCGATGTAGATCCATGAACCCGCCGTCATCTGCCCATACATCATGAGGCCACGACGATCGAGCTCATTGAAGTGCTTCCAGTTCGCCCAATGCGGCACCAGATTGGAGTTGGCAATCAGCACGCGGGGCGCATCGGCGTGCGTCTGAAACACGCCTACGGGCTTACCGGACTGGATCAGCAGGCTTTGATCCTGACGCAAGCGCCCCAGGACCTCGACAATCTGGTCGAAACACTCCCAGTTTCGTGCGGCACGCCCGATGCCACCGTAGACCACAAGGTCTTCGGGACGCTCGGCCACCTCGGGATCGAGATTGTTCATCAACATGCGCAGAGGGGCCTCGGTCTGCCAGCTGAGCGCACTCAAGGTCGCACCTCGTGGCGCCTGGAGGGTTCGCTTCATATCCATGATGAAATATCCTATCGACGATAGACGACGGGGAAAATCGGGGCGTCCAGCGGGTCGCCATCGGCCAGACCCAGACCAGGGAAGGGAGGCGAGGTCACCCCGGCGCGCACCGCAAAACGCGCATCATCGCCCACCCAACGCACGGAAACGACTCGCCGTCGCGACGCACTCCGGTTCGCAGGCGCGCCGTGAATGGTGCGAAAGTTGAACGCAATCGCATCACCGGGTTCAAGGCTCCAGCCCAGGATGGTCAGTTCCGATCGCAGGGCCTCGATATCAGGCAGCTGGTCGAACCCATCCTGTGCATACAAGGGCTGCCCATTGAATCGCATCGGACGAAAATCCTGACCCCAGCGATGAGACCCCGCAACACACTCCATCACGGTCGAGCGATCCACCGGATCCAGCGGGATCCAGAAGCTCACGCTCTGCTGCCCCTCGACACAGTAGTACGGCTGGTCCTGATGCCAGGGGGTCACGATTGACGTGCCCGGTTCCTTGACCAGGACGTGATCGTGGAAAAAGCGCGCGGTGCGTGAATCCATCAACTGCGCGGCAAGGGCAGCGGCCGGCGATCTCGAAACGAAGTCCCCAAGCTCTGGAAAGCGCTGCCAGTTGCAGTAGTCCTGAAAAAAAGGCGCGCTGCCGTCGTCGGGCTGGTAGCTGCGTTGAAAGGGGGACGGATCACCCATGTTCTCGGCGACCGCCCGTCGAAGGGGTTCAACCCAATCGACAAACGCACCCCTCAGAACGATCGCACCATCGCGCCGAAACGCCTCTTGAAGTTCCTGGGGAACTCCGGTCGCGACGGACGCGGCCCCCAGCTCCGTCATCGGTTCACTCATCTGTCGCTCCTGCTCAATCGGCTGAATCTCCAGCCCCCAGGGCATGCGACAGGTTCATCGCCTCGCCCCTCAACAACTGCCCCAGATGGGGCAGGTCCTCATCTCGAATCCGGAAACTGGGGCCCGTGATGCTGAGCGCAGCGACGATCTCACCCGAGGCATCGCGCACCGGGGCCGCGACGGCGGTCACATCGCGCTCAAGGGTATCGCGCCGACAGACATAGCCCGCCGGTCCGGACTTGCCATCCAGGGCCTGTCCGACCGCAGTTCGGGCACGGGGCAACACCCGACCGAGCCAGGCCGCGTAGTGGACGCTGCGCGGACTGACCGCGACGCGCAGGTAGGTGGCGTGCTCGGCATCGACTCGCACGGCAAGATTGGCTGTTTCCCCGGATTGCTGGGCGAGTCTGCGCAGCGGCGCCTCGGCCAGGTCGTAGAGACTGGTTCGACGCAGCGCCGACAGACCCGCCTGGAGCAAGCGGTTCCCCGGTCCGAAGGTGCCTGAACGCCCCTCTCGACGCGCAAACCCGGCCTGTTCCATCGTATTCAGCAGCCGCAGCACGGTACTGACCGGCAAGCCACTGGACCGCGCCAGATCCGACAGTGACTGCGACTGATCCTCACACAGCAAGGCCAGCAGGTCCAGCGCGCGACGCACCGCGCGAACCGGCGTGCGATCCGCGGGGTCGGCATCCGGCCGGTCGACGTCCTGCCTTTTTTCTTGCAGCTTTGCCATGGCTTGGCATAGTATTCCACACCATGGCAAATCGCAATGTCGACATGATGCTCGTTCACGCGAGCGAACTCATTCCGTGCCACGGGCCCGACGGCGGCATTGCGGGTGATCGGCTGGGCAATTTCAGCGTGATCCAGGATGGCGCCGTCGCACTGGATCGCGGACGCATCGTCGCCGTGGGCCCCACCCATGAATTACGCAGCGCCTACCATGCCGCAGAGACCATCGATTGCACTGGACAACTGATTTCCCCGGGCTTGGTCGACCCGCATTCCCATCTGCTGTTCGGGGGCTCACGTCATGCCGAACACGACCACAAGATGACTCAGCGCGCACCCGCGACGAGGCTGGACGGCGGAATCCGCTACACGGTCGCGCGTACGCGCGAGACCTCGGACGAGGCGATGCTCGATCGAGCCCGCGCGGATCTCGACCAGATGCTGTTACAGGGCACGACGACCCTTGAAGCGAAGACCGGCTACGGCCTCTTGCCCGACGATGAACGCAGATTGATGCGTTTGACAACGAGCCTGTCGCACGCCGTCAAGATTGAGGCCACCTTTCTTGCACTGCATGCAATCCCCGACGAGTGGCGCGACCGCCGTGCCGATTACGTTGCAATGATGTGCGAGTTGCTGCCTGAGATGGCCCGACAGGCGCGCTGGTGCGATGTCTTCTGCGACCCGGTCGGATTCACGGCAGAGGAGTGCCGCGTCGTCGCCGAACGCGCACAGGGGCTCGGCCTGGGTCTTCGTATTCACGCAGACCAGTTCGGCGATGCCGGCGGCGCCCGGTTGGCCGCCCGGATCGGTGCTGCGTGTGCAGACCATCTGGATTTCAGCCCGATCGAGGCCATCGACGAGATGGTGCGCGCGGGCTGTGTGGGCATCTACCTTCCGGGGGTCGCGCTTCATCTGGCCGAAATGACCCCCCGTTTTGAGGGGGATGGCCTCATTGCACCAACCAAGGGGCACCTGCCTCTGGCCCTTCGAAGAGCGCTCGAGCACGGGCTGGTCGCCGCCCTGTCGACCGACTACAACCCGGGGAGTTGCCCGACGCCCTCGATGCCGACGATCATGGTGCTCGCGTCGAGACTGTTCAGACTGGGCGCGGCGGAGATCTGGCAGATGAGCACGCTCAATGCCGCTGCTTCGCTCGGGCTGGGCGCCGATCGTGGCAGCCTCGCTCCTGGAAAGCGGGCCGACCTGGTCGTCTGGGACGTTCCCGAGCACGGCATGGTCATCAATCGCTTCGGCCGGCCGCTGGTCGATCGCGTGATCGCCGACGGACAGGTCGTCGTCCAGGGCGGGCAGCTGACCGCTCGCGCACGCGACTGCATTTCAACCCAACCATAAGCACATCATCCAGGAGACTCGAATGGCCCCCAGCCCCCTTTCCAAAGTACTCGCCGTCGCGGCGGTCGCGGCCACGGCTGCGGCTTCGGTCAGCGCACAAACGGTCCGCATCGGCTTTCACGCACCGCTGACCGGCTTTGCCGCTTCGGACGGCAAATCGGCATTGAATGGCGCCCAGCTCGCCGTCGAGCAGATCAACGCCCGAGGCGGTGTCAGCGGACGCAAGATTGAGCTGGTCGTGCAGGACGATCAAGCGAAGCCGGACCAGGCCGTGCCATTGGCCAACAAGTTTCTGGGCGAAAAACTCAAGGTCGTCGTTTCGGGCAGCTACTCGGGTCCCACCCGTGCCGCGGCCGGTGTCTTCCAGAAAGCGGGCGTACCGTATATTTCCTCGTACGCCATTCATCCAGACATCACCCGAGCGGGTAACTATGTCTTTCGCACCTCCTTCATGGGCGAAGTCCAGGGCAAGGCCGCAGCCAAGCTGATCGGCGAGACGCTCAAGCACAAGCAGGTGAGCGTCGTTGCCGTGAACAACGACTTCGGGCAGGCCTTGACCGCCGGGTTCAAGAGCGCTTCAGGCCAGTTCGGCGTCACAATCAAGAGCACTTACAACTTCGCCATGGGTGACCGTCAGTTCGGCGGAATCGTCGCCAGTGTCAAGCGTGACGCGCCCGAAGCCCTGTACATTCCCGGCTACTTCTTCAATGGTGGACCGCTGGTCGCGCAACTGCGCGCGGCCGGTGTCACGGCTCCGATCATTGGCACCG
>JBDLRB010000052.1:0-17022 GCA_039800205.1 Pseudomonadota bacterium | reverse complement strand
CCCCCCCTCGCCCGAAGCACAAGCAATGCTCGAAGCCTTGCAGGCCGCGGTCGCCAAAACCCTGGAGGAAAAGCAAAAGCTTGGGCAGTACGCCGTATTCTGGCAAGACGGCCGCCCCGTTCAAATCGGACCCGATGCACCCACGACGTCGCCTTAAAATTTCCGGGTTGAGGGTACGGTTTGCCCAGTACAACTTGTGGCATCACTATCAAGCCTCGCGTAACACCTTGGAGGGTGTATGCCGACCACGCTCACCGTCAAGGGACAAGTCACCATCCCAAAAAGGATTCGCGATGCGCTGGGCTTGAAACCCGGTATGCCGGTGGACTTCTCCGTCAATGCGGAAGGGCTGGTCGTGATCCACAAAGCGGAGGGTACGGCCAAGCGCAAGCCTGATCGCTTTGAAGCAGTACGGGGCAAGGCCGATGTGAAGTGGCGCACCCAGGATCTCATGGCCTTGCTCCGAGGCAATGCCTGATGCTGGTTGACACGAACGTTCTGGTAGACGTGTTGGAAAACGATCCCGACTGGGCCGACTGGTCGATCGCCCAGCTTCGAGCACAATCCAGGGTGTACCAGTTGGCTATCAACCCCATCATCTACTCGGAGCTGTCGCTGACATTCTCCACCGTCGAAGCGCTTGAACAGGTGCTCGACAAACTCGAGCTGCGAATGCCGGAGATACCTCGACCCGCGCTGTTCCTGGCTGGCAAGGCTTTTGTTCAATATCGCCGCAGTCATGGCATCAAGAGCAATGTACTCGGCGATTTTTTCATTGGTGCGCACGCTGCCGTCAGCAGACTGCCTGTGTTAACCCGAGACACGCGACGGTACAAAAATCACTTTCAAACCGTCAGATTGGTCGCGCCCTCGGCATCATGAAACTCGTATGAGAGGCCAGCATTATTGTGACGCGCAAACGGCAAGCGCGTGACGGTGATGCCCGCGCCAGCGGCCGCTTAGACCAGCGCCGGCAAAGCGCGGTTGCCCACAAACTGGCGGCCCAACTCGGCTCACGCCACGTTCACCCCAAAATTGATATCTTGCCGGTTTGTGTGGGTTTTTGAAGAGGCTGCATCCACGCTGTTTTGCCACCCTGTGCTGGGACACTTGATGAGCGAATTCTTTTGGCAACTGCACCTTCAAACAATGGCCGCTCGAACTCTGGCCTGCCGTCTTTCCGCATGTCCGAAACGATCTGGATCCGAAATCGCGGTGTCCCCGCAACCAAAACGCACTCCCCGTTCTGTACCGACGCCCAGCGTCGGCACCGGCTTTTTGTTCGCAGTTCTATTGCTCGGAGCGGGTGTGTCCGCACAGAAAACGGCGCAGGCTCAGGCCGTGCCAGACGCGGGCGCGGTGCGACAACAGATCGAGCAACAGCGCGACGTGGCCGGGCCGCGAACCACAATGCCATCGATCCTGCCGGGGTTAAAGCCCGCAGTTGGCGCCTCTGCTGACGGTCTGCGCATCCAAGTCAGATCATTCAGAGTCGCCGGAAACACGCTGTTGCGGACGAGCGAGATCGAACCGGTTTTCTCAAATTTCATCAATCGTGAACTCAACTTTTCGCAGTTGCAGCAGGTTGCTGATGCGGTAGCCGCTCGCTACCGCGAGGCGGGTTGGCTGGTGCAGGCGTACCTGCCCGAGCAGGATGTCAGCGAGGGCGTGATCACGGTGCAGGTGGTCGAGGCTAGGTTTGCGGGATTACGTTTGGAAGGGGGCGAACCAAGGCGTGTCCGTCGATCCGAGCTGGAGGCTTTTTTCTCGGCGGCGCAACAAACAGGCAAGCCGTTGAATGTAGACAAGCTCGATCGGGCGTTGCTGATTGCCGATGATCTCCCTGGGGTGAGTCTGGCGGGGACCTTGGCCCCGGGAGCTGTGGATGGCGAAACGTCGCTGGTACTGCGGGCAACCGATGAAGCGCCGTATTTTGGCGAAATCTCGCTGGACAACATGGGTTCACGCGCCACGGGTAGCGAGCGTGTAACGGCCACACTGAGCATCAACAGCCCGAGCGAGCAGGGCGAACTGATCAGTATCACAGCAATGCGCTCCGAGGGGCTCGTTTTCGGCAGAGCGGCATTCACCGCACCGGCAGGGTATGACGGATTGCGGCTTGGCCTTAACGCGTCATCACTCGAGTACCGTGTCGTTAGCGGTCCAGGTGCCGGTTCGGCTGTGCAAATCAACGGACGATCGGGCAGCATGGGTCTGGACGTCAATTACCCGCTGCTGCGCGCCCGTGCGCAAAACGTCTACCTTCAGGCCGGCCTGGACAACAAAACGTTTTTCACGATCGACAGCCGGGTACGGTCTGATTACGCCACCAACAGTATCCGGCTGGGTGTATCGGCCAACCTCTTTGATGACTGGGCCGGCGGCGGGGCCAACAGCGCCTCCCTTCAGTGGACTGCGGGCCAATTGGCTGACATGCAGGCTCACTCGCTATTGGACTCCATCGATCGAAGCTATCACAAGTGGAACTTCACGTTCACGCGGCAGCAAACCGTCTCTCGAAACCATACCGTGGCGCTCGTTATTCAGGGCCAGCAGGCGGGCCAGCTTCTTGATTCCTCCGAAAGGTTCTACATCGGAGGCGCGCAAAGCGTGCGGGCATACCCCGCAAGCGAACTCGGCGGTGATCGCGGGCGTATGGCCAGCGTTGAATGGCGGTGGCGCGCAAACGAACAGTGGGTGGGCGGCCCGTTTATTGACCACGGACGCGTGGTGAGCTTTCCGACAATCGCGGGTGAGCAGCGAACTGACCTTGAGTTGCAGGGCTTCGGAGCGAACCTGACCTGGTACGGACCGAAAGGTCTGGTGGCCAAACTCACGTGGTCAAGACGCGACGGCAAAAATCCCCGGCCGACGGCCACTGGTACCGATTCGGATGGAACTCTCAAGCTCGATCGTTTTTGGCTCGCCACCAGCGTGCAGTTCTAGACGCCCTCTGGACATCGCCTCGTGAACAAGACCTTCCGCAATATCTGGAACGCCAGCAAGCAAGTATGGATGGCGGCCGCCGAAACGGCATCGGCTAAAGGCAAACCTTGCTCAGGTACGAAAGTAAACGCCGTCATCTGGTCATTGGCAGGGGGGGTGCTCAGTCTGGGTGCCCACGCACAGACGCCTCCCCCCGCGACGGCTCTGCCAACGGGCGGGCAGGTAAGCGCGGGTCAGGCGAGCATCCAGACAAGCGGCGCCAACATGCTGATCCAGCAGGGTAGCGACCGCGCAGCCATCAACTGGCAGAGCTTCAGTGTGGGCAAAGACGCGCAGGTGCAATTCCAGCAGCCAGCGACCAGCAGCGTCACGCTCAACCGGGTGGTGGGCACCGATCCCAGTCAGATCTTTGGTCGCATCAGCGCCAATGGCCAAGTCATCCTGACCAACCCGGCAGGTGTGTACTTTGGCAAGGACTCTCGGGTGGATGTCGGTGGCCTCATCGCTACCACCCATGGCATCGGCGATGCCGATTTCATGGCGGGAAAGAGCCGGTTTGAGAGAAACGGCAGCACCGGTAGCGTGGTGAACGAGGGCGAGCTCAAGGCGAGCCTCGGGGGTTATATCGCACTGCTCGCTCCCGAGGTTCGCAACCAGGGCGCAATCATCGCGCGACTGGGTACGGTCGCCCTCGCGGCGGGCGAATCGGTTGATCTGCATTTCGACTCCAATAACCGGCTGACCAGCATCCGGGTTGAGCCCAGCCAGATTGCGGCCCTCATCGAGAACCACCACGCCGTTGAGGCCCCTGGTGGCTTGGTGATTATCAGCGCGCAGTCCATGGACCGCCTGGTGGGCGGAGTGGTAAGAAACAGCGGCCGTGTTGCCGCCGACGGTCTCAAGCAACAGGGCGGCCGCATCATCCTGTCAGCCAGCACCCGTATCGACAACAGCGGCAGCATTGCTGCGAATGCCGTCCAGGGTGCCACGGCAGCCGACAGCGGGCCTGCAGGCACGATCGAGATCGGCGCGCCGGAGGTGGTCAATAGCGGCAGCATCAGCGCGGCCGTCGAGCCTGTGGTCGAGGCGGTCAGTCCCGCCAGCACCGGTGGTGCCGTGGCAGTGAAGGCTCAGCAGTTCACGCAAACAGACAGCGGCCGAATCGATGCGAGCACACCGAAGGGTGGCGGACAAGTCACTATCCAGGCGAGTGGCGCGGTACGCGTGGCGGGCCGAATCGATGCATCCGCTCCTCCACTTCAGGCTGCGCGTACGGCCGAGCGCCCTGCCGATTCTGCACCTGAACGATCGAATGCAGCGGTCTCCGCGAACGTCAGTGCGGCGGTTGCTACTGCCCCCGCAACCAGTTCGGAACCCGTCCCCGCGGAAGCTCCGCTTCCGGGCCCAGCTCAGGGCGGCGAAGTGCGTGTGGCGGGCAGCGACATCGAGATTCACCAGGCCACGATTGACGTGAGCGGCCCACGCGGCGGCACGGTAGAACTCAGCGCCCGCAGCCCGGCGGCCCCAAACCAGCCCCAGCCTCAAGCGCCGGACGCGCCAGGACAGGGGCGGCTGGCGATGATGGGCAATACGATGCTGAGCGCGCGGGGCCGCAGCGGCCAGGGTGGGCAATTGCTGATCACGGGCGATCACATCAGCCTGCTGGACCGCACCCGCATCGATGCAAGCGGTGCGACAGGTGGCGGCACGGTACTGGTAGGCGGTGATTGGCAAGGGGGGGCTAACGCCGAGCGGCGCGTGTTTGCAGACCCCAAGGCCCTGTACCAAGCCGCCACGGTGACGATGGAAGCGGGTGCGGTAATTGATGCCAGCGCCACGGATCACGGCAAGGGCGGCACTGTCGTGCTGTGGAGCGACGTCACCCAGCCCGACACCGTGACCCGCGCACACGGCAGCATCATGGCCCAGGGCGGCGCCAACGGCGGCGATGGCGGACAGATCGAGACCTCGGGCGGTATGCTGATTACTGACGGGGTGAGAGGTTCGGCTGCGGCCCCCAAGGGCAGGTCTGGCGATTGGTTGTTCGACCCCTACGATATCGAGATCGTCAGCGCGAGCGGCAACACGAACGGCAGCTTCAGCGGCGGCACCTGGACCCCATCGGGCAACAACTCCAAGATCCTCAACACCAGCATCAACACCCTGCTGAGTGCCGGCACCAACGTCACCATCTCCACCACAGGTGCAGGTAGCCAGGCGGGCAACATCACCGTCAGTGCCCCAATCACCTCCACAGCCGCCAGCGGCAACACCAGCCTCACCCTGGTGGCTGATGGCAACATTTCCTTGAATGCGGACATCACCACGCGAGGAAACCTAGCCCTGAGGGCCGTCGGCTACATCGCCACTGAGGCGCTTAATGGCGGCCAGAGTTTTTCAACGAATGGTGGTGCAATTTTGTTCGCGGCCGATACAGACGCCTCTAACGGCGGCTCCATCATGCTGCACAAGGCAAGCCTGACCAGCAATGGCGGCAACATCACACTGGGTGGAGGGAATGCTGCAGGCAGCGGGTATGCAGAGGGCCTGAATTACTCGCTTCCAAACGGAATGACGCCGAACTACCGTGGCGTCTGGCTGCACAGCAGCACCTTGAATGCCGGCGGGGGCAATATTGCCATCCGTGGCAAAGGTGCTGCTTCGACAACAAACGCCGGCTACTACTGGGTTGGCGTTGACTTTGTATCTTTCAATTGTTGTGTGGGAACGGGTACTCGGATCGAAACTTCGGGTGCTGGCTCCATCAGTATCGAGGGCATCGGCGGCAATAACGGGAATTCCTCAACGTTTGGCCCTGGTATCAACTTTTATTCCGAAAACGGCGAACACAACCTGATTACTGCCAATGGCAACATCAGTTTGACTGGGACCGCCGGTACCGGCAGTGCTGCCGGATATTCTGGGATCAGGATGGACGGTTCCCTTCATACCAATCTGGTGTCGAGCACCGGCAACATCAGCTTGACCGGCATTGCAGGCACGGGCGCGAACGACGATGGAATTTATGTTGCCGGCACGATGAACCTTGGTGGTAACGGCACTACGAACACCACGGGTCATGTTTCCTTGATCGCAGACCGATTTCACAACGCTGGTACGTACAACCTCCGAAACACCGGCAATGTGAATTTGCTGTCCCACAGTGCAAGCTTCAATGCGCCCTTCTCCCTGGATTCCCGCTTTGCCGTGTCGGGTTCCAAAACCGGGCTGACCGTAGGCAAGGTTGGTAACACGGCCGACATCACGATCGGATCTGCGCAAACTGTAACGGGACCGATCACGGTCTATGGCGGGAATATCAACCTGTCTGCCGATATTGCAGTCACGACGGCGCATGACCTGAAGCTCCTGGCATCGAAAGATATCGTGGCTTCCACGGGCACTGATTTGTCCACCCAGGGCGGAGGCATTCTGCTGGCGGCCAATACCGATGGCACGGATGGCGGCGCCATTTTGATGACGGGTTCCACGATCAGAAGCCATGGTGGCGTTATCACGTTGGGCGGAGGTGACGCGACAGGATCAGGCTACGCCGAGGGCTCTTCTTTCGGCACATTCTGGCAGCGTTATCGGGGTGCCTGGATTGACAACAGCACCGTTGATGCATCGGGCGGCAACATTGAGATACGCGGCAGGGGGTGGCAGGGTGCCAGCTGGGCAAGCCCTCACCCATCCGATTACGCCATGGGCCTGGATATCAATGCATCGGTGATCAGTACCAACGGCACTGGCACCATTTCAGTAGATGGTATCGGCGGAAAAAACTTTAACGCAAGCACCCATGGGGTGGGAGTTGGCCTTTTTGGCGGCACCAGCATCGTTACCAACTCTGGCAGCATCTCGATGTCGGGCACCGCGGGTACCGGCGATGCGAGTGTGCGCGCTGGCATTTATCGGGGTGGTGGCTCCAATCCATCCATTTATTCAACATCTGGCGCCATCACACTCACAGGCCGTGGCGCTGCCACAGACACAGGTATTCAGTTTTCTGCCGGATTCAACCTGGGATGGGATGGAACCAGTGGAGGGGGCAGCAGCAACATTACGTTAAAAGCTGACGCCATGTCATTTGCGAGTGGCTTTACGGTGAAAACGACTGGCGCTTTGGTGGTGGAGTCTGACGCCGATAGTTTCAGATCTGCTTTGACCTGGCCACCGAGTAACCTCAATATCGGCAGTACGCTAGGCAGTCTGAGAATCGGCAAGGTTACGAACACGGCCGACATTACGATCGGATCTGCGCAAACCGTAGCGGGACCCATCACGGTCTATGGCGGGAATATCCTCGTCAACGAAAACCTGAACACGACGGCCGGTGCGGCTGCGGGCGATGTGCTGCTCAAAGCCTCCGGTGACATCGTGCTGGAGGCGGTCAAGTCCATCACGACCGCAGGCGGCGACGTGGTGCTGTGGGCCAACAGCGACGGCGGCACCACCAACGGCGGCGTGTTCTTTGATCAGGGATCCTCCGTGACCACCGGTGGTGGTCATATCTGGATCGGTGGTGGCAGTGGCTCCGCGAGCTGGAATAGCCTGACGGTCGGGAATGGGTACGCGGTCAGTGGCCGCGATCTGGCCAACGATTTCCTGACACGCACCTCCTACAAGGTCAACTGGGATACTGGCGTCCTGCTCAATGAAACCACGCTCAGCTCCGTTGGAGGTGACATTTACATTGCCGGCCAGCGGAATGCCCAGAGTAACTATGTTGTGGGTGCAGGCATCATCAATTACAGCGGGACTAACGGTACGACGATTAACTCGGGTACAGGAACCGTAGAGATTCAAGCAAGCGGTACCCATACCGATAACACCCCGGGGTTGTTGACCAGCCTCGCCCCTGGTGAAGTGTCCGGGGGACTGACCATCAGGTCAGCCAACAACACCGACGCTAAAGCCATCACCATCAATGCGTCTTCGCTGGCGACCGGACATTCCGGGGCAGTGGTTGAAGGCAATACCCAAATTTTGTCGACAGCTTCTGCCAATGGTGGTGGCATCGAATTCAAGACCTCGGCGCCGGGTACCACACTTGGAACTTGGGTTCAGGTAGGGTCATTGAACTTGCTCAGTGCGTCCGGCTCCATCACGCTGGATTCGGGTGGAGGTGGCGTGGGCTTGCACCCCACTGGAACGGGGACCAACTCTTCAAACGCTTCGTTCCAACAAAGCGGGCACCTCTTTGTTGGCAGCAAGACAGGGACCGTTGTGACCACCAGCTCGGCCAACATCCGGGTGGTAGGGGACAGTCTGACCACCAATACCGGCTCGACGTTCAATGTGGCATCGACAGGTACCCTCACGGTAGAGCCGAAGCCCACGTCTGGCGCTTTCAGTGGGGCGGTATCCACAGCCCAATGGAGCCTGGGAAGCAACCTGTCGGGATTGACTATTGGCAAGCAGGGCAACACGGCCGACATCACCATCGGCAGCGCTACCGTTGTGGCCGGTCCTGTCACGGTCTATGGCAGCAATATTTCGATCAACGCGGGCCTGACCGCTTCCGGTACCAACACCATCAGCCTCCAGGGCAGCGGCGCGGTCACTGACGGCGCCAGCGGTTTTGTCTCGGCCGACAAGCTGGCGTTGCTGGGCGGCAATGTCACGCTCGATGCCGCCAGCAACGCGATTGGTACTTTGGCCGCCAGTGGCGTGGGCAGCCTGACTTATGTGGACAGCAACGCCCTGACCATTGGCACGGTAGGGGCCACCAGCGGCATCACGGCCACCGGGGCGGTGAGTGTTGCAACGCTCACCGATAGCCTGACAGTTTCCAACAACATCAGCACCTCCAACGGCACCACCAGCGCCATCGTGCTCAATGCCGACAGGAATGCGAACATCTCCGGTGCTGCTTCCAGCGCGGGCGGAAACATAGTGCTGGGCAACGGGGTCACCCTCACGGCCGACTCCGACACTAACGACACTGGTGAACGCGTCACGCTCTACACCGGCAGCGTGAGCGGCAGCACAGGCGTCACAACTCTGGTGGGTACGGGCAGCGGCAATTTCCGCTACGGCAGTGACGAGACCACCACGCGCTACACCGCTGCCTTGGGTGCCGGAACCTATGCCATCTACCGCGAGCAGCCAGCGGCCAACATCAGCAACATGACGCTGACAATGACCTACGGCGACGCGCTGCCGTCCATCACCGCGACCGGCACGGTCAATGGGGACGGTTCCGGTTACACGATTGCGGGCGCGGCCTATTCCACCGCCAACAGGCTCAAGGCCAGCGGCACGGCTTACACCATCAGCGCTGATCTGGCGGGCCGGGGATACAACGTGACCGGCGTCAGCAGCGGCACCCTGACGGTGAACGCCAAGGCGCTGACCATCAGTGGACTGACCAGTGCCAACAAGGTCTATGACGGGACCACAGCGGCGGCGGTCAGCGGCACGGCTGCACTGCAAACAGCCATTGCACCGGGCACCGGCAGCAGCTCCGACGGCAAGGCCTATACGGGTGATGTCGTGAGCCTCACCGGCACCGCTGTGGGCACCTTCAACAGCCAAGACGTGGCGACCGCGACGACGGTTGTTTTCACGGGACTGAGCCTGACTGGAGCAGACGCCGGTAACTACAGCCTGACCCAGCACGCCAGCGCCAGCCAGGGCATCACCGCCAAGGCGCTGACGATCACGGGTTCGAGCGCGGCCGGCCGGGTCTACGATGCGACGACTGCGGCGAGCATCACCGTGGGCAC
This sequence comes from Pseudomonadota bacterium, assembly GCA_039800205.1. Taxonomy (GTDB): domain Bacteria; phylum Pseudomonadota; class Gammaproteobacteria; order Burkholderiales; family Burkholderiaceae_E; genus SYIM01. The sequence goes on along the minus strand of JBDLRB010000052.1, from coordinate 7,345 downwards.
ACTGAGCGACTTTGTGGGCGGCGAGACGGTGACCGCGACGGCAGTGGGCACCTTCGACAGCGCCAATGCGGGCAACCGCACCGCCACGACGGTCTACACCCTGGCCGATGGCAGCAACGGCGGGCTGGCAGCCAACTACACGCTGACCCACACCACGCATACCGCGACCATCGCGCCCAAGGCGCTCACCATCAGTGGACTGAGCAGTGCCAACAAGGTCTATGACAGCACGACCGCCGCCGCAGTAAGCGGCACGGCTGCACTGCAAACAGCCATTACAGCGGGCACCGGCAGCAGCTCCGACGGCAAGGCCTATACGGGTGACGTCGTGAGCCTCACCGGCACCGCCGTGGGCACCTTCAACAGCAAGGACGTGGCAACCGCGACAACGGTTGCTTTCACCGGACTGTCCCTCACAGGAGCACAGGCCGGCAACTACAGCCTGACCCAGCACGCCAGCGCCAGCCAGGGCATCACTCGAGCGACGCTGACCGCACGTGCGAACAATGACGCAAGGTTCCTGGCCGAGGCAGATCCTGCCTTTACCGTAAGCGTCAGTGGCTTCGTGAATGGAGAAACTGCAGGCACTGCTGCGGGCTATACAGCACCCACGGCTTCGCGAACGGGTACTGACACCTTGGCAGGCATCTACAACGGCGTATTGGTTGCCTCGGGAGGCAGCGCAGCCAACTATGTCTTCAGCTACCAGCCGGGCAATTTCACCATCGTGGGATCCAACGAATTGCTGGTACGCATCGCCCCGGTGAGCAGTACCTACGGTACCGCCACGCAGTATGCGCTCAGCAGCGTCCGGTATGAGGCAGGCGGAACAATCTACACGCTGGGATCGGGCGGGGTTTCCGGCTCAAGCGCAACGATCGATGCCAGCAATCAGGTCAGCATGAACGACGGTTTTGGAGGCTCGGCAAACTTTGCTCTTGCGCCGATGTCGGGTAGCAACAGCACTGCGGGAAAGTTGAGGGTCGGCGCGTACCAACTGGGTCTATCGGGGCTGGTCACTGAGAACAGCGCCAACTTCAACAACACCGTTACGGTCGTCGGTTCGCACCAGGTCAACAGCAAGGCCCTGACCGCCTCAGCTTCCAGCGCCTCCAAGGTCTATGACGGTACCCTGGCCGTGGCCGGGGTGTCGTTCAACCTCAGTGGGCTTGAGACCAATGACATTGTGACGCTCAGCGGAAGTGGTGCGTTTGGCAGCCGGAACGTGGGTAGCAACGTCAGCTACTCGGTATCGAATCTGGCTCTCACCGCTACCGATGCCGGCAACTACCACCTGACCGGGGGCACGAGCCTTAGCGGTACCAATGGAGTCATCACACCTGCGCCGCTGACCGTAACCTATACCGGGGTGAACCGGGTCTACGACGGCGGTACCGTGGCTACGGTAACAACCATGGATAACCGAGTGACGGGCGATGTCGTCACCATCAACCGAAGCGCGGCCTTTTCAGACAAGGACGTCGGGTCAGCAAAGAGTGTCAGCGTCACGGGCGTGAGCCTGTCGGGGACGGACGCGGGCAACTACTCGGTCGTCGCAACGGGAACGGCCACGGCCGACATCACCGCCCGCCCGATCACCATCACCGCCAACAGCGGTCAGACCAAGGTCTATGGCAACGGCGATCCGACGCTCACCTACACGCTCGAAGCGAACGGCGCGGGACGCGGCCTGGTCGGCAGCGACAGCTTCAGCGGCTCGCTGGCGCGAGCAAACGGCGAGTCGGTCGGAACCTATACGATCAGCCAGGGCACGCTTGCGAACAGCAATTACGCGATCAGCTTCAGCGGTGCGAATTTCGGTATCACGCCCCGTACGGTGACCTTATCGGCGAGCAAGACATACGACGGCTCGACCGCTTTAAGTGGCACTCAGGTAACGATCGGCAATCTGGTGGGGTCCGAAACGCTCAGCTACAGCGGCGCTGTAGCCAGTGACAAGCACGTGGCCACGGCTGGCAAGGCCATCAGCGCCATCGCACTGGGCAACGCTACCGACGGATCCGGTGGACTGGCGAGCAACTATCAACTGCCCTCGCTCAATGCAACCAATGCGCCGGTGACGATATTGGCGAGAACGCTCACACCGAGCCTGACGAACGCAGGGGTGACCAAGGTCTACGACGGTACGACCAACGCGCCCGTCGGCTTTGCACCAAGCTACGGGTTCGTCGGTCTTGTCAGTGGCGATTCTGCAGCGACGTTGAGTGCCACTGGTGCGATCTACAACGACCGGAATGTAGCGTTGGCCAACACGCTGACGGTCAGTGGACTGAGTATCGCCGCGATTACTGGTAGCAATGGCTCCCAGACAAGCGACTACGTGCTCGATGCCACCAGCAAGACGGTACCCGCAACGATTACGCCAGCACCGCTGAGCGTAACCTTCTCGGGCGTGAGCCGGGTGTACGACGGGGGTACTGCGGCTACGGTGACAACGACCGATAACAGGATCGGTGGCGACGTATTCACCATCAACCGAAGCGCAGCCTTTGCTGACAAGAATGTTGGGTCGGCAAAGAGTATCAGTATCACCGGGGTCGGCCTGTCTGGAACAGATGCAGGCAATTACTCGGTCGCCTCGACGGGTAGTGCCACGGCAAACGTTACACGGTTGCAGTCGGTCACCTGGGTCGGAGGCGCAACCGGTAACTGGTTCGATCCAGCCAATTGGGCGGGCGGTGCGGTTCCTGATCTGTCCAATGTATCGAACGTTTCGATACCGCCAGGTGTGAATGTCAATTTTGGGAGCGCAGTAGTCGCCCCCGCGCAAGCGGGGTCCGTTCAGATCGAATCCCTGTCGGGTTCGGGTTCGGCGATCAACCAGACCGCTGGCACCTTGAATACGGGGAGTGGTGGAATCACCCTGACCGGATACAGCCAGAGCGGCGGGGTGTTAACCAGTGTGGGGCCTATTTCGCTGGGCAACTTGACCCAGACAGCGGGCAGCATCGCGGCCTCTGGCAACCTGAGCGTGTCTGACAATTTCAGCCAGGGTTCGGTGGGCGCGATCACCGTAGGTGGGAACACGGCGATCACAGACTCATCTGGTGGATTGACTGTTGGCAATCTCGACACCGCTGGAAGCACAACAATCACCAGCACGGGCGGCCATATTTCTCAAATCGCTGGATCAGCATTGACTGCCAGGGGTGAGACCTCCCTGAGCGCCACTGATGGCGGCTTGCCAGCGAACATTGTTCTAAACAATGCGAACAACGACTTCACCGGCACGGTATCGGCCAGCGGTGCAGTCGTTCAGATCACCGACAAGAATGCGTTGACCGTCGTTCTCAACACCACGGGCGACGCCACGCTGAACGCCGGCGGCAACCTGACGGCGAGCGGCACGGTGAGCGGCTCTGGGAGCGATCTCAACACCAACACGAGCAGCGCAGGCAGCACCACCACGCTGGGTGCGACCACGGTGGCAGGCAATCTCGCAAGCACCACCAACACCGGCAACATCGCGCAGACGGGCGCACTCACGATCAACGGCACATCAACCCTGAACGCAGGTACCGGCAACGTCGCGCTCACCGATGCGAACAACGACTTCACCGGCACGGTATCGGCCAACGGTGCGATCGTTCAGATCACCGACAAGAATGCGTTGACCGTCGTTCTCAACGCCACGGGCGACGCCACGCTGAACGCGGGCGGCAACCTGACGGTGAGCGGCACGGTGAGCGGCTCTGGGAGCGATCTCAACACCAACACGAGCAGCGCAGGCAGCACCACCACACTGGGTGCAACCACGGTGGCAGGCAATCTCGCAAGCACCACCAACAACGGCAACATCGCGCAGACGGGCGCGCTCACGATCAACGGCACATCAACCCTGAACGCAGGTACCGGCAACGTCGCGCTCACCGATGCGAACAACGACTTCACCGGCACGGTATCGGCCAGCGGTGCGATCGTTCAGATCACCGATAAGAATGCGTTGACCGTCGTTCTCAACACCACGGGCGACGCCACGCTGAATGCGGGCGGCAACCTGACGGTGAGCGGCACGGTGGGTGGCGCAGGCAGCGACCTGACGACAATCACGAGTAACGTGGGCGTAACGCGGTTCGGCGAGACCTCGGTGGATGGCGGCCTGATCGTGACGAGTGGTGGGGGCGTGACGCAGACGGGTCCCTTGGTGGTCATCGACAGCGTCAGCATCAACGCTCCTGGTCAGACCGTGATTCTGGACAATGTTGGAAACAGTTTGCGGGGTGGCGTGGTCGCTCTCACCGCTGACCGATCGGTTATCGCTGGAGATCTACGCCGCGCGGCCGAAGAAGCGGCTTCCGCTGCGCGCTCGGGCCTGACGGCGATTTCCAGCCCGGTCACGGCACTAACTAGCGCCGTTTCGCCGCAACCCTTGGTGATGGTATCGAGCTCAGCGCCAAGTGCCGCCTCGTCGTCAAGTGGCGCATCCGCCGCCGCTGCGAGCAGTTCTGGTGTTGTGATCGACATGCGCAGCGCCCCCTCCACGGGCGTCAGCTCAATGGCCGCGGTTTCTCTGCCAAAGGGAACCGCAACCGCAGGCGCCGGATTCAGTTTTGAGTTGCCCGAATCTGTCCGGGCCACGGCGCAGCAAGCTTCGGATTCCGCGCGCCCCCAGGCAGCCTTACCGAACGGTGCTCAACTGCCAGGTTGGTTGAAGTTTGACCCCGAGCGCATGCGCTTTGTTGCGGATGCCGTTCCAGATGGAGCGTTCCCGATACAAGTGGCAGTAACGGTTGGACAGCAACGCGTTTTAGTTGTGATTTCAGAGCGAACGGAGTAAGGGGCTCGGTTCGTCAGCGACTGCGCCCTGACGTAGAGCTTCCGGTATCGCAATCTTCGTTGCCGTAGATCCTTAGACATTCTGCTCGGGTGCATCGGTCGACAAACTCTTTTCTTGCCGATGCGTTGGTATCGACCAACTCTTTTGAGTCGTAGAGTTGGACCTCCTGCCGGTACGTGGGGCTGCACTGCACTATTGCACCGTCATTTGCACATCGGATCCCGTCTGAAACTTGTACGAAACGGCTGCGTTGGACCACCGCCAAGACCATATTGACGGGATACATCGAATAGGAACGGCTCTCGCATGCACTGCGTTCTACCTGCCAATCGCGGGTTGCGCAGCCGTTGATCAAGAGGCAGACGACAATGAGCTTCAGGATCGGGAGTCGACGCATGTTCATGACCAAAATCGCTGTATATCGGAGGCTGGTGGTATCCCTGTGCCCTATGACCATCCATGCAATTACGGTTGACGATCAGGCTCAAGCCGTCAACGCAAGCGGTGAGCCCCCGTTGTGAGCAAAGTCGCCAGACCGTGAACCCCCGCACATAGAAGCAACTCTCAGCCCTCCCACCCAACTAAGCAGATGGTGCTGCGGGATCATAATTTCTCAATTATCCAGATGGTCGACCCAGACCGTCCACTCAAAGCCGGTGAAGATGCAATAGCCTGGTTGGTCCACATCAAGTCAGGGGCGGCAAGCCGCTATCGTCGTAGCTTCGGCCTTGGTTACGTTGCGCAACGCCAAACACCCGTGACCCGTCTTCCGCGACAAGAAGTTGCACCGGTACGCCATAGATTTTTGACAGCGTCTCCGGCCGAAGCAGTTCTGCCGCCGGCCCCCAGTGAATCCTGCCATCGGGTTGCCACAGCAACACTTGATCAGCGAGCGCCAGCGCATGGTTGGGGTCATGGGTGCTCAACACGATCGCTTGCCCCTGCGTGGCGAGGCTGCGAAGCGTAGCGATCAGCGCACACTGGCGCGACCAGTCGAGACTGGCTGCGGGCTCATCGAGCACCAGCGCACTCGCGCCTTGTACGAGCGCGCGAGCAATTTGCGCGAGTTGACGCTCGCCGTCCGACAGGTCGGTGAGGCTGCGATGGCGAAGCCGCTCGAGCCCCAGTTGCGCCAATGCCCGATCCACCTGTTCTCGATCGGCAGCAGTCGGCGCCGCGAATAGCCCGCGCGCAGCGACTCGGCCAACAAGCACCAGGTGTTCCACGGTAAAGTCGGCCGCATCAGGAGTCCGTGGCGCAGCGAATGCCACCTGCGCTGCACGCTCGCGCTCGGTCAACTCGGCAAGCGCACGCCCGCCCCAACGGACCTGCCCGTCAACGGGTGGCAACGCACCGATCAGCGTGCGCAACAGACTGGTTTTGCCCGCACCGTTGGGCCCCAGCAGCACCAGACAGTGCCCCGCTTCGAGTGAAAACGACAGCGGCTCGGCGAGCGCCCGGCCCCCAGGCCCGAAACGCAAGGCATCCACCTCGAGCAGCGGCGGGCGCGCCCCCCCTGGCGCAATGCCCGAGCTCATCCGCGTACCCCCCGACGCATCAGTACAAACAGCACCGGCGCGCCCAGCAGCGCAGCCAACACCCCCGGGGGCAACTCGGTATCACCCGCCATCCGGCCAAGCGTATCGATGGCCAGCATGAACACCGCGCCGAGCAGCGCACTCGCGGGCAGCCAACGAGCAAACGCAGCGCCCACCAGCATGCGCGCAAGATGCGGCACGATCAATCCGATCCAGCCGATCACCCCCGCCACCGCCACCGAGGCGGAGGTGGCGAGTGCGGCCAGCACCACCACGGCAAGCCGCAGTCGATGGCTGGAGACACCCATGGCATGCGCCTCGTCATCGGCCATTGCAAGCGCGTCGATTCGCCAGCGCAGCAACGCGAGCGGAATGAGCGATACGGCAAGCGCTACAACCAGCCCCGCGATCGATGCCGGACCGATCGCGGAAAAGCTGCCCATCATCCAGAAGCTGATGGCGGGGAGCGACGAGCGGGGGTCTGCAAACGCGATGAGGGCGGTGAGTATCGCGCCTGCGAGACTCGAGATCGCAACACCGGTCAGGACCAGCCCAAGCAGGCGGTCACGCGCGGGCAGCAGCGGCCCCAGGACCAGCACCAGCGCAATGGCTGCCAGCCCGCCACCGAAGGCCGAGATCTGCAAGACCACCCACCCGGTGCCGGCAACGATGGCCAGTGCCGCCCCCAATGCGGCCCCTGCCGAGACGCCCAGCAGCTCCGGTGCCGCGAGCGGATTTCGAAAGGCACGTTGCAGGCAAGCGCCGGATACCGCCAGCGCGGCGCCCACCAGGGCGGCCGCCATGACCCGTGGCAGGCGGAGCTGCCAGAACACCTGTTCGGCTGCGGCATCGCGCCCATGCGCGGCCCCGCCCAGCGCTGCCCCCAGGAGGGCGAGCACATCGGAAAGATGAAGCGGGTAGCGGCCCACTCCCAGCGAGACCAGCATCAACAACGCGCCCGCCGCGAGCAACAGCAAGAGGATCGGGGCGCGCGCGAAGGGTCGAACGG
>JBDLRB010000051.1:0-19096 GCA_039800205.1 Pseudomonadota bacterium | reverse complement strand
CGCTGGGGGGTCAAGGCCTCGGTCGGCTGGGCCGATACGACGCTCCTCGATCTGGTTGACCTCTTTGAATACCGGCTCGGCGCCTTCGAGATTGCGATGCCCGAGCTCGCACTCGAGCTCTACGTCGATCTCCCCGATGGGGTCAACCGTGCCGCAATCGAGCCCTTTCTGCCGGCTGCCTTCGCCTTCAATGCGCCGGGCATCAAGCTGACCCTGCTCGGCAGCGACCTCAACCTCGATTTCGGTACGATCGAAATCGACACACCCGACGAGTTCGCCCATTTCGTATCCGACACGGTGAGCGAGGCTGATTTCGAGGACGAGCTCTTTGCCCTCGACCTCAATGCTGCGCACGAGGCCTTCCTCGAGCGCGAAGACGAGGCGCCGCTCGAAGACCTCGAGGCCTACGAGCTCTCCGGTGACGAGACTTACGTCGACTTGACCAGCTCCGATTCGATCGAGCGGGCGTTCGCACCGGCGCTACAGATCCTGCCTTCGACCTTCACCCTGACTGATCCCCAGCTGATCGGACAGTTCCTGGGCATCGATGTTGACCTGACGCTTGCCGTGGCCGACCTCGACGAGACATTCGTCGAGTTTTCCCTCGAGGACTTGTTGCCGGGTGACCTGTACGAGCAGCTCGAGCCTTTCCTGATCGACGGGGGCGATACCGAGCCGGTCGAACTGGTGATCCCGACCATCGAGTTTCCCTCGGTCGGACCCGCCATTCCGGGGCTGGAGAGCCTGGTCGAGGTCCTCCAGGTGATCCCGTCGGAGTTTCGCCTCTACGATCCGGCGGTCGCGCTCAGCGTGCTGGGTCTTCAGCTCAGCGCCGACGTCCCGCTTGTCGATGGGCTGAAGCTGCTTGCAGAAAAACTGGAGCTCGATTTCTTCGAGTATGTCGAGGCTGAGGCACCCGAGGAAAGCTACATTACCTTCAACATCCTGGATGTGTTGCCTGATTCGGTGGCTGACTGGCTGGGCTACTTCATCGACGACGGTCTTGATGCAGACGGCCTACCGATCACAGATGCTGACGGACTTCCGGTCGAAAATTTCTTCGAAATTCGAATCCCCGAGATCGATCTGGGCGACTTCACGCCGGCGGCCCTCGAGAAGTACATTCCCTTTGCGCAAACGGCATTCAGGCTTGCCCAGCCCATCTTCGCGCGGTTTGGTATCGATCTGCCGATTTCGACCATGGACCTCGCCGAATCGGTCGCCGAGACCGACGAATCGGCCACTGAGTCCGATACCGAAACCGACACCGATCCGGGCGACACGACCACCGACGCGGGTAACGAGCCGCCGACCGACGTCACCGAAGAAACCCCGGCGGACGGCACTGAAGAAACCCCCGCAGACGGGACAGAAGAAACCCCCGGCGACGGGACGGATGAGGCCCCCGCAGACGGCACCGAAGACCCCCGTGTCTGGACCGAGGCCGTGCAGACGGGCGCGGGCGAAGCCGCCCGTTCTGAAGTACAGATTCTCGATCTCGCGCGGGTCGAGTCGTCGGTGCCCGACGAGGGAACGGTCGAGTTCACCTTGTCGCTGGGCAAGCGCCTGACGACTGCCCCCATTCCCGTGCTCGAAATCGGTGAATCGGCCAATGAGCACCAGGTGCTCAACCTCAAGCATCGCGGTGGCGATGTCGGCGAAAAGTATGTCCTGAGCTTTGGCAACCGGTCGGCCGAGATCCGATTCAGTGCCGACCCGACGGTCGATGCGGAACGCATCCAGAGCGCACTGGCTGCTTGGGTCGGCAAAGGCAATGTCTCCGTCCGATTCGATCCCGCCTCGCGGGTGGGCTGGAATTTCGATATCCGTTTCGCGAAGGGCGCTGGTGCCAAAAACCAGCCCCAGGTCACTGCGACCCGTGTCAACAAGTCGGCAACGCTCCTCTTCAGCAGCCGAACCGTGACCGAAGGCCAGTCGGCGGCGACGCCCGATGATCAGGCTGCGTTGATCGAACGGGCGCTTGAGTCCACCTTTGGTACCGACACCTTTACCGTCATTGCGCAGGAGGACGGGACGTACCGGATCGGTTTCGAAGGCCGCTATGCCCAGGCCAATATCGATCAGCTCAAGCCCACGGCGCTGGCGGCCAGCCTTTCGGCTGCGATCACCACGCTCGAGCAAGGCGGCATCGCAACCGGCCCCAGCTATACGATCGCCTTGCCGGCGGCCGATGTGGGCGCCGAGACCTTTGATCTTCGGGTGACGATCGATGGCGTCGCCTACGAAGCCGTGGGCCTCTCGCTCGGATCAACCGCCTCGCAAATCCGCACCGCGCTGAGCAGCGCGCTCTCTGAAGACGGCGCCCGCCTCGATGCCGAGGGCATCACGGTCAGCGTCAAGCCGGGGGTCGAATCCGGAAGCTTCTCCGTCAGCTTTGGCGGCGCGATGGACGGCCACTCGATCGGATCGGTCGAGCTCGGCTACACACCCCTTGCCGAAGGCGAGGCCGCGCCCGAGGCGCCCGCGGCCGAAGAGCCCCCACCCAAGCCGGCGATGGGTGTGGGTGGCGCTGTTTCGCTGAACGACATCCGTTCGCACGCTCAGGCCTTCATCCGCTACGCGACGATCGAGGCGGGTTCGGTCAGCGTGATCGCCACCGAGGACGCGCATATCTCGGCCGAGCTCGACGTCACGGCTGAGGCGACCGGTGGGACAGCGCCCGGCCTTGCGATCGGCGGCATCATCGCAACCAACCTGATCCAGAGTCGTGCCGACGCATTCATCACGCACAGCACCGTCACGACCACCGAGGGCGACGTCACGGTCGAGGGATCGAACACCGCGCACATCGATGCCAGCAACATCAGTGCAATGAGCTCGGACGGCAAAGCGATCGGCGTGACGCTTGCCTTCAACACCGTGGGTTGGCAAGCGCAGAACGTCCTATTCTCGGCGATCGATGCCTTGATTGGCACGAGTATCGGCGATGCAAATCCGTCCGAGGTGACGGCCTACATCGAATCGTCCGATGTCGATTCGGCGGGCGCGATTGTTGTCAACGCAAGTAACGACGCGATGATCCGCGCTCAGGTCGCCAACGAGACCAGCTCATCGCTCGCGCCGCCAGAGCCCCCGGGCGCTGATGCCGTCGCAGGCGGGGCTGCGGGCGCCGGCGCGACCGGGACAGGTACCGGATCGGCGGGTGCCAGCCCCAAGGAAACGTCCGCAGGCTTCGTCCTCGCAAGCAATATGGTCCAGGGCGGTGCAAGGGCCTTCATTAGCGGCGACCAGCACACCATCACCGCACAGGGCGGTGGGGTCTCGGCCGAAGCGCTCGACGAAGCCCGAATCTTCTCGAATGTGACGCTGTCGGCGACCACGGGCGACGAGACCGAGCTCGAGCTCGCAACCCGCGCCCTGGTCAATCTGTTTGGCACCACCTACACCGATCGCTCGGGTATCCAGGAGCTCAAGCTCGGTGATCGCGTCCGGATCGGTGGTCACGCCTATACCCAGTTTGACCGACCCGAACTGGTCGAAAACGGCCAGCGCGTGCTGATGCAATCGGGCGCTGGCGGCGCCGAGGCGGGTGCACTTTACGAATACGTGGGCGACAAACCGATCGAGGATGTCCGCTTCGAAAAGGAAGACTTCACGGACGAGTCGGTATGGAAAAAAGTCGCGGGCGACCCCGGGCTGCTTTACATCCTGAAAGACCAGTCGAACGGTCAGCCGGTTGACCTCGCGCTCGAGGACTACACCGATACCGACCGCTGGCTCGCGCTTGATCTCGACACCCTCGTCGAATTTGCGGCGGCCGGCGCCAGCGCACTGGGTGGTGGCCGGGGAGAGGGCACGGGTATTGGTGGACTGGTGGTGCGAAACGACGTCCGAAGCGATGTCCTGGCCTATCTCGAGGGGCTCACCGTCGAAGCGGCGGGCGATGTCTCGGTGCTGGCGGAAAAGGCTGCATCGATCGTCTCGACCAACGAGAGCACCGTCACGGTCGGCGGCACCGGCGCCAACGTGATGATCGCCACCAATACCGTACTGGGTGATGCACTCGCCTGGGCCCGGGACACCACCATCACTGCATTGGTTGAGGCCGAACCGGCCGACGAAGATCTGCCCCTGGATGAGGCGGCCGACGAAGAGCTGCCCCTGGATGAGCCGGCCAGCGAAACTGAAGCGGCCGAGGATCCAGTCAGCGAAGCCACCGAGGGCGACGCTGAATCCAGCCCACCGACCGACGACGAGACCACAGCGGGCGAGGCCCTGCAACTTGAGGCCGAGGCCGATACAGAGACCGAACCCGAGGCGCTCTTCGAGGAAGCCTCCGCCGATGAAACCCAGGCCGATGATGCCGAGGACGCCCCGGCCGATGGCAGCCTGACGATTCGTGCCACCAATGATTCCTCGATCGTGGCCAGCACCGCGAGCAAGGTCCAGGCCAAGACCTCGGTGGGCGTGGTGCTCGCCTTCAATACGATTGGCTACGCACCCCAGAATCTGCTCGCCAACATTGCCGATAGCGTGCTCGGCACGAGCTTCGGCGATCGCCAGCGTGCGTCCACCCGGGCCTGGATGGACAAGACGTCCTTTGACGTGTCGGGCGGGGTCGAAGTCAGCGCACAGTGGGATGGCGCGATCGAGGCCGTCGTCGAAAACTCGGCGCTGGCGCTGGTTGTCGATCGACCCCAAGCCGGGGCGGATGCAAAAGACAGCGCAGCCAGCCAGGCGAGCGCGATCTCCGTCGCGCCCGTGATCGCGATGAACAAGATCGCAGCCGACACGCGTGCCGCTATCGAAAACGCCCTTGATTCAAGCGCAAGCGGCGATATCGTCATCGAATCCTTGTCAAGCACAACGATCAATGCCGAAGTCGCGGCCAGTGCGATCAGCGTGGCGGCAAGCACCACAGGCAGCTCCAAAGCCATTTCAGTGGGTTTGAGCCTGTCGCGTAACGATATCGACAGTGATGTGGACGCCTTCATCCGCGCCGCCGATTCGGTCACGCAGGCCACCCGCCCCACGATCGAATCGACCGCTGGCGAAATCCGGATCGGCGCCTGGCGCAACGCCTCCATCACCGCAAACGGCACGGCCACGGCGGTGGCGATTGCCGCCAGCCCGAAGGGCGGGCCCGCGGTGGCCGGTGGGGGCACGCTGGCCTTCAACCGGATCAGCGGCGGCACCGACGCCTACGCCCAACAGGTGGTGCTTGCCGCACCGGGCGAGGACGAGGGCCTGGGCGCGGTCACGGTGCGCGCCCAGGATGGCGCGGCTATCAACGCCTACCTGCGCTCCGTCGCGGCAGCAGTCAGCATCGGCGGCCAGCCGGTCAAGGCGGTCGCGCTGGGTCTTTCGGTGGCGCGCAACATCATTGGCCAGAAAGCCGTTACCGTCGATCTTGACGACGTCCTCAAGGCATCCGATCACGCCGGGGCTGAGGGCCAGACCCTGCTCACCGAACTCAAGAAGGGGCAGCGTGTCCTGAACGACACGGCGCTGCTGGGCAAAGAGGTCTACGAGTACATCGGTGACACGGCGACGAACCAGGACGGCATTCTGTTGCACGTCCAGAATTTCGGTGACGAAAACCTCTGGAAACTGATCAGCTACGCGCCCACCGTTGCAGCCACGCGGGCCCGGCTCGATCGCGCCGACGTTCAGGCGGCGGGCGACTTGCGCCTGCGCGCAGTGTCCGACGCTGAAATCAATGCAACCGTGCTGGCGGGTGCCGCTGCGGTCGCTGCGAGTGCGCAGGGCTCGAAATCGCTGGCCGCCGCTGGCGTCTATGCCGAAAACCGGATCTACTCAAGCACCGAGGCGCTGATTGCAGCGCCCAAGGCCACGCCTGCGGTAATCGAGGCCGCAAGCGTCTCGGTGATCGGCGACAGCCGTGCATCGATCGATGCGATTGCAGGCGCTGCCGCACTCGCTGCATCCTTGTCGGGTGCCGGCAGTGGTTTCTCGGCCTCGATCGGCCTGTCACTCGCTTTCAACAGCATCGATGCCGATGTGCTTGCCAACGTGCGTGGGGCAACCCTCACCACCACCGAGGGCGTGGTCGAATTGCGCGCACGCTCCTCAGGCATCGAGCTCATGCCACCTCTGGATTGGGCCGATTTCGAGGAGGCCGGCCTGACGGCCGAAGCGCTCGATGCGGCCGCCAACGCGGGCAAGGCTACGAGCTACGTTTCAAGCGAAGGCCAGACCTGGGACTACCTGCCGGGCGACGGCCCCACCGTCGTCAAGAAGGGCGATCAGTTCCGCGCTGCCGACGGCGCAATCTGGTCTTACACCGGCACCGATGGTGAAGAAATCGATTTCACCGAGGACTTCGATCCGGCCGGTACCGCCGACTGGGAGAACACGGACACCGACACCTACACGGTCAAGACTGGCTACACGGTCCGGGTCGACCCCCTGCACAAAGACGGCGGCGACGCCGGGCGCGTCTATCGCTTTATCGGGACGGCGGTTGATTTCACCACCGCTGACGAGACGGTCGATCTTGAGACCGATCAGATTGTTCGCGTGACGACCAACCATCCCGAGTCGGGCTGGGTGGGTCGGGTCTTCAAGTACCTGGGCGAATCGCGGTCGATCGATCTGTCGAGTGCTGATTTCCAGGACCAGGCACTCTGGAAAGAGGAAAGCCACGAGATCGAGGATCTGGCGCTTTGGCGCGAGGACTACAGCAACACCGATCGCTGGGCACTCGCCGAAGAGTTTGCCGACCCCGAGACCCTCGATACGCTCGAAACCCTCCTGCTGGATGCCGGGCTCGAACTGGCCGAGGCCGAGGTCTTGCGGCCGAGCGCGCTCTACACCACAGCCGATGGCCTCTACTGGAAGTACACCAGCGACGAGGGCGAGGTCGACCTCGAAGCAGGTGACCTGGTCGGTGACGTCGAGGGCGAGACGGGCGGCGTCTATCGCTATCAGGGTCCGCCCGAGGGCGAAGAGGGCGTACCGGTCAATCTGGCCGAAGCCGACTTCAGCGACGAGGATCGCTGGGAAGCAGTCGACCCCGAGGACAAGTTGCTCAGAAAGGGGGACACGGTTGCCCTCGAGCCCGGCTATGCCTTTGGCGGCGAGCCCAAGACGGTCTATCGATACATCGGCAAGAACAACCAGTCGGTCAATTTGTCGATGGCCGACTATTCCGATGACACGCAGTGGGAGCAGGTCAAGCCCACGCTCTCGGTGTCGATGCTCGAGCGCGGCCAGGTCTGGCGTATCGTCGATGCGGCCGGCCAGAGCTTCAACCTCGCTCGCGACGGGAGCGCGCTCTCGGTACTGCGTAACAACATCAACGCCGTATCAGTGGCCGCGTCGGCTGCGATCGGATTGGCCGCCGGCGGCTCGGGCCTTGCGTTCAGCGGTGCGGGTGCGGTCGCCATCAACACACTTCGGGGCTCGACCGACGCCGTGATCGAATCCAGCACGGTTAGTGCGGCGGGCGACCTCAGCGTCGTTGCCGTGTCCGATTCCAAGATCGCCGCAACCGTGGCTGCGCTCTCGGCGGCGATCGCGGCTGGCAGTAGCTCGGGTGTGGGCGCATCGATCGGCATCTCGGTGGCCCGGAATCTGATTGGGGCTGAGGGCTTTGGCCTGTCTGGCGCCGATTCGATTGCAACGGTCCGTGCGCTGATCATTGACAGTGACATCGATATTGAAGGCAATCTCACGCTTCTGGCAACGGCCCGCCAGACGATTGATGCGGTCGTGTTCTCGGGCTCGGTTGCTGTGGGCCTTGGTGGGGGTACCGGGCTTGCGGCCAGCGGCTCGGGCGTCTGGGCCGAAAACAAGATCGGTACCCGCGTGCACGCCGGGATCGATCGGTCGCTTCAGGCCGCGCAGGCCGCCACCGGTCTCGATGACGAGGGCAACCCCGTCAACGGCGGGCGGGTCAACACCCTCCGCGCGGCGGATGTGGGCGTCTTCGCCTCGGACCGCTCCATTATCGATGCCTTTGCGGGTGCGGCATCGGTTGCTGCGGCCATCGGTGGCGGCACGGGGGCTGCACTCTCCATCGGTGTGGCGCTTGCCCGTAACGTGATCGATGGCGTGGTGCGGGCCGAAATCGCCTCCGCCACGCTTGATGCAACGGGTCGGATCGATGTCCTGGCCGTATCCGATGCGGTCATCGACGTCTTCAGCCTGGCCGCCTCGGTCGCCATCGGCATTGGCGGCGCAACGGGTGTGGGCATCAGTGGCGCGGGTGCCTCAGCGCTCAACGTAATCCTGGGCGACACCTTTGCCGCGATCGACGAAAGCACCGTCACAGCGGGCGACGACGTGGCGCTGGCCGCGCTCGCCCAGAGCCTGATCCGGGCCACCATCATCTCGGCTTCGGTCGGTGTCGGTGCAGGTGGAGCAACCGGGGTCGGCGCATCAATCGGCGTATCGGTGGCGCGCAACTACATTGGCTACAACCCTTACGCTAACGAAGGCACGCCCACCTGGCTGCAGGGCGTCGACAATCCGCCTCAGATCAAGGAGGGCGATACCGTCCGCTTATCGGCTTCCTCGGGCGCGCGCGCAGGCGAGGTCTACGAATACATCGGAACCGAGCCGATCGAGCGCCCCGATGCAGACCAGAACGGCACGCCCGAAGACGTCTTTGCGGCGCAGGATTACGCCGACAAGACGAAATGGAAACAACAGCTGAGCGAATCGGCGAACCAGACCATTGCGTCGGTCAGCGGCAGTTCGGTGGTCGCCGAGCGCGCCGTCGAGAGCGGCTCGGGCTTTGAGCCGGATTCTGAAGCGCTTCCCCTTGATCCCGCCGATGTGTTTGTGGTCGCCGACAACCAGCAATCGGTTGCGGCACGGGTCTTTGCCGGTTCGGTCGCTGCGTCTGTGGGCGGTTCGGTGGGTGTGGCCCTTTCGGGTGCGGGTGGTTCAGCCACCAACCGGATCAATTCCGAGACTCAGGCCTTTATCCGCGATACCGTTGGCGAGGGTGTGCGCGCCGACGGTGACATCACGGTGTCGGCCTTTGATCTTGCCGAGATCTACAGCTCGGTGATGGCGGTGTCCGTCGCTGCGGCCTTCGGCACCTTTGGTGGCTCGCTCTCCATCGGCGTCTCGGTGGCCGATAACGTAATCGCGGGTGCGGTCCGGGCCTATGCCGATCGCGCCGTGGTCGAGGCCGAGGGCACACTCAGCCTTCTGGCCGCAGCCCGTCCGTCCATCGAGAGTTATTCGACCGCCGTATCGGTGGCCATCACCGGGGCAATCGGTCTGTCCTTCGCGGGTGGTGGCGCCAACAGCTACAACACGATCACCACCGAAGTTCGCGCTGGGGCCAGCCGCAGCGGCTCCACGGCGGTCGATGGCAGCATCTCAGGCTGGTCGCAGCTTCACGGCGGCCAGGGTGTCGTTGTCCTCGCCGACGAATCGGCTGCACTCTATGGCGAAGTGTTCGCGGCGGCGGCTTCGTTTGGCCTGATCGCCGCAGCCGCGGCGGGTACGGTCGTTGTTCATGACATCGGTGCGATCGTCGATGCCACGATTTCCGGTGCCGAAGTCACAGCCGGCAGCGAATCCACGGTCGACCTGCGTGCGCAGGCGCTGCAGCGTTCCATGGCGCAATCGCATGCGCTGGCAGTCAGCTCGGGCGCGTCGGTGGGCGTGTCATCGGCCACCACCACCGATCGGAGCCTTGTCCGAGCGGGGCTGGGCGACGACGTCACGCTGCGAGCCGGCACGGTACGCATCACCGGCTTTGCCGAGGATCAGATTTTCCAGCGGGCCAGCGCCTCCAGTGGTGGCCTGTTCGTCGGTGTCGCCGGCGCTGATTCCTCGATCACCATCCTGGGTTCGCTCGTCACTTTCATCGGCAGCCGAAACACCATTCTCGCCAACACCGTCCAGATCCTGGCTGAGCGAGATCAGCAATTCGACGCGGTGTCCTCCAACCTCGCCATAGGCGGGATCGCCTCGGGCAGCGGTGCGGCGATGTCGACCCTGATCGCTGGGACGGCGGATGTGGTGATTGGCAGCGGCAGCACAGTCGACGCCGCCACCGTATTGATCCAGGCGCGCAACAAGGCCGAAAAGAACCGCTGGTCCGCAAGCGAGGACTCGCTCCGTTCCACCTCGGCGGGTCTGGCCTCGCTGTCGGCGCTCACGCTCGCCACGGAGGTCGGCTCGACCAACAGGAAGTTCGGTGCCCGGGTGTCGATCGGCGAGGGCACCGCGATCACCACGCAGACCGCGCGCAGCACCGGCGGCACGCTGCGCATCGAAACCCTCACCGACATCAATCTGATCGATAAGGTTCGGGTCGACGGCTACGGTGGCCTGCCGCTTAATTTCGGCGTGGTCGATCAGGATGCGGCGCTTGTGTCCAGCATCGATGTGCGCGGCGCAAGCCTCCGTAACCTCAGCGGCAATCTCGAACTCAACACCCGCACCGATTCCGATCTGGTGGCAGCGGTCAATGTCGCGTCAATGGGCGCGATTGCAGGCGCCAACGCCAATGCGCTCACCTCAGTCACGGCCGACAACACCATCACGCTGACCGACGCCGATCTGCTGGGCACAGACGTCAAGCTGTATGCCGGACAGGACCGCGACCGCGTCAGTAACCTGATGTTCTCGACGGCCCGCACCGATATCGCGGTGGTGTCCTTGTATGGCCTGAGCATTCCGGTGGTCGATGCCCGGATCGATGAACGCAATGCCATCCGCGTGCAGGGCGAGTCGGCCGTCCGGGCCATCCGCGACATCGATCTCTACGCTGAAGAAGGCCTGGGCGGCGCAAAACGGGCAAAGACCGACGGCCTGGTCACCAACCTCGCTTTTCCCATCTATGTCTTCAAGCCCGATTTCCTCGGCGGGGCCACCAGTACGAATGTGGTTGACATCGGCGCGCAGGCCCGACTCGAAGCGGGCGTCAACTACCGGACCGAGCTTCAGATCCTGCCCTTGATCGTGGGCAATGATCGATTCGACACCAGAAAGCTCGGCCAGTCGCTGACCACTGCCGAAAAGACGGCCTTGGGGCTCGATGCGGCCCAGCGTTATGAGTACGCGCCGCTCACGATGAACGACGTCGCCATCGGCGTATCGACCGGCACGCTGGTCGAACTGGTTCCGGGCGCGTTCGGCGAGGGTGTGGCCAATGCCACCTACCGTTACGTCGCAACGGCCGCCGATGGACCGGCCGAGGCCAATCTGGTGCTCGAACGCGAGGACTACACCGATACCACCCGCTGGCAGCGGGTCGATGCCAACCATTTGTTGTCATCGACAACAACATCGATTCAGGTCGAGCAGGGCGAGCTCGTCCGGACCAGTTCCGGCAAGTGGTACCAGCGCACCGGCAACGCCGTGACCATCGGTGCGGGCGAGTCCTTCTCTGCCGGCTGGTCCGAACTGTTTTCAATGAAGAGCGACAAGGGCCTTCTCTTTGCCCAGGCGCTCTCCGATGATTTTTATGTGGTCAAGCCGCAGGACATGCCCCTCCCGCAGCTCGTTTATGCGAATGTCGCCAACCAGCTGTTCGAGGATCGCGCCAAGGTCGTCGAATGGATGCAAAGTCATGCGGGCAACGCCGAGGCGATCGCGCGCTACACCGCGCTTCTGGAGCAGATCGATGCCAAGCTCCTCAAGATGGGCTTGGCCGAGCAGCAGGGGGGCACGGTCGCGCCGCGCGCTCAGTTCGATATGCTGTTCCTGCGGCTACCCACCGTGCAGGCCTCGGGCGGGGGCATCTACGTCAAGGCGGGTTCGGCCTCGCAGTCGGCCCTGGCTGCGGCGGTCGAAGGGGGCCGGGCCATCGCGCACGGCAGTGCCCGCATCAACATCGTCAACAACACGCCCTTTGGGCTCGAGGTCAACGAGGTCGGTATCCTCGCCAGTGGCCGGACCGAGCTTGTCGACAAGCGGCTCGAGACCTTGTCCGCAGGCAAGGTCTGGTTCCAGGGGAGGCAGGTGGGTTCGCTCGCCTCGGCAACCGGCTCGAGCGAAATCCGCATCATGCAGGATGCGTATCCGATCGAGCTCTACAATCTGGGGGGCGACTTCCAGATTCCGGCTGCGCCGCAGGATCTCTACGTGCGCGGCCGCATCGAAAACGCCGATGGTGATTTGTACCTGACCAACAAGGAAGGTTCGATCAATGTCACGGGCGAGATCCGTGCGCGCTCGGTCAAGCTCTCGGCAGCAGGTGATTTCAATCTCGCGACCGATGACTGGTATCACTCCGGGGCCGATCCCACTCAGTATCTGAGATTCAACGAACAGTTCGGCACCCGTCTGGCCGACCCTTCGGTCAACCCGAGCTATGCCAGGCGTACCGAACGTTACGGCACGGGTGATACGGCCGACGCCCGGATCGCGGCGCTCCTTGCGTCCATCGAGGCCACCGGCCAGAGCGCTCAGGTCTTTGCGATGGGCGAGATCAACATCAACGCCCGGTATCTGAACGTTAACGGTCTGATTCAGAGCGGTGTCGACTCAATCGACCTCACCATTACCGAAGACTTTCAACCGGGCACGTCAGGCAACTTCACCGATGCACAGGGCAATCTGCTGCCCGGTATCGTCTTCGGGGGCGATGGCTTCGAGTCGGTCGACGGCTATTTCGATGCCGATCGCGGGCTGATCCTGCTCGATCCGATCCAGCCCACGGCGGGGGTCGTCAACCTCACCGGCCAGATCGTCAGCACGGGCGCGGGCCGCATTCGTGTGGCCAGTGGCTACGCCGCAGTCAATCTCGTCAACCGCAGCGAATACAAGCTGGCTGTCGATGCGATCGATGTGTCCGAGAACCGGGTGGGTCGCATCTCGATCACCGATTCGGCCACACTCAAGCGCGAGACCTTCATCGTTCAGGATGGCCGGGTCGATCGGCGCGTGTTCCAAGGCGTACTCACGACCGACGACGGTCTCAGCACGATCACGTACACCGAGGACGCAGGCCAGGCCCGCTTGGGGCTTGATGCTGCAACGACCACGCTCGACTATCAACCGGTCGAAGACCGCTACTACCTCTGGACGGCCGGTCAGGCCAAGACCCGCACCACGGTCAAGATCTACGAGGAACGCAGCTTCAACCTCATCGGTTGGGACTGGGACTGGCTCTCGCCCGACACCCAGGCCAAATACACCGACACCAAGTTCACCGACGGACAGCCGCTTCGCGAGTCCGAAGTACTGGTGGTGGCGGGCGGGCCGAATTCGGCGGGCCTGGACGGGGGCGAGCTGCTGCTCGTGCAGTACGAGCAGAAATCCAATCCGCAGGTCGAGCTGATCAAGGACGTGTCGCTGGTGCGCGATGTGTTCACCAACACGCTCTACCGATGGGTGGGCGACACGGCCAAGCGGAGCTTCCCGGTCATCGATTTCAGCGACACCCGTCAATGGGCCAAGGTCGCTGATCTAACGGGTGGTGTGCGCAAAGTCGACTTCGCAAAATTGGTCGACCCGGCTTTCATGGGCAACTCCCTGGTCTGGGAATCCACCGAAAGCAACAAGGTCCAGTACGACGGCCGGGACTGGAAGCCCGCCAAGGCGGACAACCGCTACGACAGCGATTTCGCGAACGAGGAAATCGTGTCCGATCCGCCGGTCACCACGGGCGGCGGTTGGCTGCGCGAAAAAGTGGTCACCACCAAGACCACCACCACCACCGGACTCAAGGATTTCTACACCTACGCGTTGAAGGCCGACAACCCGATCGCCATTCAGCCGATGTTGGGCGCGACCCAGCAGACGATCAACATCGATTCGGCGGCGGGCATGGTGCTGCGCGGTTCGATCGCCTATGGCAATGCGCGCGATCCAGCGACCAACTACGACAACTTCACCCCGATTGCGCTCTCGGCCGATGCGCTCGAGATCACCGGCGAGGTCGTGTTTTCGGGTGCGGTGCCTGACATCAAGGCCAACAGCGATGTCACGGTCCGGGTCAAGGACCCGCGGGGCAGCCTGAACATCCTGGCCACGGGCGATGTACGGGTCGAGCAGATCGACAATCCCCGACAATCCAGCCCGGTCAAGATCGGCCAGGTCATTGCAGCCACCTACTCGCTCGGGGGCCAGGCCCTCAGCGCGGGCGAACTGGCCCAGGTGCTGGCGGGCGAATTCATTGATCCCGCATCCAGCCCCAGCGCGCCGATCGTTGTCAAGTTCAACGACCTGACGGTTGAGACCGGTCACGACCTGACGGTTTTGGCCACCGATGGCATTCTCGAGGGCGCCCCTGGGCAGTCGCGTATCGTTGCCGAGACCATTCAGCTCGATGCGGGTCAGGGTCTGCTGTTGATGCGCATCGATAGCGATGTCACCGGCAGCGGAGCCGGGGGCGTGGCCGCGCGGGCCGACGGCACCATTTCGCTGATCGAGACCGAGGGCGATCTGCGTCTGATCATGCCCGACGCCTGGGACAACGCGGTCGCGTCCATCGATGCCGCCACGCTGACCACCGATCAGACGACCGGTGAGACCACCGTCGTGCTGCAGGACGTCAAGCTCGAGGCGGCGCGGGGCGCCATCCTTGATGCGGCCTTCGAGCGCTTTGCGCCGGACCCCGCTGACATGGCCGCGCTGATTGCCGCCGGCCAATTTGATGATGAGGCGGCGGCCGCCGCGGGCTTTGGCAGCGTGGCCGAGCTTCAGGCGCGGGCGCGTTTCCCGCTCGCCCCGGACATCATGGCGCGGCTCTTGCCGCATGCCGGTGTTGCGGCGTTGGCTACGGGCAGCGGGCCTGAGACCCTCAATATCCGTGCCGCCAATCTGTCGCTCGTCTCGCGAGCCGGTGCGCTCTCGGGCGTCCCGGTCACCGCCGTGCTCGATGCGCCAACGGCGCTGCTTGCGCAGTTCAATCCATCCGGCGAACGGGACGGACTCGCCTCGCTCCCGGGTCAGGTGTTCCAGAACGGTCTCACCGTATCGGATCTTTCACAGACCTGGCAAAACCTCAATTTGCCCGATGCCCCGGCCGAAGGCGAGCCCGGGCCCGCCAATGTCGACCGCTTCCCGGCCTTTGCGGGCTCGGTGTCGGAGCTGCCCGATGCGATGCGTTTCGTCAGCCTCGAGCTCCGACCCGACGCGGGTAAGGTCCTTCGCCTGGACGAGCTCACAGTCAGTACCCGGCACTACGAAGTGGGTGCCCGCTATGCCGGTATCGCCACCAGCGCCGATGACTTTGCCACCCTTCAGGTCATCGATCTGGATACGGTCTCGGCGGACGAGACCTGGCGATTCGATCTGGGGGGCTTGCGGATCGACGCGGCCACCGAGCTGCGGCTCTACGCCTGGGGCATGCCGACTGAGGTGATCGACCCGGTGACCGGTGAGTCGGTCCCGCTGACCGAAGAGAACGCGATCCAGTGGGAGGACATCACGTCGACTGCGCTGGGCGGCTCGGGGCTTCAGGTGCGCGGTGCGGTGCTCGATGCGCCCGCACTCCTTGCCCTCTGGGATCCGGTGGGCGAACAGGCCGCCGATCAGGCACTGGTCGGCGCCGCGGGCTCGGCGGCGGTGTCGGTGTCCGCGCTCACCCGCACGGGGCTCTCGCAGGGGCTCTCCAACACCGACAGCCTGCCGCTTTTTGATGCGGTCACCGATACCACGATCAATCGCGATCGCCACGCACGCTTCACGGTCACGCCGACCGCGTCCCAGGACGGCGGGCGGGTGCTTAAGCTCACCACGCTCGAGGTTTCCACGGTCAATTACACCGAGGCCGGGGGGGCGCGTTATGCCGCGCTTGCAACCAGTCTCGACGGCTTCGACCGGCTGTATCAGATCGAACTCGATCCCACGGCGTCCAGCGAAGTCTGGACCTTTGATCTGGGGCTGCTCGAGATCGATCAGGCGACCGAGTTCCGACTGTATGCCTGGGGCATGGAAGGCAGCGAGACCGACTACGAGGATCTGGCCTCGTCGGCCATCGAGGGCGCGGGCGGGCTGCGGCTCTTCGGCTATGTGGAGAGCGCACCCCCTGTGCTGAGCGATGCCGGCATTGGTCAGGCCACCGGCCGGATCACCATCGCTACGCCCAACGGCGATCTGGGGGCGCTTCCCGAATCGCAGCGCCAGTTGCTCAATCGCATCCGGCCCGAGGACATCCTTGAGGTGGGCTACCAGCGCTACGAGTACCTGGGCGAGGACACGACGCTCGATCTCTCCGCCGAGGGTCTCTTTGACAACGTGCTCGCCTGGCGAAAAATCCCGGCAAGCAGTGCCTCGCCGGCCGATCTGCTGGCTTCCAGTGACGGTCTCGAGGACATCCGGACCGGGCAATGCGTCGAGGACCGCCGTGCGATCCGCACGATCGTGGTCCAGGTGCGCGACGACCTCAATATCGCCGCATCGGGTATGGTGCGCGCCGTCAGCGAGGGCGAACTGGTGCTGCGTGCGCAAAGCGATCTCGAAATCGATAATGGCACGCTTTCGGGCTTGAGCAGTGCGGGCCTGCAGTCGGCCGGTTTCATGCAGGTCGAGGTAGAGGGTTCGATCTTTGCCGTGCGTAATCCCAGCCTCACTCAGCCCTTGCTGCGCTCGGGCGGCGACCTGGTGCTGAAAGCCGAGGGCGGGGCGAATGCCATCGGCGAACCCACGGTCTTTGGCGGCGGCATTTTTGTCACGCAGGGCTTCAACCAGCCCCAGCTCGAGCTGGGTTTTGATGTCGGGCCGAACGCGACGATTGCCGTCCAGGCCCCAGGCGATGTCCGGCTGGCACGGGCCTCGGGCAACATCCTGCTCGCGGGCGTTCATGCCGGGGGCGACCTGACGCTCTCGGCGTATGACGGCAGCCTTCTTGCCTCGCCGCGCAGCTGGGATGCCGGCATCGTCGCCTTGAGTGGTGCCCAGGTGTCACTCCAGGCGCTCGATGCGCCGGGCAGTGCCTTTGACGCGGTCACGATCGGTACGCAATCCAGCGCGCTCCGGATCGATGCTGATCAAATGCAAGCGCGCACCCGGACGGGTGCGCAGTCGATCATTGCGATTGACGATGTCAACGATCTGACGATCGCCGGCCCCGGCTGGCCAGGCCGCACCGATACCGCACCGGCGGTGCCAGGTGGGCTTCGCATCGCTTACGAGGGTCGTATCCTTGTGCGGGCGGCCGGCAGCCTGCAGGTGGGTGATGACACCCAGCGCGGCCTGGTTGAAATGAGCTTCGACCCCGAGGGCGGCATTCTGCTTGCAGCCGAGGGCGGTGACCTCACGATCGCCGACGACATCCTGATGGGGAGCGGCGCACTGTCGCTGCGCGCGGCCGGCGAGGTCCGGCAGTTGCGCACCTCGCTGATCAGCAATGCCAACAGTTCGGCCAGCGGCCGCGGTTCGATCGAGGTGCTCGCAGGCGGCGGCTTCGAACAGGAGTCGAGCGCCCGCATCGTCACTGCGGGTGCGCGTGCCGGTGACATCATGATCGATGTCATGGACAACATTGTGGTATCCAGTCTGGATGCGGGCAATCCATCCATCCCCGCCTCGCAGGCGGGCTCGATTGCGCTTCGCGCAGCGGGCGGGGCGGTGTTGCGCGCGCCGTCGATCCTTGTCAATGACACCGAAATTGAATCGGGTGAAGACGGCATTCTGATCCGGGGCGCCGGGCTGGCCATCGAGGCGGCCGAGAGTGCGGGCGGGGTGGGGCGTCGTTACGATCCCCTCACTACGGCGGTTGATGCGCTTGCGCTCAGGGTGCTGGGCGGCGTGGCGATCGTCAACGACCGGGCGCTTGCGGTCGACGAGGTGGCGGTGGATGCCACTCGGGTCAACTGGTTTGGTTCCGGTGGCCGCACGGCAGCGCTGCCGGCCTTCAGCCTGGCGGGAATTTCATCCGGCGTGCCCTTCGGCAGCGCGACGGTGACCGCCGAGGGTTCGGTGAGCCTGCGCACCACCGACGGCGACCTGTCTATTCGGCGCGACATCCTTCTGAAGGGCGGTGCGAATTTCCTCGCCGAGGCGATGGATGCGGCCGCTGACATCGAAGTCGATGAGGACGTCTCGATTCGCCTGGAGGGCAGTCTGGATATGCCGTCTGGCAGCCTTTCGATGCGGGCGGGCGGGGCGATCGGCCTGCAAACGGGTTCGCGTCTGGCCGCCGAGGGCGGGGATATCGATCTCCAGGCCCATGCGGCTGCGCTCACGATGTCGGATGCGACCGCCATCGAGGCGGGCAATATCCGACTGGCCGCAGGCGGCACGCTGTCGCTTTCGAGCCTTGTGGCCGAGGGTGCGGTCTCGCTGATCGCGGGCGGCGCGGTCGAGGGTGGTGCCCTCGATGCGCAGACTGACGCAGTTCATATCGCGGCGCAGCAGCTACGCGTGCAGGCGGGCGAGGGGATGGGTACGGCGGATGCGCGCCTGAGCACCCAGGTCCTTCAGATCGCGGCGCAGACCGCGGCCGGCGATCTCGCGATCAGCAATCGGGGCGCGCTCGAGATCGGCCCCTTGAGTGATCTGCGCATCGCCCGGGTGGTGCACACCGGGCTCACGGTGTCGCACTACGATCTGGAGCTGAGCGGTCTGCAGACCGGCGCCGACGGCGGGGTGTGGGTGGATGCGCACGGCTCGATCACTGTCCGCAGCGACCCGGCGCTCGATCAGGGCGTGGGTATCCGGGCGGGCGAGGGCGGCATCGAGTTGATCGCGCGTGCCGTCCTCGCAGAGGACGACAGCGTGCTCGATACGGGCGAACTCCTGCTCCAGGCCGACCTGCTCGCGGGCGATTGGCGCACTGCGCAGGGCGGGGGCCTGATCCGGCTCGTCGCGGCGGGTGACATCCGGCAGGCGGCCGGTACCTTGATTGCAAGCGGTGGGGGCGATATCGAAATCGATTCCGGCGGCATGCTGGTGCTGGGCCGGGTCTGGGCGGCGCCCTATGCCAGCCGATTGGCCGAGCGGCTGAGTGATTCGGTGACAGGCGGCGATGTCAGCCTGCGCGCGCAGACGATCACCCGCAGTGACTATTCGCTGACCGAACCCGCGATCACTGGCGATCACCTCGATCTCGAAGCCGGTGCGATCTGGGCGAGCCTTGCGGTGGCCGTCGACAGCGTCTCGGGCACGATCGAATCCGACGGGCTCACACTGTCCGATCTCGAGAGCCTGGGCGCGACCGGATCCCTGACCATCGAAGATCTCCAGGTCCTGGGCG
>JBDLRB010000050.1:0-30804 GCA_039800205.1 Pseudomonadota bacterium | reverse complement strand
TGCCAGATCGTCAGACGGTCCACCACGAGCCAGGGGAAGAGACTGTAACCGAGACCGTAGAACGCCATCAGCAAAACGCCCACGGTGCTCGCAAAGGGCACGCCGGCGCCGTACTGGTTGTCTGCGACCAGTCGGATCGGCAGGCGCGTCAGACTTCGGTGGATCACACCAAACAGGACGAAGGTGACCAGCGGAATCGGAAAGAGCATCAAGACGAACGGAAAGCTGAACCACTTGTCGAAAATGCGCTCACTGACCAGAGGCGACGCAATCGAAATCGCCAGGACGCCCAGGGCGGTCATCCAGAGCCCTGCGCGGGCCCACTCAACGGCCTTCAACTGCAACTCGCCCTCGCTTTTCATGATGAGCCAGGTTGCTCCAAGCAGGCGATATGCCCCGATCAGACAGAGACCAATCAGCGCGCTGAAGGCCATACTCGCGACATCATCACGAAAACCTGTGATGAGTTGTCCCAGCATGTAGCCCTGCGCGCCCGCGGCCGTGAGCGATCCAGCCTGAAATGCGCGGTCCCAGAGCAGGCGGTGTTGTGCCTTGGCCTTGACGCGGAAATCAAAGGCCACCCCTCGCAAGGTCAGACCGGCCAGCATCAACGCAACAGGGAGATAAAGCGCGCCCAGAATCACCCCGTGCGCCTGTGGGAATGCGACAAGCAGGACGCCCACCCCCAGGACCAACCAGGTTTCATTCGCGTCCCAGAACGGGCCAATACTTGCAATCATCGCATCCCGCTCGCGCATGCTGTCCGATTTCAACAGAAGCGCGCCAACACCCAGGTCGTAGCCGTCAAGAATCACATAGGCCAGCATCGCCAGCGCCATCACCAGGGCAAAGACAAGTGGCAGCCAGCCCGCAGGCGTGCTGAGGTCGATTGCAGCATCAAGCATGGGCAGCCTCCGGGTGCCGTGGATGGACTTCTCGAGGCTGTACTGGATCCGGGGAGGACTCGCCGTCGGCCCCCGCCTTGCGGGCAAGGTAGAAAACGACCGAAACATAAGCAGCCAGCAATAAGGCGTAAAGGCTCAGATACATCGCAAGACTCAATGCGATGTAGGGTGCCGGCACCGCTGATGCGGCCTGCGCGGTCGTCAGCACGCCCGACACCAGCCAGGGCTGCCGGCCCATTTCCGTGACGTACCAGCCGGCGACCAGGGCCAACCAGCCTGAAAAGGTCATGAGGACAAGACTCTTGAAGAGCCAGGCCGGCGCATGATGAATGAGCGATGTCCGGCGCAGGCGCCACGCGGCCAACCAACTCACCCCAAGCATCAAGAGCCCCATTCCCACCATGATCCGAAAGGCAAAGAACACCGGGCCAACCGGCGGGATCTTGTCGCCAAAATCCTTCAATCCTTTCACTTCACCGTCCCATTCATGGGTCAGATAAAAGGACGCAAGCTTGGGGATCGCGATTTCCAGTCGATTGACCTTTTCCTTCGAGTCAGGGAGCGCAAAGAGCACTGCACCCACCCCTCGTTGCGTTTCCCAGATGCCTTCCATCGCGGCCAACTTGGCCGGTTGGTGCTTCATGGTGTTCAGCCCATGCAGGTCACCTGCCACGATCTGCAGCGGGATCAGCACTGCAGCCGTTAACACGCCTGTACGCAGTGCAGCCGAAACTGAAGCGGTACGGTCGCCTCGCAACCAGCGGTACGCAGAGAGCCCGGCAATCAGGAACGACACGGTCAACCCGGATGCGAGCAGCATGTGTACGAGTCGGTACGGAAAAGAGGGGTTGAAGATCACCTCGACCCAGCTCGTCACATGGGCCTGACCGTCGATCATCACAAAACCCGCCGGGGTATGCATCCAGGAGTTCAGAGCCAGGATCCAGAACGCTGAGGCCGTCGTGCCCGCGGCGACCAGGAATGTCGCCAGAGTGTGTACCCGTTCGCTCACGCGCCCGCGGCCGAACAGCATGATGCCCAGCATCGTTGCTTCGAGAAAAAAGGCGGTCAGCACCTCGTAGGCCAGGAGGGGACCCGCGACGTTGCCCACAGTGTTCATGAAGCCAGGCCAGTTTGTACCGAACTGGAAGCTCATCGTGATGCCACTGACCACGCCCAGCGCAAAGGTCAACGCGAACACCTTCACCCAGAAGCCGTAGGCCTCCATCCACCCCGCGTGGCCGGTTTGCCGAAACCGGAGCTTGAAAAACAGCAAGGCCCAGCCCAGCCCGATGCTGATGCTTGGAAAGAGGATGTGAAAGGTGATGTTGGCCGCGAACTGGATACGCGCGAGGACGATCGGGTCAAGTTCAGTCATGTTTGCTCGCCGAAGACATGTCAGTCCACATACAACTTCCATGC
Source organism: Pseudomonadota bacterium (assembly GCA_039800205.1). Classification (GTDB taxonomy): domain Bacteria; phylum Pseudomonadota; class Gammaproteobacteria; order Burkholderiales; family Burkholderiaceae_E; genus SYIM01. The sequence goes on along the minus strand of JBDLRB010000050.1, from coordinate 28,477 downwards.
CAGCTGAATAAGCGCAGCCGGTAGACCCGTCTTGCTCAGTCGAGCCCCAGCGCTCGCAACCGACGGTAAAGGGTTCGCTCGCTCAGCCCCAGCGCGCGGGCCATTTCGCGTCGTGTGCCCACAAAGTTCGCGACAAACCCGCTCAGCACCGCATCGGTGAGTCGTCGCCCTGTAGCGACCGTAGTATCGGAATCGAGCGATCCGGCGTGTGGCAGCCCGAGCCCCGCCGCGCCATCAACCGGTACAACCGGAGCGGCCTGCACGCCGCTGCGGACCTCCTCCGGCAGATGCTCGACGCGTATCTCGCCTTCGTCGGCGTAGAGGCGGGCGCGCTCCAGGACGTTGCGCAACTGCCGTACATTGCCCGGCCAGCTGTAGTGCTCGAGCATCTTCAACGCCTCGTCCGAAATCGAACGCGGCGAACCCGAACGGGCCGATCGCTGAAGCAGCGAGGCGGCAAGCATCGAAATGTCGCCTCTGCGCTCGCGTAGCGCGGGCAGGCGGATCGGAAAGGCGGCAATCCGGTAATAGAGATCCTGCCTGAACTGGGCCTTCTCGAGCATGCCCTCGAGCGGCTGGTGCGTCGCAGCCACCAATCTGAAGTCAGCACGCAACATCTCCACGCCCCCGACCCGCCGATAGGTGCCGCTTTCGATGAGGCGGAGCAATTTCACTTGCATGGACAGCGGCACATCGCCGATTTCATCGAGAAAAAGCGTGCCGGTGTGCGCGGTGTCCACAAGTCCGGCTTTTCGAGACGTTGCACCGGTGAAGGCGCCTCGTTCGTAGCCAAACAATTCGCTTTCGAAAAGCGCATCGCTCAACCCCGAGCAGTCGACGACGACGAAGGGTCCAGACGCGCGCTCGCTCGATTCGTGCACTGCGCGAGCAAACAGTTCCTTGCCCGTACCCGATTCACCCATCAGGAGAACCGGAAGGGTCGAGGGCGCCACACGCTGAACCGCAGCGAGCGCGGCCATGAACGCAGGCGATCGCCCCACCAGTCCCTCTTCCCTGGGGCGCGCGGACGCCTGGCGGACCGTCCTCAGGCGTTCCACATAGGCAATCACCTGAGCCTTGCCGTCCAGAATGGGGCGTAATTCAACGTCAACGTGCTCGGGACCGCGCGGGGTGTGATGAATGTGCAGCACCCGATCCGGCCCCTTGGTCTCGTGGGCCCGGGCCATCGGACAATGCTCACCCGCCTGGTCGCAGGGCACATCGTAGCCGTGCGAGATTCGGAAGCAATGATGACCCACGTAGGGCTTGCCCGCGGTCGAAAACTGGCGTTGGTAAGCGGCGTTCGCTGCCAGGATCCTGTAGTCGGTATCGAGCACGATTGCAGGCTCGGCGTCGTGCTGCAGGTAGGACACGAGCGAGTCGATCGGTGGGGCGGAGGTCTTGCTCGTCTTCATGGTCGATGCGCCTTTGTCTCGCCGGTCGCACAAAGCAGTCGGGATTGACCGTCCCGTTTCTGCCAAAGACTGCCATTTGGCAGTAATTCTGCCCATACTGTCAATCCAACTCTGCCAGCGAGCCGGAGCCTGGCATCGGTCAAGCGTCCGGAATCATCCATCGAACAGAGATTTCGGCCAATTCTCATGGCCCCCGCGGCTGGCACGATTGTTGGTATACCTGTCCAGATTTGCACGCCCCTGGCGCCCGGGTTGCTCGGCGCAGTCCGCATTCAACATCAAGAGGCCGGTATGGAGATCAGGAAAATAGACGGTGAGCTTTCTGTCTGCAGTCAGATTCAGCTGTCCCATCTTTCAGACATTGCGCGGCAGGGCTATCGGTCACTGATCTGTAACCGCCCCGATGGCGAGAGCGTTGACCAGCCCACTTTCAGCGAAGTGGAACAGGCTGCACGGCAATGTGGTCTGGAAGTCCGCAGCCTGCCTGCCGTCAGCGGGCAGGTCACCGACGAACAAGGGGTTGCATTCGGATTGCTGCTCGATGAATTGCCCAAACCGGTACTGGCCTATTGCCGGACCGGAATGCGCTCGATCACAATGTGGGCCCTGTCGCAGGCGCCGCATCAGACCGCGCCCCAACTGCTTGAGACGGCCGCCCAGGCGGGGTACGACCTGAAGGGTGTGGTTCGGCGGATCGTCAACGGCGGCAAGACGCCGATCCAGGTCAGCGACGCCCGCCATGAAATCGTGATCGTTGGGGGCGGGGCTGCCGGTATTTCGGTTGCGGCCAGTCTGTTGGCCCGGCAACCCGGCCTCGATATTGCGATCATCGATCCAGCCGAAACGCACTTTTACCAGCCGGGCTGGACGATGGTTGGAGGCGGGATCTTTGACGCGCGGACCACCGCACGGCCCATGGGTTCCTTGATCCCGCGCGGGGTACGCTGGATCAATTCAGCCGTGGTCGCGTTCGAGCCCGAGCAAAACGCCCTGGTGCTCGAAGGCTGCCGCGTGATCAAGTACCAGCAGTTGGTGGTCTGTCCCGGACTCAAGCTCGATTGGGATGCCATCCCCGGTCTGACCGATACGCTGGGACGAAACGGCGTCACCTCCAACTACCGCTACGACCTGGCGCCCTACACCTGGGAACAGGTCCAGCAACTGCGGGGCGGGCAGGCCGTGTTTACCCAACCGCCCATGCCGATCAAATGTGCCGGTGCCCCGCAAAAAGCGATGTACCTGTCGGCCGATCACTGGCGAAGCACAGGCGTGCTCAAGGACATACAGATTGACTTCTGCAATGCCGGAGCAGTGCTGTTCGGCGTCGCAGACTACGTCCCGGCGCTGATGGAATATGTCAATCGCTACAGCATTCACCTGAATTTCTCGCACACCTTGAGTGAAATCGATGGCGACCGTCGAAGCGCCACATTCATCAAGACCCTGCCCGATGGCACCAAGGAAATCGTTGTCAAGACATTCGATATGATCCACGTCGTTCCCCCTCAAAAAGCACCTGACTTCGTACGCGCGAGCCCCCTCGCCGATGCGGCGGGATGGGTCGAGGTCGATCCGATCACACTTCGCCACAAACGTTTCGAGAACATCTACGGTCTGGGCGATGCGGGCAATACCACCAATGCGAAAACGGCCGCAGCTGCCCGCAAGCAGGCACCCGTTGTCGCGCACAACGTTCTGGCTGCGCGCGGCCAGCTCAAAGGCACAGCGCAGTACGATGGCTACGGCTCGTGTCCGTTAACGGTTGAGCGGGGCAAGATCGTACTGGCCGAGTTTCTCTACGGCGGAAAGGTGGCGCCCAGCTTTCCAAAGTGGCTGATTGATGGAAGCCAGCCGTCTCGCTTGGCATGGCTGCTGAAGGAGCGCATGCTGCCCCCTCTTTACTGGCAGGGGATGCTGAAGGGCCGGGAATGGCTGGCTGAACCAGAACTGCGAAACTGAACACACCCGCTGAACCTGTAATCATTGCGCCAAATTGACATCAAGGGCAATCTCATGAAACTCGTTCGCTTTCTCGCCACAGTCAGCCTCTGCCTGCCCATCTGGGTACTCGCCCAGCCCAAGCATGCTTCGCCCGCTCCCTATGCCGGTCTGCAGAACCGCGCAATCAAGTCGCTGTCGGAGAACGACATCCAGGAATTACGGCGAGGGGGAGGATGGGGACTGGCCCTGCCGGCTGAGCTCAACGGCATGCCAGGGCCAGCGCATCTGCTGGAACTCCGCGACAAGATCGGGCTCACCCCGGATCAGGTACAGCGTATTCAGACGCTCTTCGACGAGATGCGTCGTGCCGCGATCGCCGCAGGCGAACGATTGATCGCCGCAGAGACAGCGCTCGAGGCGATCTTCGCTTCGGGCACAGTGGATGACGCACGGCTTCGCAGCGCGCTGGCCCAGGCCGAATCGGCCCGGGCCGAGCTCCGCTTCATCCATCTTTCGCAGCATGGCAAGACAACGCCGATCCTCAAGCCCGAGCAGATCAAGCGATACAACATCCTGCGCGGCTACGCGGAAGACCCCTGCAAAAACATTCCCCAAGGTCACAACGCCGAGATGTACCGGCGACACATGGGATGCAACTGAAGGAGCGAGGCCCAGACAGCGCGCTGATGTGCCCATCCGAACAACATCCAGCGCCGATCATGACCGGCGTGCGGTCATCCGTTCGCCCAACAGCCCCCGCATCGCCAGGTTGCGCATGAAGGCCGAGAGCCCGAAGCGCCAGGGCGGTGCACGCTCGGAATGAGTCACTTGGTTGCACAATTCGCCCAGGTGGGCACTGCGGATCCGCACCACGTCGCCCAGGTGATGGGTAAAGCCACCCCCGGGATGATCGCGGTCCTGGATCGGGGCGAACAGGGTGCCGGTGAACAGCATGAAGCCGTCAGGGTACTGATGCGCCGCGAGGGTCTGGTCGACCAGTTCCTGTGGGTCGCGGCTGATGCGGGCCATGTTGTTCACGCCCTCCAGTACAAAACCATCCAACCCCTCCACCCGCAGGTCGACGGTCTCGCGACGCACATCATCCAGGGAAAACGTCTCATCGAACAGGCGGATGAAGGGGCCGATGGCACAGGAGGCGTTGTTGTCCTTGGCCTTGCCCAGGAGTAGCGCGCTGCGGCCTTCGATATCACGCAGATTGACATCATTCCCCAGCGTCGCCCCCACGATTTGACCGCGGCTGTTGACCGCCAGTACGACCTCGGGTTCGGGGTTGTTCCACGCCGAGTCAGCGCGAATGCCCACCTGCATGCCGGTCCCCACCGCCGCGAGGACAGGCGCCTTGGTGAAGACTTCGGCGTCCGGGCCAATGCCCACCTCGAGGTATTGCGACCAGAGCCCCTGCTGCTGCAGCACCTGTTTGAGCGCCATCGCCTGAGACGACCCCGGCCGGACCGCCTGCACGTCTTCACCGACGGCCTCCGCGACCTGGGCCCGGATCGCGCGCGCACGGGTCGGGTCCCCGGCAGCCCGCTCTTCGATGACCCGCTCGAGCAGACTGGTGGCGAAGGTCACGCCGGCGGCCTTGATGACCTGAAGGTCGCAGGGCGCAAGGAAATGGGGTCCGGTGATCTGTCCGGTCGCGGCATTCAGCGTTTGGTGCAGGAGATCGCTGAGTGAACCCAGGCATCGCCCGGGCATCGCTCGTACCCGGGCCGCTGCATCGGGCTCCTCGAGTAATTCGCTGACCGTGGCGACCTGGTCGCTGAGGTCGTAGACGCCCCCAGCACGCACCAGGGCGACGGACGGTCCAGGGAGGGGACCATCGGCGGTCCAGACGCGGGCCAACAGGGTTCCGGCATACCCGTCATCAGGTAAACAACGAACCGGATCGGCGCTCAACGGAGTCATGGCATCAGGTGTGTCGGGCGAGGTCATACAAACGGGATCACAGTTCGGACACCCGCTGCACGGCATCAGCCCGTCGGTGCAGGTCGGGTAGCAACTGCAGGCCCAGGCCGGGTCGGTCATTCAGGCGGATGGTGCCGTTCTCAACGATCGGTAATTCGGTCACGAGTTCGCGATACCAGCCGCTGTAGAACGCACGCACAGATTCCTGGATCAGCGCGTTGGGTGCGTGCAGCGACAGGTGGGTGGACGCGGCCCAGACCACCGGCCCCGTACAGTCGTGCGGGGCCACGGGCAGTTGCCAGGCATCGGCCATCGCAGCAATCTTTCGCGCTTCGCTCAGGCCACCGCACCAGCTCAGGTCGAGCATCACCACCCCCGCCACGCCGGTCTGGAGATAGTCCTTGAAGCCCCACTTGTAGCTGAGGGTCTCGCTGGCACAAATCAGTGCCGTGCAGTCCTCTGCGTACGCCTTCAGCAGATCCAGACTGTCCATGCGAATGGCGTCCTCATGCCAGAAGGTATTGAAGGGCTCGAGTGCACGGGCGATCCTGCGTGCCATGGGCAGGCGCCAGAGACTATGGAACTCGACCATGATGTCCATCCGCTCGCCCACCGCACGGCGGATCTTGCGAAACGGCTCAAGCGCCTGCTCGAGGTCGGACGGGCTGATGTACTGGCCATCACTTTTCTCGGCTGCGATATCGAAAGGCCAGATCTTCATCGCCGTAATGCCTTCGGAGAGCAGGGACTCTGCGAGTTCGTCGGCATGGTGCAGAAAGCCCTGCAGGTCCTCGTACGGCCCCTGCGCATTCCCCAGGCCCCAATTCGAGGACGTCTGGTTGGTACTTTGGCGGACGTACTGATAGCCCGCGCAGGTGTTGTAGATGCGGATACGGTCACGACTGCGCCCGCCCAGCGCGGTATAAAGCGGCATCCCGGCGGCCTGGCCAAAAAGATCCCAGAGCGCGATATCCACCGCCGAATTGCCGCGGGTCTCTACGCCGGACCCCCGCCAACCCAGATAGCCGGCCAGCTCGCGATTGCGGGCCTCGATGGCCAGCGGATCCTTGCCCAGCAGTTTGGGCGCGACCCACTCGTGTACGTAGGCCTCGACTGCAGCCGCGCCCATGAAGGTTTCACCAAGACCGACCCGTCCCTCGTCGGTGTGCAGGCGCACCCAGATGATGTTGGGAAACTCGCCCAGGCGCAGCGTTTCGACTTGGGTGATCTTCATGAAGAGCGTCTCAGAACGGAAAAGGGCCGCACGGCAAAGCCCTTGCGGCCCGGTCGACCGAGGATCAGCCGCCCCGTGCCTTTTTAAGGGCGTCGAACACCATATTGATGGCTTCGGGACCGATCGAGGCCTGGTGCTTGTCATACACCGGCTTGACCTTTTCGAACATGCGCTTCTGTTCGGCCGGGCTGATCTCGTTTACCTGCATCCCCTTGGCCTTGAGCGCAGCCAGCGCCTTGTCGCTCTGGGCACGGATCGCGGCACGCTGCGCCTTGCGACCTTCGATGGCGGCTTCACGCAGTACCGCCTGCTCGGCCGGGCTCAGCTTGTCCCACAGGCGTTTGCTATAGAGCACCAGGAACGGCGTGTAGGCATGACGGGTCACGCTGAGGAACTTCTGCACCTCGTAGAACTTGGACGTGTCGATGGTGACGAACGGATTTTCCTGGCCATCGATGGTCCGCGTCTCCAGCGCGGTGAACACCTCGCCGAACGCCATGGGTACCGCGTTGGTGCCCAGGGTCTTGAAGGTGTCGAGGAAGATGTTGTTCTGCATCACCCGGACTTTCACCCCACCGAAATCCTCGACCCGGGCCACGGGACGCTTGCTGTTGGTGAGATTGCGAAAGCCGTTTTCCCAGTAAGCGAGGTTGATCAGGCCGACGGCCTCGAGCTTCTTGTTGAAGTATTCGCCCGCCGGGCCATCGAGCACGGCGTCCGCCTCTTTCTCGTTGGCAAAGAGGAAGGGCAGATCGAAGACGCCCAGTTCCTTGACGATACCCACCAGCGGCGAACTCGAGGTGCAGACCATTTCCTGCGTGCCCGCACGCAGGGCCTGTGTGGCCTGCAGGTCACCGCCCGCCGACCCGCTCCAGAAAGCGTTGATCTTGATCTTGCCGCCGGTCTTGGCATCGAGCACTTGCTGCATGCGCCGCAGACCGTCTGCGACCGGATGGTCGGCCGCAACGCCATTGGTGAACTTGATGGTGCGCTCTGTGTACTGGGCAGAAGCGCTCTGGACCGCCAGCAAGGCGGCACCGGCAATCAGAGTGGCCAGGGCTCGTCGTTTCATTTGGGAAGTCTCCTCTGGGGTTGGTTTAAAAAGAACAGGCTTATCGCATCCACCACTTCAATGGAACCGTGACGATCTCGGGAAACAGCACAAGACTGAACAAGACCACCAGATGGGCCAGCAGGAAGGGCAGGACCCCCTTGAAGGCCTGGTCCAGACCGATCCGTGCGACCCCACAGATCACATTGAGCACATTGCCCACCGGGGGCGTGATCAGCCCGATGGCATTGTTCATGATAAACAGGACGCCAAAGTACACCGGATCAATGCCGGCCTTGACCACCACCGGCATCAGCACGGGCGTGAGGATGAGCACCGTCGGCGTGAAATCAAGCGCGGTGCCGACGACCAAGATGACCGCCATCAGCACCAGCATCAGCAACTTGGGGCTGTCGAGCAGGGGTTCCAGCAGGCCGACGACCTGCGCGGGGATGTTGGCGACCGTGATCAGCCAGGCGCTCACCATGGCCGCAGCCACCAGAAACATGACGACCGCGGTGGTCTTGCCCGCTGACAGGATCAGGCTGTAGAGCTGGTTGAGCTTGAGCTCGCGGTAGACGAAAAGCCCCACCACGAAGCTGAACATGGCCGCCACCACCGCCGCCTCGGTCGGTGTGAACACGCCCATCTTCATGCCGCCGATGATGATCACCGGCAAGGACAAGGCGAGCAGACCGTCGCGGGTGTGGCGCAGGCGCTCGGGCATGGACATCCGGGGTTGCGTGGGCACGTTCTCGGAGCGCGACACCAGCCACCAGGCGATCCCGATCGCGACCCCCATCAGGATACCGGGGACGATACCGGCCAGAAAGAGCTTGGTGATGGAGACGTTCCCGGCCACCCCAAAGACGATCAGACCGATGGACGGTGGAATGATGGGTGCAATGATGCCGCCGGCTGCGATCAACCCGGAGGCTCGCGCGACGTCGTAGCCGGCATTGCGCATCATCGGGATCAGCAGCGTGGCCAGTGCAGCCGTATCCGCCACCGCCGACCCCGACAGGGACGCCATGATGATGGCCGCCATGACGGCGACATAGCCCAGCCCGCCCCGCAGATGGCCCACCCACGCCATGGCGAGATTGATGATGCGCCGGCTCAGACCGCCCGCATTCATGAACTCGCCCGCCAGAACGAAAAAGGGCACGGCCAGTAAAGCAAAGCTGTCCGCACCGTCGACAAACCGTTGAGCCAGAATCTGGCTGTCAAAGGACACGACCGTGCTGGTCGCCCCGAGAAACACCATCAGCACCACCCCGCAGAACAGCAGGGCGTAGGCGATCGGCATCCCAAGCGCCATGGCGCCGAGCAGACTGAGCACGAAGACAGTCACGGTCATGGCTCAGCCTTTCAGATCCTTCAGTCCGCCCTGAGACGGATCCTCTTCAGGCCAGGGGCCGCCCAGCAGGCGCCACAGCGCATGGACGTTCATGAGGGCCATCACCACGCTGACGACGTAACCGATGCCGTATATCCAGATCATGGGCAGTCCCACCACAACCGAGACGTTGGTCACCTGCAGTTCGTGCATCTGGAAGGTGCCGATGAAGAACAGCACATTGATGCCCAGCATGATGCCCTCGCTGAGCATGAAACAGACCCTTCGACCCGCCCGCGGAAGCGCCTTGACGACGATGTCCACACGCACGTGCGCCTGGTCGCGCATGGCGACCAGGGCGCCGATATACGTGAGCCAGATGAAGCAGTAGCGAGACATCTCCTCGGAAATGTCAATGCCGGAATTGAAGCCGTAGCGGAGCACCACATTGCCGAACACCATCCCGACCATGGCCACCATGGCCACGACGATGAGGAGTTCCAGAAAACGGAAGAAGAGGTCGATGATCTTCTGCATCGGTCAGACCTCAGGCCGCCTTGCGACGCTTGTCGGGTTTCGACAGGCCCGCCCTGGACGCTGTGCGCGGACGCAGACCGCGCGACAGGACGTCCTGGATGTCCTGATGCGCACCCTCGATCAGAACACGAATGGCCTTTTCGGCCCGAGCGGGATCGCGAGCAACGACCGCATCGAGCACGTTGCGGTGCAGGGGCAGCGAGCGTAATGGCCCGTCCTTCTTGCGGGTGGACAGATCGAAGCTGATGCGCAGCAATGCGCTGAGGGCCTTGCTCATATGGAGCAGCAGCCGATTGCCGCCTGCACGCAAGAGCCCTTGGTGAAAAAGCAGGTCGTGGGTCACATAATCGCCGCCGTATCGCAACGCATGCTCCATACCGGAAAAAGCAGCCTCCAGGTCGGCGATGTCCTGCGCCGTGGCGCGTTCGGCCGCCAGCCGGACCGCGGCCGGTTCCACGATCCTGCGCAAGTCCTGAAGATCGCGCAGGAACTCGGGCGTGATGCCAGCCTTGGAGCGCCAGGTGATTACATCCGGGTCAAACCAGTTCCAATGGTCTTCGGGCTGCACGCGCGTGCCGACCTTGGGGCCCGTTGTGACCAGGCCCTTGGCAATCAGCGATTTGATCGCTTCGCGCACCACTGTTCGGCTGACGCCGAGCGACTCGCCCAGAACGGGCTCAGGCGGCAGCGTGCTGCCGCAGGGGTAGCGGCCCGAAACGACGGCCTCGCCCAGCAGATCGAGCGTGTTGCCGTGAACGTTCTTGATTACGCTGGACATCATCTTTTAATGGTATGACGATACGATGTTTCTAACAAGACCGCATCAACGCGGACAAACCCTTGACCACGCTGAGCGGTCCGGAGCAACCCGCACGCGCTTGCCGTGTTCGATGCCTCTGGTATGCATTGAAGGCAGGCCTCAATAGTATTACCATAATATCTATATCGACGATCAATCCTCTCACCCCGCCCTCACGACGGAGCCACAATGAGCAAGCCCCCCCCCAGAAAGCCCGCGAGCGAGTTACGCAGCCAGCAGTGGTTTGGCCGCCAGGATCGCGATGGCTTCATGTATCGCAGCTGGGTCAAAGGCAAGGGTGTGCCGCACGATCAGTTTGATGGCCGTCCGGTGATCGGTATCTGCAACACGTTCAGCGAACTCACCCCCTGTAACAGTCATTTCCGAACGCTGGCCGAACAGGTCAAGATCGGCGTGTACGAGGCGGGCGGCTTCCCCCTCGAATTCCCGGTGATGTCGCTGGGCGAGACCCTGCTCCGGCCCACGGCCATGCTCTACCGCAATCTGGCGAGCATGGATGTCGAGGAAAGCATTCGGGGCAACCCGATCGATGGGGTCGTGCTGCTGATGGGCTGCGACAAGACAACGCCGTCCCTGCTGATGGGTGCGGCAAGCGTCGGCCTGCCCACGATCGGCGTGTCGGGCGGACCGATGCTCAACGGCAAGTGGCGCGGCCAGCAACTGGGCTCCGGTACCGGTGTCTGGAGCATGAGCGAACAGGTGCGAGCCGGCACACTCAAGCTGCAGGACTTCTTCGAGGCCGAAAGCTGCATGCATCGCAGTCACGGTCATTGCATGACCATGGGCACGGCCAGCACCATGGCCAGCATGGTCGAGGCGCTCGGAATCGGTTTACCCGGCAATGCCGCCTACCCCGCAGTGGATGGCCGCCGCAATGTGCTGGCCCGTCAAGCGGGGCGACGCGTCGTCGAGATGGTCCACGAAGACCAGACCATTTCCAGGGTCCTCACACGAGAAGCCTTCGAGAACGCGATCCGAACCCTCGCGGCCATCGGCGGCTCGACCAATGCAGTGATCCATCTGATCGCCATTGCCCGGCGTCTGGGCGTCGCACTGGGCGTGGACGACTTTGACCGGCTGGGCAGCGATATGCCCTGCCTGCTCAACCTGCAACCCTCGGGCGAGCACCTCATGGAGGACTTCTGCTACGCCGGGGGGCTGCCCGTGGTGATGAAGGAAATCGAGCATCTGCTGCACAAGGACATCGTGACCGTCAGCGGCAAGACCGTGGCCGAAAACATTTCTGACGCAAAGAACTTCGACCCCCGCGTCATCAAATCCTTCGATCAGCCCTTCAAGGACAAGGCGGGCATCGCCATCCTGCGCGGCAACCTGGCACCACGCGGTGCGGTCATCAAGCCCAGTGCGGCCACACCCGCTCTGCTGGTCCACCGCGGCCGCGCGGTCGTGTTCGAAGACAGCGAGGACTTTCACGCCCGCATCGATGACGAGAACCTGGATGTCGATGAGACCTGCATCCTCGTCCTCAAGAACTGCGGCCCCAAGGGCTACCCGGGTATGGCCGAGATCGGCAACATGCCGCTGCCGCCCAAGGTGCTGCGCAAGGGCATCACCGACATGGTGCGGATCAGCGATGCACGCATGAGCGGCACCGCCTACGGCACCGTGGTGCTGCACACCGCACCCGAGGCCGCGGCCGGCGGGCCCCTGGCCGTGGTGCGCAATGGCGACATGATCGAACTCAACGTGCCCGAACGTCGTCTGCACCTGGACATCAGCGAAGCCGAACTCGAGCGCCGGCTGGCCGAGTGGCAAGCCCCCAAGCCGCCGCTCGATTCGGGCTACTGGAAGCTCTACATCGATCACGTCCTGCAGGCCGATGAGGGGGCCGACCTCGATTTTCTGGTCGGCCAGCGTGGCGCCTTCGTTCCCAAGGACAATCACTGAAGACCCGCCCTCAAGGGAATGCCCGACATGAGAATCCTTCTGACCGGCGGCGGCGGCTTTGTAGGCGCCCGTCTCGCCCGCGAGATCCTGCAGCACGGCCTCAACGGCCAGCCCGTCACGGAACTGGTCATTGCCGACCTGTTCGCGCCTCCACCGGATCTGCTGGCCGACCCCCGAGTACGCGCAGAGGCCGGCCCGATGCTCGCCCAGACGTCCTTGTTTGCCAGCGGCTTTGACGGCGTGTTCCACCTGGCCTCGGCCGTTTCGGGCGAATGCGAGCTCGATTTCGAGCTGGGCCTGCGCTCCAATCTCGACAGCACGCGCGCCCTGCTCGAAGGTCTGCGTCAGTCGGGAACAGTATCCCGATTGGTCTTCGCCAGCTCGGTCGCGGTGTACGGTCCCGTGAACGGGCAGGCGATGCCCGCTCTGGTCACCGATCACACCCTGCCGTCGCCACAGACCTCCTACGGTACGCACAAGCTGATGTCCGAATATCTGATCGCCGACTACACCCGCAAGGGTTTCATCGACGGTCGCTCAGCGCGTCTCATGACCGTCGTGGTCCGCCCCGGCAAGCCCAATGGCGCCGCATCGTCCTTTTTCAGCGGCATCATCCGCGAGCCGTTGGCCGGCGTCGATACCGTCTGTCCAGTCGACCCCGACGTCACCCACCCGCTGGCGTCACCGGCAAACACCATTGCCGGGCTCATGGCCGTTTACCAGGCCCCCGCCGAGGCCATGGGTGGCCGACTGGCGTTGAACCTGCCCGGCCTGAATGTACGCGTGGGCGATATGCTCGATGCCCTGGCCGACGTCGCCGGCCCGACGGTCCGCAATCGGGTCCGCTTCGAGCGCGACGAGCGCATTGCGGGTATCGTCAGCAACTGGGCTCGGGGCGCCCGCGCCGAGCGCGCTGCGGCACTGGGCCTGCAGCCTGACCCCTCCTTCAAGGCGATCGTCGAGCAGTACATCGCGGATTGCCGCAGCCGGCCAGGCTATCCAGCCCATGCGCTATCGGGACTCGATGGCTGAACCCCAAGCTCCGCTCATTGCCTGATCCGGAACGCCCACCCATGATCGCCGTCGATTGGGGGACCAGCTCGCTGCGGGCGGCCCGGCTGGACGCGCAGGGTCAGGTGCTCGAGGAGCGTGAGACGCCCATGGGCATCCTGCACGTGCCGGCCGGCGGCTTCGAGACGGTCTTTCAGGCCGCTCTGGGTGACTGGTGGGCCGAAGACACGCTCTGTCTGATGGCCGGCATGGTGGGCAGTCAACAAGGCTGGCAGATGGCCCCCTATTGCCCCTGCCCGGCGGGTTGGAACGAGCTCGCCGCGGCACTGCACTGGATCGAACCGGGTCGATTGGCCATCGTACCGGGCCTGTGCTGCGGCGACTCTCACCCGGCCGATCCCTGGGCCGAGCCGCCCGATGTGATGCGCGGCGAAGAGGTGCAGGTGCTCGGCACGCTACGGGCGCTCGATCTGCGCGACGCCACACTGGTCCTGCCCGGCACGCACAGCAAATGGGTGACGGTTCGCGACGGGCGTATCCAGCACTTCAAGACCTACATGACGGGCGAGTGCTATCAGTTGTTGCGACATCAATCGCTCCTCGCGCGTACCCTGCCCGCGACCGACGGGGAACCTGATTCGGAGGCCTTCGCCGAGGGCGTGCGACGCGCCCTCGAGGGGCGCGGTCTGCTGCACAATGCGTTCAGCACCCGGACGCTGGCGCTCTTCGAGCGGGTCGCGGCCGCGCGACTGAGCGACTATCTGTCCGGGCTGGTGATTGGCGAGGAAATCCGTCAAGAGGCCGCTGCCGACCGGGCACCGCTCTGGCTGGTCGGTGCCGATCACCTCAGCCGTCGTTATCAGCACGCCCTCTCGATCGCGGGTGTGGCCGCCGAATGCGCGCCCCCTCAGGCCAGCTGGTCTGCGCTGTGGCGTTTTTCCCAGTGTCTGTGAATGCTCATGTCTGCCCTGAACGCCTTTGATCGGACCTTTCAACAACTGCCGCTGGTCGCCATCCTGCGCGGTCTGTCGCCCAGCGAGGCCGTCCCAGTGGGCGCGGCCCTGTTCGAAGCGGGCTTTCGCCTGATCGAGGTCCCGCTCAATTCGCCACGCGCCTTCGAGAGCATCGCGCGCTTGTCGAATCATCTGCCCGATGCAGTCATCGGTGCGGGCACCGTGGGGACGACCGACGAGGTCCGTCAGGTTCAGGACGCCGGGGGTCAGCTGATCGTATCGCCCCATTTCGACAGCGAAGTCGTGACGGCCACCGTGGCCCGGGGTCTGGTCAGCGTGCCCGGGGTCATGTCGCCGAGCGAGGCCTTCACGGCGCTTCGCCACGGTGCACATGCGCTCAAGCTGTTTCCGGCCGAACTGATCCCGCCCCCTGGACTCAAGGCCCTGCGGGCGGTGCTGCCGCCGAGCGTGCGGCTGCTTCCGGTGGGCGGCATCACGCCCCATTCGATGGGGCCCTACCGTGCGGCCGGCGCCAGCGGCTTTGGCCTGGGGTCGGCCCTGTACAAGCCCGGCGATCCGGCAGCCCTCGTCGGCGAACGCGCACGCGCCTTTGTCAAAGCATGGCAGGCTTCGCACAAGAGCGCCCCATGACCCATCCTCATACCGCCCCTGATCCCGCTTCCCGCGATCTGCAGGTCGATTCCTTCGATGTCTGCGGACTGGGAGAGGCCATGGTCGAGTTCAACCAGACCCGCCCGGACGCGGCCGATCACGTGCAAGGTTTTGGGGGCGATACCAGTAACGCCATCATCGCCGCAGCCCGTGCGGGCGCACGGTGCGCCTACCTCACCCGGTTGGGCGATGATCGCTTCGGACGGGCCCTGCACACACTCTGGCGCGACGAGGGCGTGGACGTGGGCGGCGTAACGCTCGAGCGCGGCGAGGACACCGGCCTCTATTTTGTCAGCCATGGACCGGAGGGCCATGTCTTTGAATACCGGCGAAAGGGCTCGGCCGCCAGCCGCATGACCCCTGACTGGCTGGGCCATCCGGCCGTCGCCCAGCGGCTGCGCGACAGCCGCTGGCTGCATGTCTCGGGCATCTCGATGGCGATCTCAGACAGCGCGTGCGACACCGTGCTGGCGGCGATCCAGACCGCACACGCTCAGGACACGCGCGTGTCACTGGACGCCAATCTCCGGCTCAAGCTGTGGCCACTCGCGCGCGCCACCGCCTGCCTGAAAGCCGCCCTGGCCCACTGTGATCTGTTTCTGCCCAGTCTGGAGGATATGGTCAGCCTGTGTGGCCTGAGTGTGCCGCAATCCATCGTGAACTGGTGCCACGACCAGGGGGCCCGACACGTGGTCCTCAAGCTCGGTCCCGAAGGTGCGCTGGCAAGCACCGGCGCCGATTCGCTGTACGTTCCGGGTCGGCGCGTCCCGGTCGTCGACGCGACGGGTGCGGGCGACTGTTTTTCGGGCTACCTGCTGGCGCGGTTGTGCGCGGGGGACGACCTGTTCGCCGCCACTCACCGGGCGAACCTGGCCGCCTCGCTGGCCGTTCAAGGGCTGGGGGCCGTCGCACCCTTGCCCAAGGCGGCCCACGTCGAAGCGCTACTCGCGATCAATCCGAACCCTCGGCCAGCCAGCACGCCACCTGACGGTCCTCACCGATCGAAGTGACGCGGGGCCCGTCACGGCTGCAGCGCGGCAGGGCGCTCGGGCAACGCTGGTGAAAGTGGCAGCCCGGCGGCGGGGCGAGCGGCGAGGGCAGCTCACCGCGAATCGGATGAAAGCCGCGCCGCACACCTTCCTGAAGGGTCAGTTCTGGAACGCTGTCCAGCAGCGCGCGGGTGTAGGGATGCGCAGGCGATTCGTAGAGCGCATCGGTCGGTCCCAGCTCGACCACCCGTCCCAGGTACATGACGGCGACGCGATCGGCGACATGGCGGACCACCCCGAGGTGATGGCTGATGAAGAGCAGGGTCAGACCAAGTTCGCGCCTCAGTTCAAGCAGCAGGTTGAGCACCTGCGCCTGAATCGAGACATCGAGCGACGCGACCGGCTCGTCACAGATCAGGGTGTCGGGCTGCATGGCCAAGGCGCGGGCAAGCGCGATCCGCTGTCTCTGCCCCCCTGAAAACTGGTGCGGAAAACGACTGGCAACTGACGCATCCAGCCCCACTCGGGACAACCATCCGGCGACGTAGTCCGACGCCTGATGGGTCTGACACAAACGGTGGGCGAGCGGGCCCTCGGCGATCTGGTCCCCGACCCTCATCCGCGGATCGAGCGAGGCGAACGGATCCTGAAAAACCATCTGTACGCGCGTGGTGGATTTTCGTCCAGACCCGGCCTCGAAGACGGGCTCGCCCGCAATCCGCACCTCGCCCGAGGTCGGTTGCAGGATGCCCGCGAACATTCGCCCCAGGGTGCTCTTGCCACAGCCCGATTCGCCCACCAGTCCGAGCACCTCGCCCCGGGCAACCGTCAGACTGACCTCCGAGACGGCCTGGACGACGGGCCGCGGCGAAGCCAGGCCCGCGCGAACCGCCAGCCCGCGAAGCGCACCCTGCGGGGACGCGAACTGGCGCGAAACCGAGCGGGCTTCGATCTGAACGGGCAGCGGCACTGCACCGGCCGGTCCCGCCTCTCCGGTGGCCGAGGCCTGAACCTGCGGATGACCCGGGGCCGTCAAGATCCACCTCGATCAAGCGGATGATGGCAGCGCCAGCTGCGCGGCCCCGCCGCAGAGGCCTCGGGAGCCTCGACGCGGCAGGTCGGGGTGGCCGCGAAGCATCGCGGCGCAAAGGCGCAGCCCCCCGGCAGGGCATCCAGAGAAGGGGGCAGCCCGGGGATCTGAGCGAGCGGCTCGCCCCGCCGCGCGAATTGCGGCAGAGACCCGATCAAGCCTCGGGTGTAGGGGTGCCTGGGCGCAGAGAGTACCTGAGCGATGGGACCCGCCTCGACGATCTTTCCCGCATACATGACCAGCAAACGCTGGGCCAGAGCCGAAACGGTTGCCAGATCATGACTGATCCAGAGGAGCGCCGTGCCGAGCTCTTTGACGAGCGAGGCAATCTCCGAAAGGATCTGAGCCTGGATCGACACGTCGAGCGCCGTGGTGGGCTCATCGGCGATGATCAGATCCGGACGGTGCAAAAGCGCGATTGCAATCGCGACCCGCTGACGCATCCCGCCGGAAAACTGGTGGGGCCAGGCATCCAGGCGACGGCCTGCGTCCGGGATACCCACCCGAGACAGCACATCGATCGAACGCGCGCGCGCTTCGGCCGCCGACACCTTCTGGTGCGCTTCGATCGCCAGCCGGATCTGGTCGCCCACCGTCAGAACGGGGTTCAAGGTGGCCATCGGGTCCTGGAAGATCATGGCCACCTTGCGACCCCGGATCCTGCGCAGTGCTGAAGCGGGCAGGCCGACCAGCTCACGTCCAGCAAGCCGGACCGAGCCCGCAACGATGCGCCCCGGGGGATCGATCAGACCGAGAATCGAAAAACCCGTCATGCTTTTGCCTGAGCCCGATTCGCCGACCAGGCCGACGATCTCACCCGCGCCAATATCAAACGAGACGCCGTCCAGTGCTTTCAGTACTCCCCGACGCGCATGAAAATGGGTGGCCAGGTCACGCACCTCAAGCAGCGGCGAAGAAGCCGGCCGCGACGCCTCTTGACCCGTCATCGCCGCAACCTCGGATTGAACTGGTCGCGCACCTGATCGCCCACCAGGTTGATCGACACGATGAGAAGAATGAGCGCGATGCCCGGAAAGATCGAGATCCAGTATCGGCCCGACAGCATGTACTGAAAACCGTTGGCGATCAGCATGCCCAGCGAAGGTTCGGTGACCGGCAAGCCCAGACCCAGGAAAGAAAGCGTCGCCTCGAGCGAGATCGCGTTGGCCACCTGCACGGTCGCCACGACGATCAGGGGGGGCAGGCAATTGGGCAGGATGTGCCGACGAATCACACGGGCCGACGAGAGCGGCGTCGATCGAGCCGCTTCGACATAGTCGCGGCTCCGCTCGGCACTCGCTGCGCCATGCGCGGTGCGCGCAAAATACGCATACTGAGCCGTCACCAGTGCGATGATCAGCTGCATCTTGCCCTGCCCCAGAACGGCTGAGAGCACCAGCGCCAGAAGAATCGCCGGAAAGGACAACTGCAGGTCGACCAGGCGCATGATCAGGCTTTCAACACGGCCGCCGGCGAAGGCCGCCGTCGCGCCCATCACCGCGCCGAGCACAAGCGCAATCGACCCCGCCGTCAGACTCACCTGCACGGAAATTCGCAGGCCATGCAGAATTGCCGAGAACAGGTCTCGCCCCTGGGCGTCCGATCCCAGCCAATAGGTGAAGCCGGCGGCGTTGACATAGCCCGGCGGGCGTCGGGCATCGGCCAGAACAAGCGAGGCGAGATCGTACGGGTCCTGCGGCGCAAAGAGCGGCGCAAAGAGCGCGGCAGCCACCAGGAGAAGCGCCATCACCAGACCGACCAACGCCACCCGGTTTTCGGAAAATTCGTTCCAGAACTGAGCGCTCGGCGAGTCGACCTTCACGAGCGTCCCCTCAGTCGCGGATCAAGCAGTGCGTAGACCAGATCGACCACCAGATTGATCAGAATGAATAACAGCGCGACGAGCATCAGATAGGCGACCATCACGGGGCGGTCCAGTGATTGGATCGAATCAATGATCAGCTTGCCGACCCCCGGCCACGAAAAGATCGTCTCGGTGACGACTGCAAACGCCAGGGTGGATCCCAGTTCGAGCCCGAACACAGTCACGATCGGGATGGCGATCAGCCGCAACACATGATGGCGCAGGATGGTCCAGTCCGATTCACCCGCCGCCCGTGCAAAACGGACGGTATCGCTCATCATGAGCTCGCGGGTGCCCGAGCGCGCCAGACGCATCATCATGGCCATTTTGAAGAGCGACAGGTTGAGCGCCGGCAAAAGCAGGTGCTGCCAGCCGTTGGCGGTCAGTACACTCCATTCGGTCCCCAGCCAGGCGAGCGTGTCACCCCGCCCACCGGCGGGGAGCCAGCCCAGCGACACTGCAAAGGCAAAGATCAGCACCAGGCCGATCCAGAAGGTGGGTACCGAGAAACCGAGGACGGAAATACCCATCGCCAGGCGGGAAAACCAGTGGTCGGGCCGATAACCAGCATACATGCCGAGCGGCACGCCGATGAGGGTTGCACCGATCACCGCAACGAGGGTCAGTTCCAGGGTCGCTGGAAGCCGTGACAGGATGAGGTCGAGCACCGGCAGATTGAAGACAAAGGAGCGCCCGAGGTCACCGCTCAGCAGCCGCTCGATGAATGACAGGTACTGTCGCCAGAGCGGCTGGTCAAAGCCGTAGCGCGCGATCGTTTCCTCGCGGATCTGCTGGGTTGCGTCGGGCGCGATCAGCACGTCGATCGGGTTACCGATCGCGAACACACCCACGAACACCAGAACCGAGATCGCAAGCATGACCACGGCCGCCTGCAGCAGCCGCTGGACAAGAAAGGCCGTCATCAGCCCCAGCCGTGCTCGAGCAGGTCGCGGGTCTCCTCGACAGCGACCTGCCAGAGCTTCATCATGTCCTGATCGTCTCGGGCATACGGACCATGATAGTTGCCATCGCCAACGAGTTCACGCACCTGGGCCGGATTCGAAATCTGAAGCTTCGAGTAATCCACCCTGGGCTTGCTGCCCGAGGGCATCGTCACGCCAGCCAATCGAGTCCAGGGAAAGTTCTCCATCCAGCTTGCATGCGAGGCGGCCGGATCGAGCCGCTGCACCTCGGCCCAGGTCCTGGGTGATTTCCACCAATCGTGCAGCCGCACCCGAGCGTCGCGGCGGCGCGCCATCCATTCACTGAGAAAGCCCTGGATCGGCGAATTCCCCCCGTGGCCGTTGACCAGCAGGATTCTGCGAAAACCCGAACGATAGAGGCTCTCGAGAATGTCATCGACCAGGGCAATGTAGGTGGACAGCCGCAGGCTCACCGTGCCCGGGAAATCACTGAAGTAGGGCGTCACGCCGAAGGGTTGCGCAGGGTACACGGGAATGCCCAGCGGTTGGGCCGCATCGACCGCGACCTTCTCCGAGAGGATCATGTCCACGCACAGGCTCAGATAGGCGTGCTGTTCAACGCTCCCAAGGGGCATGACGCAACGGTCATCGACGCGCAACTGCGCCTCGAGCTGCATCCAGTGGGTATCAGCGATCCGCATCGGTTTGTATCCAGAGAGGCCGAGCGGTGCTCGTCACGGTTGAATGGAAGACATAACTTGACTGAGCGGGGTGCAGTTTGTCAAGCTGTCGAGGTCAGGCCCTGAGGCATCGCCCCGCAACCCTGAGGCATCGCCCCTCAACACAGCGCGCTTCTTCAATCCATGCCGTACGGCCGTCCGTTCGGCTCAATCAGGTGGAGACCCAACCATGAAGCTGTTCCCGAAAACCGTGAAGGCGCTCGCGATCGCCGCAGCCCTGGGCGGTGCAAGCCTTTCGAGTGTCCATGCCCAGACCCTTACGATCGGTGTCCGTGCGGGCCCCGAATCGATCGACCCGCACTTCACCGCAACCGGTACCCACGCCGAAGCGCTCAAGCATGTATTCGACACGCTGGTGTGGTCCGGTCGGGGACTTGAGATCGAACCGCGCCTGGCCACCAGCTGGCGGGCGGTCGATCCCACCACTTGGGAATTCAAACTGCGACCGGGCGTCAAGTTTCACGATGGCTCGGATTTCACCGCCGAGGACGTCAAGTTCTCGATCGAACGGATCCCGACCGTCTCCGGGCCGAACCCCACGATCATCTACATCCGGCGCGTGAAGTCAGTCACCGTGGTCGACCCACTCACGGTTCGCGTTCACACCGACGGACCCGCGCCGACGCTGCCCAACGATTTCATCCGCCTGTTCATCGTCTCATCGAAGGCGGCGGCGGGACTCACCAAAGAGACCGCCAATCCGGCATTCAACAGCGGCAAAGCCGCCGTCGGTACAGGTCCTTACAAGTTCGTCTCATGGACACCCAAGGATCAGATGGTCCTTGAACGCTTCGATGGCTACTGGGGCGGTGCCGAGCCCTGGCAACGTCACATTCGCAAGGAGATTCCAAACGACGCCGCGCGCGTTGCCCAGCTCAAGGCCGGGCAGCTTGACCTGATCGTCCGGGTCCCCGCCTCGGATGTAGCGTCGCTCCAGCGCGACAACAAGCTCAATGTTGCAAAGGTCGATACCGTCTACGTGTTCAACATGGAGATGGATGTCAAGGACAATCCCAAGCAGGTCAGTGCGAAGGACGGCTCGCCCTTGCCCAGGAACCCGCTCCAGGATGCCCGTGTGCGCGAGGCGATCGATCTGGCCATCGATCGAAAGGCCCTTGCAGAGATCGCGATGGAGGGCCTCGGTCGCGCGCAGAACCAGTTGGTCACGCCCAGTATCTTCGGCTTCAGCAAGACCCTTCCCCAGCGCGTCTATGACCCGGCGCGCGCCAAGAAGCTGATGGCCGAGGCCGGCTACCCCAACGGTTTCCGGATTACCTTCAGCTTCACCAGCGATCGCCTGCCGGGTGATCGCCAGGTGGGTACGTCCGTCGCCCAAATGCTGGCGGCCATCGGAATCGATGTGCGTGCCAACGCGCAGCCGGCGGCCGTCTTCTTCCCCGCCCGTACCCGGGGTGAGTTCTCCATGTCGATGTCGGGCTGGGGCACGCTCACGGGCGAGGCGCACTACACGCTGTCGTCGCTGATGCACTCCAACGACAAGGAAAAGCGTTTCGGCGCCTTCAACGTGATTGGCTACAAGAACGCGGAGATGGACAAGCTGATCCAGGACGCTGCGGTTGAAATGGACATCGAAAAGCGTCGCTCGCTGCTGGCCCGGGCCAACGACCTGGTCGCCGTTGATCGGGTGCGGCTGCCGATCGTATCGGTGGGCTCGGCCTGGGCGATGCAAAAGAGCAAGGTCACCCTCAGTCCCCGGGTCGACGAAGACACGCTTGCGATGGACATCAAACCGGTCAAGCGTTGATCATGCCGGGTTCGGGTCCGATCGCCATCGGGATCCATGGCGGCTGCGGAACGCTTTCGCCCGAGCTCCTGAGCGAGGCCGAGTGGGGTGAGATGCGAGCGCATCTTGCCCAGGCCTTGCGGGCGGGATGGACCCTGCTTCAGTCCGGCGCTTCGGCGGTCACGGCCGTCGAAGCAGCCGTCGTCGTCATGGAGGACAGCCCGTATTTCAATGCGGGCCACGGCGCAGCGCTGACCGAACAGGCAGAGCATGAACTCGATGCGTCGATCATGGATGGCGAAAGTCTCGGCGCGGGTGCTGTCTGCATGGCGCGCCAGATCCGCAATCCGATTCGTGCCGCGCGCGCAGTCATGGAGCGCTCCGATTGCGTCCTGCTGGCTGGAGCGGCAGCAGACACTTTTGCGGCACAACAGGGTCTCGATGTCGTTGACAACAACTACTTCACGACCCAGCGGCGGGTCGATGCGCTGGCCGCATTGAAAGCCAAAGCCCGCCGGGGCACGCTTGCCTCCGCGAGTGAAGCCGAACGTCACGGTACGGTGGGTGCGGTCGCGCTGGACGCCACGGGCCGGCTGGCCGCCGGCACCTCAACCGGCGGGTTCAACAACAAGCCCGCTGGCCGGATCGGAGACAGCCCGATCATCGGAGCCGGGACCTATGCGCAAAACGGTGTGTGCGCGGTGTCGTGCACCGGGCAGGGCGAATACTTCATCCGGCACGTGGTCGCACACGAAATTGCAGCCCGGATCCGGCTAGGTGGCGAACGACTGACCAATGCATCGGACGACCTGATCCATCGCGTCATGACCGCGCATGGCATTGGCGCCGGACTGGTGGCGCTCGACGGCTCGGGTCACGTCCATGCACCGTTCAATACGCTGGGCATGGCGCGCGGCTGGATCAATCCCGCAGGCCAGGCGTTCGTGGCGACCCACCAGGACATCTACCCCGTCAGCCCATGAATGCACACCATCCAAACGGTCAACCAATCGCGTCCGAACCCATCCTGATCTGGGGCGCAGGCGCAATCGGGGGCACCTTGGGCGCGTACTGGGCCCGTCGCGGTATCGCCGTGCAGATGGTCGATGTCGTCGCTGATCACGCAGCCGCATGCAGCCATCCAGGCTTGTCCATCGAGGGGCCGGTCGATCAGTTCACTCAAGCCGTCCCCTGCACGACCCCGGACAGACTCCACGGGCAGTTCCAATGCATCGTCCTGGCCGTCAAGGCCCAGGCGACGGCTTCAGCGCTCGATCAGCTCGCCGCACACCTGGCCCCCGACGGCTTCGTGCTCTCGGCACAAAACGGCCTGAACGAAATCGAGATTGCCGAGCGGCTGGGGTCCGAGCGGACGATGGGTTGCTTCGTAAATTTCGGTGCGGACTGGTTGGGGCCGGGGCGGATCCTGTTCGGCAACCGTGGAGCCGTGGTCGTCGGGGAAATCGATGGCAGCGTTCGCGATCGGACCCGGCGAATGCATGAGCTGCTGCGCGTGTTCGAGCCCGATTCGATCCTGACCGACAACATCTGGGGCTACCTCTGGGGCAAGCTGGCCTACGGCGCAATGCTGTTTGCGACCGCACTCACCCATGATTCGATGGCCGCCAATTTCGACGACCCACGCAGGGCCCCCGTCTTCGAAGGACTCGCTCGAGAAGTGATGGCGGTCGCCAGCGCGCGCGGCGTACAGCCCCTCGGCTTCAACGGCTTCGACCCGGCCGCTTTCGGGTCGAATGCAAGCGCCGCGGACTCGCGTCAAAGCATCGCGGCGCTGGCCGAATTCAACCGCCACACCGCCAAAACCCACACGGGCATCTACCGGGATCTGGCCGTGCGTAAGCGCCGCACCGAGATCGATCCTCAGATCGGCATCATCGCCCAACTGGGCGCGCAGGCGGGCGTAGGCACGCCCCTGATCCAGAGACTGGTCGAACTGATCCATGACATCGAAGACGGCCGTCGCCCGATGGCCTTCGAAACCTTTCAGGAACTGATTCAACTGTGCTGATCGACCTCACCCATCAGGTTGCATTGGTTACGGGCGCTGGGCAGGGCATTGGCCAGGCGATTGCGCGCGCTTTGCAGGCCTCAGGCGCCCGTGTCTTCATTGCTGACATCGATGCTCAGAGCCTCAACGCCTTCGCCGCGCACGAACCGGCCATGCAGCCGATTCTCTTTGACGTCGGCGACCGGACGGCCGCACACGCAGCGCTTGCAACGATCACCGACCAGACCGACGGCCGGATCGATATTCTCGTCAATGCGGCCGGCGGCGTCTGCGGGCAGACCGGGCGCGCGCTGGACACCGTCAACGAATCCGACTGGCATGCGATCTTTCGTGCCAACGTCGATGGTGCGTTCTGGCTTGCGCAGGCGGTCGCCGGGCCGATGCGTCGACGCGGCTATGGACGTCTGATCCACATCGCCTCGGGCGCGGGTCTTCGCCCCAGCCTCACCGGTATCCAGGCCTACACCGCCGCCAAGCACGCTCTGGTGGGACTCGCCAAGCAGTTATCGCAGGATCTGGGGCCCTTCGGCATCACCAGCAACGCCATCGCGCCGGGTTTCGTCCGATCCAATCCGACCACCGAGCGGCAGTGGGCGTCCTACGGTCCCGAGGGCCAGGCTCGACTGGTTGAAAGCATCCACAGGCGACGCCTGGGGCAGGCTGAAGACATCGCCCATGCGGCCCTGTTCTTCGCCAGTCCGGCGTCCGACTGGGTCACCGGCCAAATTCTGTCGGTCGACGGCGGTCGCAGCTGAGCCGGCTGTGCTGAAAGCGCTCAGGCGATGCAGGACCCGGCACCGGCGCGCGTGACCCGAACCCTGCTCGAGATCAGAACGGGGGTTTGATCACCTTGGCACAGGTGCCGCGGATCAGTTTGATGTTGCGGCCATCCTGCAGCCCGAGCGTCTGAACAAAATCGCCCGACGCGCGATCGATGACGAAATCCTCGCGGTTGATCACGGTGCCGAAGCGATTGATCATCGCGGGACGGGTGACGATCATCTGGTTGCCCTTGACCGTCAGGTTGCCCGCGCGCCCTTCGGAGATGGCCAGTCGGCCCGCGTACCAACCGGACTTTTTCTCGAAATCGATCTGAGCCATGGCGATCCGGGCAGGCTCGTTGGCATTGATGCCCAGCGCCAGCTGCCCATCGAGATCGAGCTGCAGTTCGCAGATCAGATCCATGACGCCTGCCCGACGATCGTTACCGACATCGCGCGGGATATTCGGCAACACCGTTGTGTCATCGGACAACAGGTAACCGACCCCCATCGCCAGCGATGCGGCGAACACCCCGATGACGATCCCACCGAGAAGGTTTTTCATGGCGGCACTAAAGGGAATGAAACGAACGTCGATCAT
This sequence comes from Pseudomonadota bacterium, assembly GCA_039800205.1. Lineage (GTDB taxonomy): Bacteria > Pseudomonadota > Gammaproteobacteria > Burkholderiales > Burkholderiaceae_E > SYIM01. Next base: position 2,926 of record JBDLRB010000050.1, on the reverse strand, counting down.
ACTAGCAAGGCGGCAGCCTGCTGTCGCGGATTTCTTTGGGTGGTCCGTCCCGGGCAGTCTGGCTCGCCGGATCGAAACTCATCGCCCTTCCCGCCCTACTTCCGATTGACGCAGCACCATGAAAGCCGTCCTCAAACTCGTTGCCTCGCTGCTCGCAATCCTGTTGATCGCGGTCTTCGGAACGCTCAGCTTTGTCAAATCGAAGCAGGCCTCGACCACCGCTGGCCAGCTCAAGCAAGCCGTGGGCATGATCACTTCCCAGAAAAAGGAGATCGATGCGCTCAAGACCGAGATCGACGATCTCCACGAAAAGCTGCGCGAAGTGCACAGCAAGCTCGCCGCCGCCGGCGCGCGCTCCGGACCCAGTGAAGTCGGCATGTGTCCGGCTGCGGCCGCGCCCGTTCCGGTCGAGACCCCGGACGGCAACAAGACGCCTCTGGGTCTGCGCTACCAATCGGGCGTACTGCGTGCGCTCAATACTGGCGCGTCGCTGCGCATCGCCGCCGCCCCAGGCGGACGCCTTCAGATCGGCGCCGAGATGTATGACCTCAGGCACATTCACCTGGTCCGCCCGCAGAATGGCCTGCTGAACGGCCGCCCGGCCGCGCTGGCCGCGCATCTGGTGCATTCGACGGCGTCCGGAGATACGGTGGTGGTGACGGTCCTCCTGCGCGAATCCGCTTTTCAGAACCGGACGGTGTGGCTCCTCCTGAACAATGTGCCCGCGCCCGATGCACCCGAAACGACGATCGCCAATATCTCGATCGATCCTACCCAGTTGCTGCCCGATAACCGGACCTACGAGGTGTTCCGCGGCAACCTGCCCTTCGCGCCCTGCTCACCCAACATCCGCTTTTTCCAGTTCAACAATGCAATCGGCGTCAGCAAGGATCAGGTCGAACGGTTTGTCACCCGGGTCACGACAGCCTCGTCGACCAAGGCAAGCGCTTCGGGTGCAGGCGCCCCAGGGCCAGCCGCGAAGGCTCGCTGAGCGCCTGCAGCAGACCCGGCAGGCGCTGGGCGGTCCAGGACTTACTTGGGGCTGAACAAGCGCTGCAAGGGGGTCGGGGGCTCGGGTGCGGGCACAATCGGTCCGCCCGGGCATACCCTCGCATACACCTGGGCAAACACACTGCCTGCGGGAATCCGCCGCCAGTAGCCCATTTCCTTCACATTGAACAATCGCTCGCCGCTCAGCATCGCGCCCGCATAGCTTTGCATCTGCCCCAGGCGATGCATCTGGTGCTTGCAGTCATATTCGTTGGTATAGACCCTTGAGCGCACACCATCGGGATCGGGCGTATCCAGGTCCTGGATCTCGCGCAGGCGACGGATGTCCTCCTCGCGTACGAGGCTGGACGGATCGATATGGAGCCGCATGCTCGGGGTCTGCCCGATCTGCCGCCAACGCTCATCGATTTGGGCCACCGCCACGGTCTGCTGAACCAGGAACAGCATCAGCCCCAGTCGGCAGGCCGCCCTGGACCAAGCCGATCGAGGACCGGAAGACGGTCGTGAACCTTGAGGGGTTTTCGTGCGGGTCAGCGGCGTCATGTCGGATCGAGGTTCAGTGCCAGGTCCCCGCCAGGCGCACCACTCGCCCACCGGTCCCCAATTTGAATCGAGAAATGCCCGCAAGTCCATGCGTGTTGACCCCCCCCAGATCCAGCCGATCGATCCTTCGCGCGCGCAGCGGCTCGATCGACTCCCAGAGAATGCGGTTATGGGCGTTCAGTTCCCGACCGGCGGAGTCCGCCCACCCGATATGGTACGTGGCTGAACGGCCGTGCAGCAGGAACAACATACCCGCGACCGTGCGCCCCTCGTACTCTGCACGGCCCAGCAGGAAAGCGGGCTCGTCCCGAGCGGCCAGGTCGATCCAGCGCTTGACAAACCCGGTGGGCAGGCCAAAGAAGCGCCGGGTGACCCGCTGCTCGCGCTCCCGCTCGATCAGCCAGTCACAGCGCTCGCGGTTGGCATTGACGAAGACCTGAAGCCCGGTCTCGCCCTGCGCCCGCCGCAAGCGATTGCGCCACTTCGGTTCCAGACCCGACATCAGTTGCTCAGCGCTCTGATCGAGATCCAGCATGACGGTGCTGTAACCCGTCATGACGCGGCGCATATCCTTCACCTCGATCGGATCGAGCTCATCGGCGATCTGCTCGGGCGAGTAAAGCGGCACACGCCAGGGACGAATAGGCAACGTACGGCGAATCAGCCGATAGGCCTCACGCCGGCGATCCGGTGCCAGATCGGCCCGCCACAAGGGGCCGCGGGAACAGAGGGCGAGGGACAGATAGCCCGCGATCCGACGACACACGAACTGCGCCGCGGCGACCGGGCCCTCGGAATCCAGCAGCCATGCCCGATGGACCGTCGTCCCCAGACTGGCGAGCGCCTCGCCATAACGCCAGGACTGCGGCAGGGGACCGGCACACTGTTCGTGAAAAGCCCGCCATTGCGGGGCTTCAGCATGGTTCCAGAGGCAGTCCATCCCGATATAATAGGTCAGGGCGCCTATTTGGGGTCGTCCGAAAGGTCAAGATCAGGGTTCCCGTGCCGATTAACTACTCATCCATTTTCGGCAAGCTGCACATCACCCAGCGGGATCGGCACAGGGTGCTTGGTCATGACATCCCCCGTCCGAGACTGACCGGCGCCGGGGCCGCCTATCTCCTGCTCTATCTCGGGCTGCCCGTGCTGGTGCTGGGTAATGTTCTCGATCTGCTTGTTCAGTGGCTCTTTGGCTGGTGCGTTGGCGTCTGGTGCGTGCTTGCCTCCTGAGGGGTTGTCATGTTTTTCATTATTGGCATCGTTGTCGTGTTCGGAGCCATCATCGGCGGCTACATCGCCGCAGGCGGCAAGATGGCACCCATCATCAAGGCTGCGCCGTTCGAGATCATCATCATCGGTGGCGCTGCAATCG
>JBDLRB010000049.1:0-71431 GCA_039800205.1 Pseudomonadota bacterium | reverse complement strand
AACGCCACCTTGGTCAGCGTGAAAAACGCACCCTCGCCGGCCAGGAAAACGGGTTTCGCACCCGGCGGTAATGCGTCGTACAGCGGCAGCGACAAAAACCACATGATGTCGCGCGAAAAATAGAAACACGCGCCGAACATCAGCAACACGACGATCAGGGACCGGATCAGGCGATCACGCAGTTCGACCAGATGGGAAACGAAACTTTCTTCTTCGGCCATGGTCCGGGCTCAGCGATAAAAGCGGCGCTTGGGGCGCTTGCGGCGCAACTCGCGGTCACGCTCGACCCGGCGATCGCGAATCCGCTCGCGCGTGCGACGGTTGGCGTAAATTCGGTCCCAGTCGGTTGAGGCGACCGGCCCACCGGCCTCATCCTTCAGCGACCCCGCGATCGAGTCGAACTCGGCTTGTGCGCCATCCACGGCCGAACGGACCGAGGACTCGACTTCGCGCGCCGCCGACGTCACCTCACCCTGCAGTTTGCGCAGATCCTCGAGGTCCATCTGGCGGTTGATATCGGCTTTGACATCGGTGACGTAACGCTGCAGCTTGCCGATCCACTGGCCCATCTGACGAGCCACCCGAGGCAGGCGCTCGGGCCCCAGAACAATCAGGGCCACTACAGCGGCCACGCCCATCTCGGAAAAACCGAAATCGAACATCGATCGACCCCGTCAGGACCATCGAGTCAGCAGAACGGCCTGCCTGAAAGCAAACGAGCGGCCGGGTGGGGCCGCTCGCTGCCCGGCAGCGCTGGGCGACCGGTCAGCTCTTTTCGCGGGCTTCGACATCGATCGTGGTCTTGGCCGTTGCCGCAGACGAAGGCACCTGCTGAGGGGGTGCCTGCGTCCCCGCCTGGGTTTCGGCCGCAGCCTTTTCGGTCCCTTCTTTCATGCCGTCTTTGAACCCCTTGACCGCACCGCCGAGATCCGACCCGATGTTGCGCAGTTTCTTGGTCCCAAACACCAGCATGATGATCACCAGCACGATCAGCCAGTGCCAAATGCTCATCGCTCCCATAACTCACTCCTGAAAATGAAGGCTCAGCGTCGACCCATCATGGAACCGAGAGGTTCGGGCCCGCCCAGCACATGGACGTGAAGATGATACACCTCCTGCCGCCCCACACGACCGTTATTGACAATGACCCTGAAGCCATCATCGAGACCCTCGCGACGCGCAAGCGGTCCGATCATGCCGAACAAGTGCCCCAGCAGGTCGAAGTCTTCATCACGGACATCGTAGAAGTTCGCGATGTGCCGCTTCGGGATGATGAGGAAATGAACCGGCGCGCTGGGGTTGATGTCGTGAAAGGCGAGGATGTGCTCGTCCTCATGAATCTTGCGGGCAGGAATCTCGCCGCGGACGATGCGGCAGAAAATGCAATCGTGATCCGTACTCATCCAGGCCTCACATTGGAAGGGGTTGCGGCGACCGTGCCCAGGTCCTCGCGTTCGCGCTCGATCGCTTTGCGCGCGGCCTTTTCCTCGAGGCCGGACAGGCCCTCGCGCCGCGCGAGCTCATCCAGCACCGCGCGAGGCCCCAGACCATAGTGCTCGAGCATGACGAGACAGTGAAACCAGAGGTCAGCCGTTTCGGCGACGATCCGGGCGGCATCGCCGTCCTTGGCGGCCATGACCGTTTCAGTGGCCTCTTCGCCGATCTTCTTGAGGACCGCGTCGGGCGCGCGGGCGAGCAGTCGTGCAACGTAAGAGCGCTCGGGATCGCCCTGACGCCTGGAGGCAATCACCTGCGCCAGGCGCTCGAGCACCGCGTCATGAGAAGGTTCGGGGGTCATCGGTAAATCAGCTCCGGATCCTTGAGCACGGGCTCGATGGCGTCCCAGCGACGGCCATGCAGCTCGAGAAAAAAGCAGGACGCACGGCCCGTGTGGCACGCGATCCCACCCCGTTGCTCGACCTTGAGCAACACCGCATCGCCATCACAATCGAGTGCAATCGAATGAACCGCTTGCTCATGGCCTGACGCTTCGCCCTTGCGCCAGAGGCGGTTACGCGAACGCGACCAGTAGACTGCGCGGCCCGTCCTCACCGTTTCGGACAAGGACTCGCGGTTCATCCAGGCAAGCATCAAGACCCGACCACTGGCATAGTCCTGCGCGATGGCGGTCACCAGACCCCGCTCATCGAAGCGAACCGCATCGAGCCAGGCCTCGGAATCACTGGCTGGATCGGGTCGGCCGGGGTCGGCAGGCGGTGTCGAATTCATCGCTCAAAGCCGCACGATCAGGCCGCGATCAGCCATCACGCGTTTGGCCTGCTCAACCGTGTACTCGCCAAAGTGAAAAATGCTGGCGGCCAGCACCGCATCGGCCCGCCCGACGCTGACTCCCTCGGCCAGGTGTTCAAGCGTGCCCACGCCGCCCGAGGCGATCACCGGGATCGAGACCGCATCCGAGACCGCACGCGTCAATTCAAGATCAAAGCCCTGGCGCGTGCCATCGCGGTCCATGCTGGTCAGCAGAATCTCGCCGGCGCCCAGTCGCTGGACTTCGCATGCCCAATCGATGACGTCGCGCCCGGTCGGTCGGCGCCCCCCGTGGCTGTAGACCTGCCACCGCCCGGGTCCGTCGCCGCGTGCATCGATGGCGATCACAATGCATTGGGACCCGAAACGGCTGGCTGCGTCGGCAACCAGCGAAGGATCCGCGAGCGCTGCGGAGTTGATCGAGACCTTGTCGGCTCCGGCATTGAGCAGCCGACGCACATCCCCCACCGCCCGAACCCCGCCGCCCACGGTCAAGGGAATGAAGACCTGGTCGGCCACCGCCTCAATCACGTTCAGAATGATGTCGCGTTCGTCGCTGGAGGCCGTGATGTCGAGAAAAGTCAGCTCATCGGCGCCTTGCTCGTCGTACCGGCGGGCGATTTCGACCGGGTCGCCAGCGTCTCGCAAGTCGACAAACTGAACCCCCTTCACGACCCGGCCACCGGTCACATCGAGACAAGGGATCACGCGCTTGGCCAGCATGCTTGCGCCCATCAAGCGTTCAGTTCGTCGGCACGCTGCTGCGCGGCTGCGAAATCGAGCGCGCCTTCGTAGATCGCCCGACCCAGAATGGCGCCTTCGATGCCCTCGTCTTCCACCGCGCACAAGCGCTCGACATCGGCCATGCTGGCCATGCCACCGGATGCAATGACCGGCACATGAAGCGCCTGCGCAAGACGAACGGTCGCCTCGACGTTGACGCCTGTGAGCATGCCATCACGACCGATATCGGTGTAGATCACCCCTTCGATGCCGTAATCCTCGAATTTCCGGGCCAGATCGACGACCTCGTGCTTGGTCAGGCGGCTCCATCCATCGGTGGCAACCTTGCCGTCGCGCGCGTCCAGTCCAACAATCACCTGCCCCGGGAAGGCCGTGCAGGCATCCTGCAGAAACCCGGGATTCTTGACGGCCGCCGTACCGATGATCACCCAGGACAGACCACTGTCCAGATAGCGCTCGATCGTGTCGAGGTCGCGGATACCGCCACCGAGCTGGACCGGGATTCGCCCGGCGATTTCGTCGACAATCGCCCGGATCGCCGATTCGTTTCGTGGCCGGCCCGCGATTGCGCCATTCAGATCGACCAGATGCAGACGCCGCGCGCCCAGATCAAGCCAATGCCGGGCCATCTCGGCCGGATCCTCGGAAAACACCGTGGCGTCGTCCATGTCGCCCTGGCGCAAACGCACACAGCGACCGTCCTTCAAGTCAATAGCGGGGATGAGCAGCATGGGAGCAATTGGGCGAAGAGGTTGGTGTCGGGTACGGGTTTTGAACAGAACGCCTGGACGCACCCGATGGGAACCGGGTCAGTCAATGGGAAATCAGGGACGCCAATGCACGAAATTACGGTAGAGCGTCAGACCATCGGCCGCGCTCTTTTCCGGGTGAAATTGTGTCGCGATGATGTTATCCCGCGCAACGGCACAGGTAAAGCGCGCCCCGTAATCCGACTGCGCCAGGACATCCTCGGCCTGGTCCGGCACAGCGTAATAGCTATGTACGAAATAAAATCGAGCGCCCGGACGGACGCCCTCCCAGACCGGGTGCGCGCGGGTCGGATGGACTTCGTTCCAGCCCATGTGCGGCACTTTCAGTCGCTGGCCATCCGGCAAAGCCATGTCAGCGGGCGCAAAGCGCACGACCTGTCCCTTGAAAAGCCCAAGCCCCGGGGTATCGCCTTCCGCGCTCCAGTCAAACAGCATCTGCTCACCGACACAGACCCCGAAGAGGGGCCGGGTGCGCGCGAGCTCGAGCACGGATTCGGTGAGACCCGATTCACGCAGATGCCGCATGCAGTCGGGCATGGCGCCCTGGCCCGGCAGCACCGCCCGATCTGCACTGCGGACAACCTCCGGATCGCCCGAGACCCGAACCCGCGCCTCGGGCGCGACGTGCTCGAGCGCCTTGGCGACCGAGCGCAGATTGCCCATACCGTAGTCCACGACAACGATCGTTTGTGTCATCGCAACGACTCTCGACGACGGGCGCTCAGAGCGCTTCCTTGGTGGAGGGTACACGGCCCGCACCGCGGGGGTCCAGCTCGACCGCCTGCCGAAGTGCGCGGCCAAAAGCCTTGAAGATCGTTTCGCACTGGTGATGAGCGTTATCGCCGCGCAGGTTGTCGACGTGAACAGTGATCTGGGCGTGATTGACGAAGCCCTGGAAGAATTCGTGCGCCAGATCGACGTCGAAGCTGCCGATCATCGCGCGACGGAAATCGACCTGCCAGATCAAACCGGGCCGGCCAGAGAGATCGACCACAACCCGGGAAAGCGCCTCATCGAGGGGCACATAGGCATGTCCATAGCGCCGAACGCCGACCTTGTCGCCGATGGCCTGATTGAAGGCCTGCCCCATCGTGATGCCGATGTCTTCGACGGTGTGATGCGCATCAATGTGAAGATCACCGTCGGCATGGATATCGAGATCGATCAGACCATGGCGGGCAATCTGGTCGAGCATATGGTCGAGGAAGGGAACGCCCGAGGCCAGCGTGCGCGTCCCCGTGCCATCGAGGTTGAGTCGCGCACGGATCCGGGTCTCGGCGGTGTTGCGGGTAATCTCGGCAATTCGCATGGTCGGGGGTCGTTGACGGACGTGGACGGACGATCGGATCAGCGAAGCACTGCCCGGAGGGCGTCGACCAGCGCCCGATTTTCTTCGGGGGTTCCGACGGTCAGGCGCAGCGCGTTTGCAAGCAGGGGGTGCATTGTACCGACGTCCTTCACCAGAACGCCTGCAGCCTTGAGCCGCCGGTGGGCATCCGCCGAATCCGGGACCCGGGCAAGCAGGAAATTGGCCGAAGACGGCAAGACCTGAAGGCCCGGCAATTGGGCCAGTTCGGCCGACAGGCGGGCGCGCTCGGCCCGGATCATCGTCGCCTGTTCGTCGAGCACCTCAAGATGCTCGAGAGCGAATTCCGCGGCGATTTCGTTCAGCACGCTGATGTTGTAGGGCGGTCGAACCTTGTCAAACTCATTGATCCAGCGCGGGTCGCCCGCCAGGTAGCCGAGCCGAAGCCCAGCCAGACCGAGCTTGGAGAGCGTACGCATGACCAGCAATCTGGGGTGGTCCGGCAGGCGATCCATCCAGCTTGCCTGCGCAAACGGGTGATAGGCCTCATCCAGGACCACCAGGCCGGGCGCAGCGGCGATCACGCGCTCGATTGCCGCCCGATCAAAACAGTTGCCGGTCGGATTGTTGGGAAAGGCAATGAAGACGACTGCCGGCCGATGACGCTGAATCGCATCAATCATCGCGTCGACGTCCAGGCCCAGGTCAGCCGCCAGGGGGACCCCGACAAAACGCATCCCCGCCAGTTCGGCCGACACGCGGTACATCACGAACGAGGGAACGGGCGCGAGGGCGACTGCGCCCGGACGCGCGCACGCGGTCAGCACCATCGAGATGAGCTCGTCCGAGCCATTGCCCAGCAGAACTTCGCACGAAGCGGGCATCGCCATCCGGCTGCGCAGCAACGACTTGAGCCGCGCATAGCTGGGCACCGGGTAACGATTGATCAAGGCATCCGCCAGACGTCTGCCCAGGGCATCACGCAGGGTCTCGGGCAGGCGATAGGGATTTTCCATCGCGTCGAGCTTGATCAGACCCTCGGCGGGCGGGACGTGGTACGACGACATCGCACGGACTTCATCGCGCACGACCGCTGCGGTCCCAAGGTCGGGCGTCCCGGACCCGACCGCCGATCCGCTGCCCTCGAGACGCAGCTCGGCACTCAGCGCATGCGCCTCGAGGCCCTCGGCCCGGGCCAGCGTGGATGCAATCCGCCCCAGGGACTGCGCGCCCGCGCGGGACACCTCGATGATCGAGGTCCGCTTCTGGAAGTCGTACACGCCCAGCGGGGATGAAAAGCGCGCCGTACGCATGGTCGGCAGCACATGGTTGGGGCCCGCACAGTAGTCGCCCAGCGACTCGGAGGCGTAGGGCCCCAGGAACATGGCCCCGGCATGACGGATCCGGTGGGCCCAACGACCCGGGTCCTCAGCGATGATTTCGAGATGCTCGGCGGCGATCCGGTTGGCGATGCGGCACGCGGCCTCCATGTCCGGTACGTGAATGAGCATGCCGCGATCGGCCAGGGATCGTTCGATGACGGCGCGCCGGGCCATCGTGGGCAAACGGCGCTGGATCGCCTCGCGGACACGAGCAAGAAACGCCCGATCAGGACTGATCAGGATCGCCTGTGCAAGCTCGTCATGTTCAGCCTGCGAAAACAGATCCATGGCGACCCAGTCGGGGTCGGCCTGACCCTCGCAGATCACCAGGATCTCGCTGGGACCCGCAATCATGTCGATGCCGACCGTGCCAAAGACCATCCGCTTGGCCTCGGCGACATAGGCGTTCCCGGGCCCGACGATCTTGTCAACGGCCGGAATGGTCTGCGTACCCCAGGCGAGCGCGGCCACGGCCTGCGCACCGCCGATCGTGAACACGCGATCGACCCCGGCCACGGCCGCCGCGGCGAGGACCAGCGGGTTACGCACCCCGTCGGGAGTGGGGACGACCATGATCAGCTCGCCCACACCCGCCACACGGGCCGGCAGCGCATTCATCAGAACCGATGAGGGATAGGCCGCCTTGCCTCCCGGGACATACAGACCCACCCGATCAAGCGGCGTGATCTTCTGACCCAGACGGGTGCCATCCGGTTCGACATAGTCCCAGGAGCGAAGCAACTGGCGCTCGTGGTAGGACCGGACTCGGTCTGCTGCGGCCATCAAGGCGTCGCGCGCCTGCTCGCTCAACCCGGCGAGCGCTGCGTCAAGTTCAGCCCGGCTCAACTCCAGCCCGGCCGCAGCGTCCACCGCCAGTCGATCGAAACGGCGGGTGTAGTCGAGGAGCGCTTCATCGCCTCGGGCGCGCACCTGCGACAGAATGTCGGCAACGGTCTGGCGGATTGAGTCGTCCTGGGCGGCCTCCCAAGCGAGGAGACGCCCAAGCTGCGCATCAAAGTCCGGGTGGTCGGCCTCCAGCTCGTGGATCAGGCCCGGTGCATCCGGCCCCCCTGCCGCTGCTCGGGTCGCCGTCATGATCGCGCTCCGGCCAGAACCGCTTTTTCGAGCGAAGACAGCAAGTGGCCAATCGCCTGGGCCTGGGTCTTGAGCGACGCCTGATTGACGATCAGGCGCGCCGAGATGGGCATGATTTCCTCGACCTCGACCAGGCCGTTGGCGCGCAGCGTGCTGCCGCTGCTCACGAGATCAACGATCCCGTCCGCCAAACCCACCAGGGGCGCGAGCTCCATCGAACCATAGAGCTTGATCAGATCGACATGGACCCCCTTGGCTGCGAAATGCCGGCGGGCGCTCTCGACATACTTGGTGGCGATCCGGAGGCGCGAACCGCGACGTACGGCCTGCGCATAATCGAAGGACTTCGCAACGGCCACGCAGAGGCGACACTGGCCAATCCCCAGATCAATCGGCTGATAGAGTCCCTCGACTCCCGATTCGAGCAGGACATCGAGTCCGGCCACGCCGAGATCGGCTGCGCCATAGCGCACGTACGTGGGCACATCGGTGGCGCGCACGATGATCAGGCGTAATTGCGGGTCGGCCGTAGGCAGAATGAGGCTGCGCGAGTCAGCAAGCGTGGGGTCGATGTCAACGCCGACCGCCTGGATGAGCGGCAGGGTCTCGTCGAAGATTCGGCCCTTGGATAAGGCAAGCGTGATCACGGCAACGATTCCGAAACGGGGTGAGTCGTGGGCACCCGTTCGATACGGGCACCAATCGAAGCAAGCTTGTGCTCCATGGCTTCATAGCCACGGTCGAGATGATAGACGCGGTCGATCAGCGTCTCACCCTCACCGACGAGTCCGGCAATGACCAGGCTGGCCGAGGCCCGGAGATCGGTGGCCATCACGCGAGCCCCTGACAGGTGATGAACGCCCCGAACAATGGCGGTATTGCCCTCGATCCGGATGTCCGCACCAAGCCGCTGAAGTTCGAGCACATGCATGAACCGATTCTCGAAAATGGTCTCGGTGATCACGGACGTCCCATCGGCGATGGCATCGAGGGCCATGAACTGCGCCTGCATGTCGGTGGCAAAGCCCGGATACGGGGCGGTCCTCAGACTGACCGAGCGGGGGCGGGCGCCGGCCTGAATCCGGATCCAGTCGGGCCCGGTCGTCAGCGCCGCACCGGTCTGGCGCAGTTTGTCGAGGGTGGCATCCAGTGCAACCGGATCGATATCGGCCAGCATCAGATCGCCACCGGCCGCGGCAACCGCACAGAGAAAGGTCCCCGCCTCGATCCGGTCGGCCATGACCCGGTGCCGGGCGCCACCGAGCGCCGATACACCGGTAATGACGATCCGATCGGTGCCCGCGCCCTCAATCTGCGCGCCCATCGCACTCAGGAGTCGGGCCAGATCCACCACTTCGGGTTCGCGCGCAGCGTTGTCAATGACGGTCACGCCTTCGGCGAGCGTGGCGGCCATCATCAGGTTTTCCGTCCCCGTCACGGTCACCATGTCCGTCACGATCGATGCGCCGCGCAAGCGCGACGCGCTCGCCACCACATCCCCATGTTCGATCCGAATCTGAGCGCCCATCGCCTGCAAGCCGCGAATGTGCTGATCGACCGGTCGCGCACCGATCGCGCAGCCCCCTGGCAGCGACACCCTCGCTTCACCGAGCCGAGCAAGCAGCGGGCCGAGCACGAGAATGGACGCCCGCATCGTCTTCACCAGGTCATACGCGGCGACATGACTGGTCAGCGCGGACGCATCAAGCTGCCAATGCCCACCGGTCGATTGCACCCGCACGCCCAGGCTCTTCAGAAGCCGCGCCATCGTCCGGACGTCCTGAAGCGCGGGGACTCGCTCGAGCTCGAGCGGAGAAGCGGTCAGCAGGCTCGCGCAGAGAATCGGCAAGGCGGCGTTCTTGGCGCCCGACACCTCGAGCTCGCCGGCGAGCCGCTGCCCGCCAATGATCTTCAGTTTATCCATGAGAGGGGCAATCCGCGGGGCGCTCGCGCGTCAGGCCGCACCGGCGCCACCGGCATGCTCGTCGGGAGTCAGCGTGCGCATCGAAAGCGCATGGATTTCCTCGCGCATCCGGTCGCCCAGGGCCGCGTACACCAGCTGGTGGCGCTGGACCAGCCGCTTGCCTGCGAACTGGTCGGACACGATCAAGGCCTCAAAGTGACGGCCATCGCCACTCACCTCGATATGGCTGCAGGACAGCCCCTGAAGGATATAGGCACGCACATCATCCGGATTGACCATTGCTTGACCTCATAGACGCAACTTGTAGCCGCTCGACAGCATACGCAACGCGATGACCGAACACGCCAGCGCGGCACACACCACGATCGCCAGACTGATTTGGGGGTCGACGTCGGACACCCCGAAGAAGCCGTAACGAAAGCCGTCGACGATATAGAAAAAAGGATTGAGGTGGGACACGAGCTGCCAGAAAGGAGGCAGCGAATCGACCGAATAGAACACCCCCGACAGAAAGGTCAAGGGCATGATGATGAAGTTCTGAAAGACCGCAATCTGGTCGAACTTGTCGGCCCAGATGCCGGCAATCAGGCCCATCGAACCGAGGATGAAACCACCCGCGAGGGCAAAGGCGAGCGACCAGAGCGGCGCGGCATAGCCATACTGGGCGAAACCCAGGGTGCAGACATACACCCCGACCCCGACCGCCAGGCCCCGGACGATCGAGGCCAGAACGTAAGCGGAAAAGAGCTCCCGGTGCGAAAGGGGCGGCAACAGAACAAAGACGATATTGCCGGTCACCTTGCTCTGGATCAAGGACGAGGATGCGTTTGCGAAGGCATTTTGCAAAATTGCCATCATGACCAGGCCGGGGACCAGAAACGAGGTGTACTCGATTGAATCGAAGACCTTGACCCGCCCGCTGAGTGCCTGCGAAAAGACGACCAGATAGAGCAGAGCCGTGAGGACCGGCGCGGCCACGGTCTGCACACTCACCTTGAGGAAGCGCAGCATCTCCTTGCGAAACAGCGTCTGAAAACCGATGCTCATCATGTGATCCGTACGAGCGCTCACGCGCTCAAGCCGCCTCCCGCATGATGCGCAAAAACACATCCTCGAGATCGGTATGCTCGAAATTCATTTCTTCAATCCGACACCCGGCCAGACGCAGCGCAGCCAGGAGGGGCTCAAGGGCATCCGGCGCATCGACCCGCAACAGATGCCACCCCGCTGCACCGCCGTCGATCCGGACGCTCGCGAGCGCTTCGGGAAACGGCGCGCCCGATAGCCGCAAGGCAAGCGTGCCGCCCGCGAATCGCCCAAGCAGTTCGGCCGTGCGGGCCAGCGCGACCACCTGTCCGGCTTTGAGCATCGCGATCCGCCCACACAATTCCTGGGCCTCTTCCAGGTAGTGCGTGGTCAGAACGATCGTGTGGCCTTCGCGGTTGAGACGCCGGATGAAATCCCAGAGCGTGCGGCGCAGCTCCACATCGACCCCTGCGGTCGGCTCGTCGAGCACGATCACCGGCGGTCGGTGGACCAGGGCCTGCCCGACCAGCACCCGTCGTTTCATTCCGCCGGACAGGGCCCGCATGTTCGCGTCGGCCTTGGCGGACAGGTCAAGGTGGGCGAGGATCTCATCGATCCAGTCATCGTTGCCGCGAACCCCGTAGTAGCCCGACGTCAGGCGCAGGGTCTCACGAACCGTGAAGAACGGATCGAAGACCAGTTCCTGGGGGACGACCCCCAGCATACGACGAGCCTGTCTGAAATCGGCGGTGACATCATGCCCCATCACGGCGACCGATCCCGCGCTGGGCTGTGAAAGACCGGCGATGATCGAGATCAGCGAGGTCTTGCCGGCACCGTTCGGGCCCAGCAATCCGAAGAATTCGCCCTGCTCGATTTCGAGCGACACCCCACGCAGTGCCTCGAAGCGGCCATAGCGCTTGACGAGCCCGTTGATCGCGATCGCGGCGGGGCGATCGGGCGAGCGACCTGGACGCGCAGCGCCCGCGCGAACAGTCGCCTCAGACGAATGCATCGGGCAGCAACTCCTGCAGTCCGTAGAGACGCGCGAGCCCACGGAGCGTGTCGGGTACGCCTTCGAAGGCCAACGGCGTCCCGGACCGGCGCGACGCCCGAACACCGGCCAGCATCACGATCAGTGCACTCGAATCGAAGTGCCGGAGGGGACGCAGATCTGCGCGGGTCGCCCCCTGCCGGAGCGCGGCGAGCAGCCGGTCTCGTTCGACCATCGCCTCATGGAGGGTCAGGTGCTCGGGGAACACATGGATCCGGGACTCCGGTCCGGGCGAGGGCGTACCCATCAGCGTTTCGACCCGCTCGCCGCCTTGGCATTACGGTCCTTGAGACCGGCGATCAGACCCTCGAGGCCACGCGCCGAGACCTCCTGGCTGAACTGATCGCGATAGGTCTGGACGATCCAGATGCCCAGCACATTGACGTCATAGATTTTCCAGGCCTCGCCCACCCGCTCGAGCCGATAATCGATCTGGATCGGGTCGCCCCGCGAACCCACCAGTTCGCTTCGGACCAGCACCTCGGCGGCCTTCGGGTCCCCGCGCAAGGGCCGAAGCCGAATGGACTTGTCGACGGCCTGGGCGAGGGCACCCGAGTAGGTCCGTACGAGCAACAAGCGGAACTGTTCGATCAAGTCTCGCTGCTGGGCGGGGGTCGCCTGTCGCCACGCCCGCCCAACCGCAAGCGCGGTCATCCGCTCGAAATTGACGTGCGGCATGATTTCTTCATCGACAAAGCGCAGCACCCGCTCGGTCTCGCCGGACTGGATGGTCGGGTCTTTCTTGATCCGATCGAGCGCCTTGTTGCTCACGTTCTCGATGAACTTGTCCGGCGCGGTCTGCGCCACGGCATGCGCACCCAAACCCCAAAGCAGGGCAAGCATGACCGCCCGTGCGGCGTTCTTCGCGCACCCACGGGACAGGACCCGAATCGCAGAAATCAGAGCGTGCAGCGCCGCCGCAAACGGTCGGCGCTTGGGGGCATTGATCGAGATCACCATCGGATTAGTCTCCGGATCCACGGGGCCCCGCCGGTTCAGGCGGTTCGGGCGGGTCACCGTCATAAACGAGGTTGTTGCGTCGCTGAAGGTAAGCATTTCGAACAAAGGTATAGCGATCAAGCGCTGCCCCCTCAATCAAACGATCCAGGGGCAGGAGCGCAGCACGGGTATCCACGACACGCACGAGCGACACTGCGGTGCGGTCACCTTCGGAATGAATCTGCCGAACCGGATCAGCCGCCAGGCCGCCCAGGGTGCCGACGGCGTCCCGCGCACTGGAGGGGCCCAGCAGGGGCAGGACCAGATAAGGCCCAGCCGGCACACCCCAAACGCCAAGGGTCTGACCGAGATCCTCGCTGTGCCGGGGCAGACCCAGATCGGCCGCAAGATCGCCGAGACCGCCGAAGCAGAAAAGGGTGTTGATCGCGAAGCGGGCAAAATCGCCCAGCGCCTCGACGGGCTTGCCCTGAAGCAGATTATTGACGCCCGTCCAGGGCTCCGCAAAGTTGGCAAACACATTGCCGGCCAGCTGACGAATGCCCGGGTGCACCCAGCGAACGTACTGCTGCGCCACTGGCTTCAGAACGGTCCGGTCGAGCGCATCATTGAACGCGAACACCGAACGGTTGAGCGGCTCCAGGGGGTCGGACACCGGACGCGCCTGCACCCCGCCTGCCGTGCCCAGTGCAATCGCGATCAACCAGGGGGCAATGCGCCATCGGATCACTTGCGCTCTCCCTCGGCCGCCCGGCTGTAGAGCATCTGGCCGATGATGTTTTCGAGGACCACCGCCGATTGCGTCAGCGTGATCCGAGCGCCCGCTTCGAGGACGGCCGTGTCGCCTCCGGGCTCGAGGCCAATGTACTGCTCGCCCAAGAGACCCGCCGTCAGGATCTTGGCGGACGTGTCCTTGGGAAACCGATAGCGCGTATCGAGGTCGATCTTCACGACGGCTTCGTATGACGTGCCGTCCAGGGTCACCGATGCAACGCGCCCGACGACAACGCCGGCGCTACGCACTGCGGCGCGGGGTTTCAGCCCCCCGATGTTGTCAAACCGGGCGACGACACTGTAGGTGTCGTTCAGGCCGACGCTGCTGCTCATGTTGCCCGCCCGAAGGGCGAGAAACAGCAATGCGGCGAACCCGAGCAGAACAAAGAGACCGACGAGTACGTCCACACCCTTGCGATTCATGTTGCCCACCTCCGCCCTGCATCAGTTCGAGCTGAACATCAGAGCCGTCAGAATGAAATCCAGACCCAGCACCGCGAGCGACGCGACCACGACCGTACTGGTGGTGGCGCGCGAGACGCCCTCCGGCGTCGCTTCCGCGTGGTAACCCACATAGAGCGCAACGAAGGCCACGGTAAAGCCGAAGACAATGCTCTTCAGCACGCCGTTGCCCACATCAAGCAACCAGTCGACGCCACCCTGCATCTGCGACCAGAACGCGCCGGCGTCCACGCCGATCATCTCGACGCCCACCACATAGCCGCCCAGCACCCCCATGGCCGAGAATAGTGCGGCAAGCAGCGGCATGCAAAGGAGCGCTGCCGCAAATCTTGGCGCAAGCACCCGGGCCACCGGATCGACGGCCATCATTTCCATCGCATCGATCTGCTCCCCGGCCTTCATCAGGCCCACTTCGGCGGTGAGCGAAGTACCCGCCCGCCCAGCAAAGAGCAGCGCGGTCACCACCGGTCCGAGCTCGCGCACCAGTGACAGCGTGACCAAGAGGCCCAACGCCTCCTCGGATCCGTAGCGACGCAAGGTGTAGTACCCCTGCAGACCCAATACAAACCCGATCAGGAGCCCCGATACCAGGATGATCGAGAGCGAGTGGTTCCCGATGAAATGAATCTGATCGACGATCAACCGCGGGCGGCGCAAACCGGCCAGCGCCAGCCCACACAGTCGCAGAAAGAAGCGCGCACCGTAGCCCACCCGGGCGATGTGATCGGTCAGCCCACGCACACCCCGCAATCCGCCCGAACTCATGGGCCCACCTCAAGATCCTCGGCCAGCGTCCGACGCGTTGCGTGATGGAAGGCAACCGGTCCGTCGATATCACCGTCCAGGAACTGGCGAACGTTCGGATCGGTGGAGACACGCATGGCGGCCGGCGTGCCCTCGGCCGCAATCCGTCCACGCGACAGCAGATAGACATCGTCTGCGATCGCGAAGGTATCCTTGATGTCGTGCGACACGACGATCGACGCACAACCGAGGGTCTCGGTCAGGCGCCTGATCAGTTGCGCAACGGTCGACAGCGAAATGGGATCCAGACCGGCGAAGGGCTCGTCATACATGATCAGCGGCGGGTCCAGTGCGATGGCCCGCGCAAGTGCCACCCGTCGCGCCATGCCGCCCGAGAGCTGGGCCGTCCGGTAGTGGGACACCCCGCGCAAGCCCACGGCGTTCAGCTTGAGCAGGACCAGATCGCGAATGGCGGTCTCGTCGAGATCGGTGTGCTCACGAAGGGGAAAGGCCACGTTGTCGAACACCGAGAGATCGGTGAAGAGGGCACCAAACTGGTACAGCATCCCCATCCGCCGGCGCACCGCATACAGCGCATCACGGTCGAGCGAGGCGAGAGACTGACCTTCGAACACGACCGCCCCGCGCTCGGGCTGGAGCATGCCACCCATCAGCCGCAGCAGGGTCGTCTTGCCGGAACCTGAACCGCCCACCAGCGCGACGATGCGACCGGGTCGAACCGTCAGGCTGACATCATCGATGATGAGGCGCTCCCGATACCCGAAGCGAACCCCTTCGAGGCGGAGCGTGTCTTGGACCACGATGCTCGGAGTGTTTTAGTTGAACCCTTCATTTTAGCCGGTAAGCCGTCGCACGTGATTCAAAGCCCCGAAGCCTGATCACCTGCCCCACGGGGCGGCTCAACCCGGCGGCAGTAACCATTGTTGCTCGACCGCAGCGATATGGTCGAGTCGACCCGACAGCACCAGCACA
Source organism: Pseudomonadota bacterium (assembly GCA_039800205.1). Taxonomy (GTDB): domain Bacteria; phylum Pseudomonadota; class Gammaproteobacteria; order Burkholderiales; family Burkholderiaceae_E; genus SYIM01. The sequence goes on along the minus strand of JBDLRB010000049.1, from coordinate 55,932 downwards.
TCGCCCGATTGAATTTCGGTCGAGGGATCGGGCTCGACCAACCTCTGCGTGCCCCGAACCAGGGCCATCGTTCGTACTTCGGCGGTGGCGATACGTGCGAGCACCTGCCCGACGGCCGGGGCGCCGGGCTCGATCGGCACGGCTCGCAAGGTATGGGGGTCGGCTTCGATCGCTTCGATCGGCTCGTCGTCCGCCCCCTGGAAGAACCCCTGCAGGAGAGCGTATCGCCCGTCCCGGATTTTGCGGACCCGTCGTCGCACCCGCGACAAGGGCACTCCGGCCAGCGCCATCGCGTGGGATGCGATCATCAGGCTGCCCTCAGCAATTTCCGGGACCACCTCGGTCGCACCGGCCGCCCTCAAGCGCTCGATGTCGGCCTCATTCGCACAGCGGGCAAGCACCGGCAGCCGGGGAGCGAGCGTGCGCACGGTGGCCAGCAGGTGGAGGGCCTGAGGCAGATCGTCAAAGGTGATCGCCAGGGCACGGGCTCGGGAAATGCCCGCGGCGACGAGCATCGCCTGCCGGCGAGCGTCACCGTACACGACCGGCTCGCCCGCGGCCTGGGCCCGCCGAACCCGATCGGGATCGGTGTCAATCGCAAAAAAAGGAACCTGCTCGGCTGCAAGAATATGACCCAGACCCTGCCCGCAACGACCAAAGCCGCAGACAATCACGTGTCCACGCAGACTCATGGACTGTGTGGCCACTTGCTGCAACTGGACGGACTGCCTGAGCCATTCCTCGCCCGACACCCAAAGGGCAAGACGCTGCGACTGCGAAATGATCGCTGGGCTGAGCAGCAACGAAAGGAGGATCGCAGCCGTGACGGGTTGCAGGGCCTCGTGCGAACCGAGGCCGCCCTCGACCAGCTGAGCAAGCAACACGAAGGCGAATTCGCCGGTTTGCGACAACCACAATGCCGTGCGGATCGCCACTCCCGCACCCGCACCGCTACGCATCACCAGCCACGCAACAACCGCGAACTTGATGGCAAACGCCAGGATCAGAATCGTCAACACCTGCGGCCAGCTCGAGAGCAGGCCCATCGGATCCAGCCGCGCACCGATGGTCACGAAAAAAAGCCCGAGCAGGACGTCGCGAAAGGGCTTGATGTCTTCCTCGACCTGAAACCGGTACTCGGTCTCGGAGATCATCATTCCGGCCAGAAAGGCACCGAGCTCCATGGACAGTCCGGCCTGATGGGTGATCCAGCCAAACAGCAGGGTCGCCAGCAGGACATTGAGCGTAAACAGTTCATGCGATCGCGTCCGCACGACCAGGCCGAACCAGGTCCGCATGATTCGGGGCCCGAATCGAAGCAGCACGCCCAGCAGAACCGCCGTCTTCAGGAAGGCGAGCCCGAGCGCAACAGCCAATCCGTCGGACCCCTTGCCCAGCGCGGGAATGACGATGAGCAGCGGAATGACCGCAAGGTCCTGAAAGAGCAGCACACTGAACACCCTGCGACCGTGCTCCGTCTCGAGTTCACGTCGCTCGACCAGCAGCTTGACGACCAGCGCAGTCGACGAGAGGGCAAGCGCTGCCGCGATCGTGAAGGCCAGACGCCAGTCGAGGCCCCCGGGAAGCAGCCAGCCCGCCCACGAGGCGGGCAGTACAAGCAGGATCGCCATGATCAGCGCAGCGCAGCTCAGGACCTGCGCGCCGCCCAGGCCGAACACAAAGCGGCGCAGGACCTTCAACCGCGCCAGGCTGAATTCGAGCCCCAAGGTGAACATCAGAAACACAACGCCAAGCTCAGCCGCAGAGTGGAGCACGCCCTCGTTGTCGAGCAGTTCGGAGGCGTAGGGCGCCACGCCCACCCCGACGGCCAGATAGGCCACCAGAGGCGGAATACCGAATCGCCGGAAGGGCAACACCACGAGGGTCGCCGCGGCGATCAGAATCAGGGCGAGCTCGAGGCCTGAAAGCATATACTTTGCCGAATGAGTGAACCGACCGTATCCATTCTATCGGGCGACCGGACGCCCGCGGACGCTGAGCGCCACGCAGCGCTGATTGCGCGCGGCCGACAGGTGCTCGAAATCGAAGCCCAGGCCGTTATTCGTGTGCGGGATGCTCTGGGCACCGCGTTCGCGCGGGCCTGCGAACTGATGCTCGCGTGCACGGGCCGGGTGGTGGTCAGTGGCATGGGCAAATCGGGCCATATCGGCGGCAAGATCGCCGCCACACTCGCATCAACCGGCACCCCGGCATTTTTCATGCATCCGGCCGAGGCGAGCCACGGCGATCTGGGCATGGTCACCCAGGACGACGTCTTCATCGCGCTCTCCAACTCGGGAACCACCGACGAGTTGCTTCAGATCGTTCCGCTGATCAAGCGTCAGGGTACCGTTCTGATCGCGATTACAGGTCACCCGCAGTCGAGCCTCGCCCTGCTCGCGGACGTGCACCTTGACGCCCGGGTCGAGCGCGAAGCCTGTTCGCTGAATCTGGCGCCCACGGCCAGTACAACGGCCAGCCTGGCGCTCGGAGACGCGCTCGCTGTGGCCCTCCTTGAGGCACGGGGGTTCGGGCCCGAGGACTTTGCCCGATCGCACCCCGGCGGAGCACTGGGACGCAAGTTGCTGACCCGGGTGGCCGATGTCATGCGGGTCGGCGATGCGCTGCCCCGCGTCGGCCTGGACGTCAGCCTGCCTGAAGCGATCCTCGAGATCACCCGTAAACGCATGGGGATGACAGCGATCGAATCCGCTGATGGCCGACTCGTCGGCGTCTTCACGGATGGCGATTTGCGCCGGATGCTCGAAAACGGTGGATCGATCGAAGCCCGCTCGCTGCGCGAGGTCATCACGCGCACGCCCGTGACCATTGGGCCATCGGCGCTAGCCGCCGAGGCCGTCCGGCTGATGGAAGAGCGACGCATCAGCGCCCTGCTGGTCGTGGATGAACGTGGCGACTTGTGTGGCGCGCTTCACTTGCATGACCTGCTTCTTGCACGCGTGGTCTGACCCATGGCCGGCCCCCACCGCGCGACCGATCCCCGCATCATCGAACGCGTGATCGCCTTGCGTTGGCTGGCGCTTGATGTGGACGGCACTCTGACCGACAGCCACATTTACATCGGCCCCCAGGGCGAGGCCATGAAAGCCTACAACGTGCGTGACGGGCTCGGTCTGACCCTGCTGCGGGAGGCTGGAATCGGCCTCGCAATCATTACCGCCCGGCAGTCGACGATCGTCGAGCGACGCGCCGCCGAGTTACGTATCGACGAGGTGCTGCAGGGGGTTGCCGATAAGGGGCAAGCGCTTCGCGAACTGGCCATGCGCAAGGGCGTTTCACTCGACGAAGTGGGCTTCGTCGGTGACGACTGGCCCGATCTCACGGCCTTTGCCCTCGCGGGTTTTGCGGCCAGCGTTGCCGACGCGCACCCCGAGGTTCGATCCCGGGCACACTGGGTGTCCGACGCCCGGGCCGGACACGGCGCCATCCGCGAACTCGCTGATTTCGTGCTCCGGGCTCGGGGCCAATATGAGGCCGCGCTCGCCCGTCGTCTGACCCACGGTTGGCACTGAGCGATGGCATCCCGGCGCGAAGATCGCCTGTCGGCGTTGTTGACGATCGCGATCGGCACGGCCCTCGCGGCGGGCAGTCTTTATCTGTCCCGGATCGCCGATCAAGCACCCGGGCTCGCCCCGAGCGCAGACCCCGGCGACCGGCCGGAATCCTTCGCCGAATCGGTGATGGTCAACCGTACCCGGAAAGATGGGACGCCCGCCTTCCTGCTCACCGCAGAACGTCTGGACTATTTCCGGGGCGACGACTCGACCGTGCTCGAACGGCCTGTCCTGGTGAGTCTTGATACGGACCGGCCCACCGTCAGCGTGCGGGCGCGAACCGGCCGATCCGGCACAGGGGGCTCCGATATCCTGTTGACGGGCGGCGTGCTGCTCGATCGTGAGGCCGACGGCAAGGACGCCCGCATGACCATCGAGACCGAAGAGGCCCAGATCCTGCCCGATGATGACATCGCACGCAGCGACCGGCCCGTCGTGGTGCGAATCGGTGCGGACGTGTTGACCGGTACGGGCATGGAATTCAATAATCGGACCCGCATCCTGACGGTCGACCGTCAGGTGCGAGCGACCTTCTTACCGGCGCCCCGCACACCATGATTCCGCATCGCTCATCCTTTCTGATCACCTGCGCGATTGCGCTGATGCCCCTGACCGCAGCGGCGGAACGGGCGGACCGCGATCAACCGATTCAGGTCGAAGCCGATCGCATGGAATACGACGATGCACGCAAGGTCAATACCTTCAGTGGCCGCGTGCAACTGACGCAGGGCACGATCCGCATCCGTGCGGATCGTCTGGTCGTCCGCCAGGACGCCGAGGGCAATTCATTCGGTCTGGCCGAAGGCCGGCCCGCCCGCTTCCGGCAAAAACGCGATGGCGTGGATGAATTTATCGAGGGTGAAGGTCAGACCATCGACTACAACGGCAAGTCCGAGGTGGTCACATTGACGGGTCAAGCCTCGCTTCGGCGCCTGCAAGGCGCAAAGCTGACCGACGAGGTACACGGCACGCGCATCGTCTACCAGGGTCGAAGCGAGTTCTACACGGTTGAAAGCGGCCCCGTCGGCGAACGGGTCCGGGTCGTGATCCAGCCCAAGCGCAGCGGCGACCCGCCCGCCCCGGCGACCGCCCCGTTAAAACCCGCTCCGGCCCTCGCCCGTCCGCCCGCCCGTTGACACGAGCCGCATTCCTGATGCCTTCACACCCCGAACGGCCGACGGCCGCCAGTCGCCTGTCCGCGCGACATCTGCGCAAGGTTTACCACGGCCGTGCCGTGGTAAAGGATGTCTCGATCGAGGTCGAAAGTGGTCAGGTCGTGGGGCTCCTCGGACCCAACGGCGCAGGCAAGACAACCTGCTTCTACATGATCGTGGGGCTCGTTTCGAGCGATGACGGCACCATCGAACTCGATCAGCAGGCGATCAGCCGCCTGCCCATCCATCGCCGCGCGCGCCTCGGTGTGTCCTATCTGCCTCAGGAGGCATCGGTCTTTCGCAAGCTGAGCGTCGAACAGAACATCCAGGCCGTGCTCGAACTGCAGCGCGATGAGCAGAACCGCCCGCTCAGCGCCAAAGTGATCGGCGAGCGCCTTGAATCGCTGCTGACCGATCTGCAGATCGGTCACATCCGGGACAACACTGCGTTGTCACTCTCGGGTGGCGAGCGCCGGCGCGTGGAAATTGCGCGTGCCCTGGCCAGTTCTCCCCGCTTCATCCTGCTCGACGAACCCTTCGCCGGCGTGGACCCGATCGCGGTCATCGAGATCCAGCGCATCGTGCGCTTCCTCAAGGAACGCGGGATCGGAGTGTTGATCACCGACCACAATGTCAGAGAAACACTTGGCATTTGCGACAGGGCCTATATCATTCGAGATGGTACCGTTCTTGCTTTCGGGCGCCCGGACGAGATTGTCCAGAATGATGACGTGCGCCGCTACTATCTTGGTGAGCATTTCTCGATGTGATCGGTACCGGTCGGGCAACCGGAGCAGTCCCTGATGAAGCCCTCTCTCCAGCTCAAACTGGGTCAGCACCTGGCGCTGACCCCGCAACTGCAGCAGTCGATCCGATTGCTGCAGCTGTCGACGCTCGAGCTGAACCAGGAGATCGAGCAGGCGCTGGCCGACAACCCACTCCTTGAGCGCACCGACGACCCGATGGACAGCGCCGTCCGGATCGGCGCGGACGGCCGCTACGAGCAAACCCCCTCCGCGCTTTCGCAAGCGGCGCTCGAGCCGGCCAGCGGGCCCGTCGCCTCCTCCTCCGAAGGGGAGGGCCCCGAGCGGCCTGAAAGCGGGGGCGAATTCGATCCTGCAGAGGGTCCTTTCGACGATCACGACGATCGAGGGGTGCAAGACTGGTCCGGTGATCCCGGCTCACGCGGCACCGGCGATGACGGCGACGACGACTCGGGCGCCCCGCAGCTGAGCGTCCATCTGGGCTCACTGGTTGAACACTTGCGCAGCCAGCTTGCGGCCACCCGGGTTTCTCAGCGTGACCGGGCGCTGGTCACCTTGTTGATCGATGAGCTCAGTGACAGCGGCATGCTGGAGACCCCTCTCGACGAATTCCGTTCGGCGCTGCCGGAGTCGCTCGAGATCGAACCCGAAGAGGTCGCCGCTGCGCTGAAGCTGCTCCAGAGCTTCGACCCCGCAGGCGTCGCGGCGCGCGATCTGCGGGAATGCCTCCTCCTGCAGTTGGCACGCCGAAGCGACCGCGCAGATCCGGTCAGCGGCCTCGCCTGGCGAATCGTTGACGAACACCTCGACCTGCTGGCCGCACGAGACTTCGGCAAGCTCAAACGCGTATTGAACTGCGAGGAAGGTCCACTCAAGGCTGCAGGGGCGCTGATCCGGTCACTGGACCCCAGGCCGGGCGCACGTCATGCCCCACCCACCACTCAGTACGTGACCCCCGACGTGATCGTGAGGCGCACCCGAAACGGCTGGCAGGCCGCGCTCAATCCGGACGTCGTCCCCCAGCTTCGCATCAACGCCCACTATGCCGGCTTGCTACGGGCTCACCGGAGTTCGGGCGGCAGCAACCTGACCGGAGCCCTCCAGGAAGCGCGCTGGCTGGTCAAGAACGTCGCTCAGCGCTTTGAAACCATCCTGCGGGTTTCACAGGCGATTGTCGAACGGCAGCGCGGGTTTTTTTCCCATGGGGCGGTGGCCATGCGCCCCCTGGTACTGAGGGAAATCGCCGATACGCTGGGACTGCACGAATCGACCATCTCGCGCGTCACCACCCAGAAATTCATGCTGACGCCGCACGGCACCCTGGAGCTGAAGTACTTTTTCGGCAGTCATGTGGCCACTGAGAGCGGCGGTGCGGCCTCGAGCACTGCGATGCGCGCCCTGATCAAGCAGTTGATCAGCGCCGAGAATTCCAGACGGCCTTTGTCGGATAGCCGGATCGCCGAACTGCTGGGCGATCAGGGTTTTGTCGTGGCCCGCCGAACGGTCGCAAAATACCGCGAATCCCTGCGTATTCCAGCGGTTGCCCAGCGACGCACGCTATGAGACCGGCTCGCCCGATCCGCCTTCGGCGGGGCGCCGCCCCAGGTTTGCGGCCAGGACAATGCCCCCGCAGCGCAGCAACACCGTTCGACAAGCAGGGCGCCGGCGCTATAATCGCGCCACTTTTTACGGGACGAAACTAGTGTTCTGCGCGGTTGTGACTGACATGCCGCACTGCACCACGCCTGCGTCGGGGAATCACCCATGAGCCGTCTGACTCGCCTCCTCAGCCCTGAAAAGGTCATCGTCGATCTGTCGGTGACCAGCAAGAAGCGTCTGTTTGAGCAGATTGGCCTGTTGTTCGAGAACCTCCACGGCATCGAGCGGGGCCGGGTCTTCGACTCCCTGTTTGCTCGGGAACGCCTGGGCTCCACCGGTCTGGGCGAGGGGGTTGCGATCCCGCACGGCCGAATCAAGGGGCTGCGCGAGGCCCACGCCGCGCTGGTCCGACTCGCAACGCCGATTCCCTTTGATGCGCCCGACGGCAAGCCGGTCAACCTGCTGGTGTTCCTGCTGGTGCCCGAACACGCGACCGACGAACACCTGGAGATCCTCTCAGAGGTCGCTGAGCTCTTGTCTGATCCGACCATGCGGGCGGTGCTGGCGAACGAGCCGCAATCGTTTCGGATCCACGACCAGCTGATGCTCTGGGAACCCTGCAGGCCCGCCGCCTGACCGGGGCCCGTTGCCGTGTCAGTCACCGTCGAAGCGCTGGTCGAACATAACGCCGCCGAGCTGGGCCTGCGATGGTTGTGTGGCGAGGCCGGCGCCCGGCGGGCTGTGGCACAGACCGTGGCCGAACCGTCCGAGCTGATCGGCCACCTGAACCTGATCCACCCCAATCGACTCCAGGTCCTGGGCGTCGCGGAAATCGAATACCTGAAGCGCCAGGGGCCGGGTCGACAAGCCGAAATCCTCGCTGAACTGATCGCGGGCAACCCCCCTGCCGTCATCCTGGCCGAGGACCAGCAGCCGCCCCAGGCGCTCCTTGAGCACTCCTGCGCCCATCGGCTGCCCATCATCGTCAGTCCCCTGTCAGCGGCCCGGGTCATCGACACCCTGCGGATCTATCTCGGGAAGGCGGCGGCCGAATCCTGCCAGATGCACGGCGTCCTGATGGACGTACTGGGCATGGGGGTACTGATCTCTGGCGAGTCGGGTCTGGGCAAGAGTGAGCTTGCACTGGAACTGATCAGCCGCGGGCACGGACTGGTCGCCGATGATGTGGTGGACTTCAGCCGCATCGCGCCGCACACGGTCGAGGGTCGCTGCCCGCCCTTGCTCCGCAACCTGCTCGAGGTCCGGGGCCTGGGCCTGCTCGACATTCGAGCCATCTTCGGCGAAACCGCGATCCGCCCGAAGATGAAACTCAAACTGATCGTTCACCTCGTCAAGCGCAGCGCGATCGACAGCGAGTACCAGCGACTGCCGCTGGAAGCCCTGACGCAGGACGTGCTGGGTGTCGCCATTCGCAAGGTCGTCATTCCGGTTGCGGCCGGGCGCAACCTCGCGGTGCTGACCGAGGCCGCCGTTCGGAGCACCGTATTGCAACTCCGGGGCTTTGACACGATGGGCGACTTCATCGCCCGCCAACGCCAGTTGATCGAATCTGACGACCCGATGATCTAGAGGGGCCTTTTCGGCTAGGATCGAAATCTATGCGCGTCATTCTCATCACCGGCATGTCGGGCTCGGGCAAGTCGATTGCCCTGAAGGTCCTCGAAGACGATGGCTATTACTGCATCGATAACCTGCCGATCCGTTTTCTGCAGGATGTGATCGGCCACCTGGGCGAGACGGGACCCGATCGGGTCGCGGTTGCCATTGATGCGCGCGGCGGCGAGTCCTTGTCGGAATTGCGGGCCATCACGCACGGCCTCACGCGCTTGGGGCATGACGTCAAGGTTCTCTTTCTCAATGCGCGGACCGAATCGCTGGTTCAGCGCTACTCCGAGACCCGGCGTCGCCATCCGCTCTCACCCGCACAACCCGTTGGGGGCGAAGCAATCGGCACCCTGCTCGAATCGATCGAGCGCGAACGCGACCTGCTGTCGGCTCTGGACGGGCTGGGGGTGTCGATCGATACCAGCGACCTCCATCCCAACGTGCTCCGCAAATGGGTCCGGGAACTGGTCGGATCAGACCGAGCTGCGCTGACCCTTCTCTTCGAATCCTTCGCCTACAAGTCCGGCGTGCCGCTGGATGCCGATCTCGTCTTCGACGTGCGCTGCCTGCCCAATCCTTATTACGAACCGGCCCTTCGGCCGCTCACCGGACTCGACCCGCCGGTGGCCGCTTTCCTCGACGCCATCCCTGCCGCTGCCCGGATGGTCGATGACATCGCTCGATTCCTCGAAGACTGGCTGCCGCACTACATCCTGGACAACCGGAGTTATCTGACGGTTGCCATCGGCTGTACCGGGGGCCAGCATCGCTCGGTATTCTGTGTCGAACGTCTTGCACGCCGCTTCGGATCGACCGACCGGGTCCTGACCCGTCACCGATCGCTTGCAACGCAGAGCCGACTCCCGGCCCAGGCGGCTTGAGTGGCCGGCACGCCCGTGAACCCCAGCCCGGATCCCGCTCGCGTGTTGCCGACCGCCTCAGGCGACGGATGCGCCGAGTTCCCTCTTTTCCCGCTGGGGACCGTACTGTTTCCGGACGGTGTCCTGCCCCTTCGGATTTTCGAGACCCGCTATCTCGATATGGTCAGGCGATGCATGGCCCAGGACAGCCCGTTTGGCGTATGCCTCATCACGCGGGGCGGCGAAGTCGGCACACCCGCTGAACACCATTCGATCGGCTGCTCGGCTCGAATCGTGGATTTCGATATGGACGCGGGCGGTGTATTGCAACTGAGAACGGTCGGCCACGAGCGCTTCGAGGTCCTGCACCGGACGCTGCGCAAGGACGGCCTGCTGGTCGGCACGATTCGCACCCTTGCGCCCGACCCGATCATGGCCATCCCTCCGGCGCTGTCCGTGTGCGTCGAACTGATGGAAGCGATCGTCCAGGACCTGAGAAAAAAGCTCGGCGACGCGTTCGTCAATGTACTGGCCGAGCCACTGCGCATGCAGGATTGCGGGTGGGTTGCGAACAGGCTGAGCGAACTGCTTCCCCTCAGCGCGGCCGTCCGTCAGGAACTGATGAGCCTCACCGATCCAATCGACCGGCTGAGCCAAATCGCGGCGATGCTGAGTCCCGAGGGATCCGATCCGCCAGGCGCCGGCGATCCGCTGAACGATTGATCATTTTCGTGCCTGCGGCAGGTCGAGCGCAGGCCAGGCCTCGCGCTGGACAAGCAGCTGCTTGACCGGGCGGGGCAAGGCCGCCGAAGCGATCGCGTCAAAAGGCAACCAGCGCAGCGTTCGGCCTGCCGGATCGGGGGGCGTCTGCGCGACGCAGTGCGCCGCGTGGTCCACGCGCGCTAACCAGGGCTGCGCGATCAAGCGGAAATGCGTGAACGAATGACGCACCGATGGAAGCGGGCAGAGCCCGTGCGGGACCAGGCCCAGACGGCGCTCGATCCGTTCGGCCAGCAGGCCGGGTGATTCCGGGTCGAACTCGGGCAGGCTCAGCAGCCCACCCCAGATCCCCTGTCCCGGCCGCTCCTCGACCAGTACCCGGTCGGTGTCAATGAGAACCAGCCAGGCGATCTCGCGATCGGCCAGGGACGCGCGCGCCCGGGGTGCCGGTATGCGGTCCCACTGGCCGCTGCGCCCCACCTCGCAGATCGCCCCAACCGGGCAACGGCTGCACGCCGGGTGCCTGCGCACACACACGGTCGCGCCGAGATCCATCAAGCCCTGCGTGTAGGCCTCGAGATCGCGATCCGGGAGCGCTGCGCGGGCCCGGGCCCAGAGTCGGCGCTCGACCTCGCCGCGCCCGGGATCCTCAACGATCCCGTGTACCCGACACAGCACACGCTTGACATTGCCGTCGAGGATCGCCGCGCGTCGACCGAAGGCAAACACGGCAATGGCCGCAGCAGTCGAGGGACCGATGCCCGGAAGCATCGCCAGGGCCGTTTCATCGGTCGGAAATAGTCCGCCCCGCTCGTCCATCAGCAGGCGAGCGCATCGATGGAGATGGCGTGCGCGGCTGTAGTAGCCCAGTCCGCTCCAACGTTCCAGAACGGCCTCGAGGGGCGCAGCCGCCAGGGCCGCCAGATCCGGAAAACGCTCGAGAAATCTCGGGTAGTAATCGAGAACAGTCGTGACCTGCGTCTGCTGGAGCATGATCTCGGACAGCCAGATCCGGTACGGGTCCCGTGTTCCCTGCCAGGGCAGGTCGTGGCGCCCCTCGATTCGCTGCCATCGGATGATCCGTTCGGCGAATGCCGTCCCTTGTGCGCGCGCGCCCGGATCTTCTTCGCGCATCTGCGTTCAATGCGCCTGGCAGACCGGACAGAAGTAGCTTGCGCGCTGCTGCTGACGGATCAGGGCAATCGGCGTCCCGCAGCGCCGACAGGGCGCTCCGGCCCGGCCATACACCAGACAATCGAGCTGGAAATACCCCTGCTCGCCTGCGCTGTCGACGAAATCGCGCAGGGTGCTGCCCCCTCGGGCAATCGCATCGCTCAAGGTCTCGCGAATGGCATCCGCCAGCGCGTTGCAACGCGCACGGGTCAGGCGCCCGGCGCGGGTCGTCGGCCGGATGGCCGCCCGAAAAAGGCTCTCGGACGCGTAAATATTGCCCACACCGACGACCGCCCGCCCCGACAGCAGCCACTGCTTGATCGTCACAGAGCGTTTGCGGGTCAGGCGGTAGAGGCGCTCGCCATTGAAGGCATCCGACAAGGGTTCGATGCCCAGGCCCGCCAGTCGGGGATGGTGGTCGGTACGGCCGCATGCGGCTGGATGCCAGAGCAGCGCGCCGAAGCGCCTGGGATCGGTATAGCGAAGCACCCCGCCCCCGCTCATCGCAATATCGACATGGTCGTGGCGCTGGGCCGGGCCGGGCTCGACCAGCCAGCGCAGTTGCCCCGACATGCCCAGATGGACGATCAACGTACCAGCGCCGAAATCGAACAACAGATACTTGCCGCGCCGATCAAGCGCACGGAGCGTCAGCCCAGGCAAAACCACGGCGAGATCTGCTGTGATCGGCCACCGAAGGCGCGTCTCCCGCACCGTCACATGCTCGACCGCACGGCCGGCGACCCGGGGCTCGAGGCCCCGCCTGACCACTTCAACTTCCGGTAATTCCGGCATATTCCCCGACCGCTCCGAACTTCGCTTGCGACGCAGTGTAATTGAACCTACCATCAACAGATGAATGATCTTCTCTCCCTGAAGGGCGCTCCGCGCGGTCTCTGTGCGGGGTCGCCGCCGAACCCCGTCAAGCGTCATCGGCCAGCGACCCGCGTTCGCGCGCTCGGGTGGTCGCTGGCCCTCGCCTTGGCTGTCCCTGCGGCCCTGACGACGGGCCGTGCAGAAGCCCAGGCCTCGCCGCCTCAGGCCCCCTTGACCGCACCCCAGAGGCCCGCGGACGGCGCGACGGACCGTGCCGAGGGGCCCGCCGTCGAACTCACACCTCAGCTCATCTTCCAGTTGCTGGCGGCCGAGGTCGCAGCGCAACGCGGCGAAGTCGGCACGGCGTCGGCCACCTACCTGTCCATCGCTCAGAAATATCGGGACCCCCGACTCGCGCGGCGAGCCGCCGAACTGTCGCTGAGCGCACGGGCCACGAAGCGCGCGCTCACCGCCGCGCGACTGTGGCTCGAGCTCGACCCTCGTTCGACGCTGGCCGCCCAGACCGTTCAAGCGCTGCAACTGAGTACCGGGGACCTTCAGGCCGCCGAAGAAAGCATCGTCCGGCAACTTGAGCAGGCCCGCCGCGAGGCGCGGCTGCCCGCGGCCTACGAAACGGTGCAGCGCGCACTGCTGCGGGTTCAGGATCGCACCCGGGCACTTGAACTACTCGAGCGTGTGGCCGCGCCCGACCTCGCACTGCCCGAAGCCAATCTGGCGCTCGCCACGCTGGCCCGGGCCGCCTCGGAGGCTGAGCGGGCCCTGCGCTACAGCGAACGCGCGCTCGCGCTGGCGGGGGATGACGTCACGATCGTCGTCAAGGCAGCGCAGCTGATCGCGGCGGACGCGGCGCGGCGCCCCGATGCGATCGCTGCCCTCGATACCTTTGTGCAGCGCCGTCCCGCTTCGACCGAAGCGCGTTTCGAACTCGCCCGCCTGCTCGCCCTCTCGGATCGGCGTGCCGAGGCGCGCGCGCAGTTCGAGGCCGCCCTGGCGATCGAACCCCAAAGTCCCACGATCCTGTTCGCCCTTGCGCAGCTGGCGTATCAGACCAAGCACCCGGAGGACGCCGAGCGCTACCTGCGCCGGTACATCGACCTGCCGGCTCAGATCGAGCGCGACTTGAATCCGGCGCTCCTGTTTCTCGGGCAGTTGGCCGAGGAGGCCAAACAATTTGAACAGGCAATTGACTGGTACGGGCAGGTGGGCCCAGGCGAACAGCAACTCAATGCCCTGATCCGACGGGCCATCGTGCTGGGCCGACTGAATCGGGTGGACGAGGCGCGCGGGTCACTTCGCGATGCGCCGGTGACCGAGCGCGAGGAGCGAAATCGCCTGATCGCGGTCGAGGCCCAGATCCTGCGCGGGGCCGGCCGAAACGAGGACGCCTTCCGATTGCTCGACGATGCCCTGAAACAGCAACCCGACGAAGCCGACTTGCTGTACGACCATGCGATGGCGGCCGAGAAAGTCGATCGTCTCGACGTCCTGGAAAAGAGCCTGCGACGGCTGATCGAGCTTCGCCCCGAACACGCACACGCCTACAACGCGCTGGGCTACACCTTTGCCGATCGGGGCATCCACCTGGACGAGGCGCAGAAGCTGATCGAAAAAGCGGTCAGTCTGTCGCCGGGCGATGGACACATCATCGACAGTCTGGGCTGGGTGCTGTTTCGGCGGGGCGACCTGCCGGGTGCCATCGAGCAACTGAAGCGCGCGTTCAAGCTCCTGCCCGAAGCCGAGATCGCGGCCCATCTGGGCGAGGTGCTGCTCGCCGCCGGCCGGCGCGACGAAGCCCTGAACATCCTGCGCGAAGGCAAGGCGCTCGATCCGGACAACGAGACCCTGCGCGAGACCCTTCGCCGGCTCAAGATCCAACTCTGAACCCATGCACACAGGCACGCGGTCGATCGGCCTCCTGCTCCTGATCACCGCGCTCCTCGGCGCTTTGCTGGCCGGCTGCGCGAGCCCGCCGCCCCTGCCCACGTCGGCTGATCGCGAAGCACGGCTCTGGACCGGCCGTTTCGCTGCCCGCTTTCCGGATCCGCAAAGCGCCACCGGCCAGGGCCAGGCGAACGGACGCTTCCGGATTGAGAACCTGCCGGGTGGGACCATTCTGCTGGAACTGTCGAGCCCTCTGGGGCAACTGATCGCACGTGCGCGGGTCGCCCCGGATCGGGCCGAGCTCGAGGATGCGCGCGGCGACATCCACCGTGCCGCCAGCGACGAGCAATTGACGGAAACGCTGTTCGGCTGGCCGATCCCCGTTCGCGCACTGCCGCGGTGGCTGAACGGTCGGATTGACCGAGCCAATGACGCCGACGCTCCCATTCAGCCGCAGTCCACGTCGGATCCGGCCGACCGGTCGCGTGACTGGCGGGTCCGGCGCTCGGGCGGGATGCCTGATCGGCCCCGCATGCTCGAACTGAATTTCCCTGGCGTCGAACCGGACGCCAGCCGCCGGATCAACCTGCGACTGGTCATCGAATCGGCTCGTTGAACGGCACGGTCAAGCCGCCTTTCCATTGCCCCGAGCGCCCGCCCATGATCACTGCCCTGCGCAATCTGCCGGCCCCAGCGAAGCTGAATCTCTTTCTGCATGTGACGGGACGCCGCCCGGATGGTTATCACTTGCTCGAAACGGTCTTTCAACTCATCGACCTGGCGGATCGGATCGACCTCGAGCGGGGTCCTGACGGCACAATCCTGCTCGAGACCCCCCTGAAAGGCGTGCCCGTCGAACACGACCTGACGGTTCGGGCCGCACGACTGCTTGCCCAGCGCAGCGGCTGCGGGCTGGGTGTCACGATTCGAATCGACAAGCGGATTCCAATGGGGGGGGGGCTGGGCGGGGGCAGCAGCGACGCCGCAACCGTGCTGATGGGTCTCAATCGCCTGTGGGGGCTCTCGCTCACGCGCCGTGAGTTGATGCAGATTGGGCTCGAGCTCGGTGCGGACGTCCCGTTCTTCATTTTCGGGCGGACCGCCTACGCGACCGGTGTGGGCGAGCGGCTCCAGAATTGCCCGCAACCCCGACGCGCATTCGCGCTGCTCGCGCCGGCGACGGCGGTCGCAACGGCAGCGGTGTTCTCGGCCCCCGAATTGACACGTGATACGAAACCCATCAAAATCTTCGGTCTTTCACGAGGTGATCGCGTCTTTTCCGGGCGCAACGATCTCCAGAATGTCGTTTTTCGCTTGCAGCCCGATGTACAAACCTCGCTCAGCATGCTGTGCAGGGTCACTCAGGCAACCGGGCTTGATGCCTCGCATGCAAGGATGACAGGCTCGGGGTCCTGCGTATTTGTGCCGGTTGAAGAAGATCGTCAGGCCGAATGCATTGTTCGTGGGGTCAAGGCGCTGCCTGCCGCTCGTTCGATGCGGGTCTGGTCGGTCCGGTCAATCGAGACGCACCCGCTTCGGGAATGGGCTTTGTCAGCACGGCACGGCATCAGGTCGGGTTGATCGAGATACGTTTGGGGAGTCGCCAAGTTGGTCAAGGCACCGGATTTTGATTCCGGCATGCGTGGGTTCGAATCCTACCTCCCCAGCCAAACCACCCGTATTTCGCCTCTTTGGCGCACACTCTGACTGCTGCGAGCGCTGACATGCTGCCGGGACCGCGTCGATCCATGGAGTCGCTTTCGCCGGAAGGCCTGATGGTCTTCACGGGCAATGCCAATCCCCGCTTGGCGACGGACATCGCCCACCATCTGCACATCTCGCTGGGCCGCGCGACAGTCGGCCAGTTTTCTGACGGCGAGGTCATGGTGGAAATTCTCGAAAACGTCCGGGGAAAAGACGTTTTCGTCGTCCAATCCACCTGCTCGCCGACCAATGACAACCTGATGGAAGTCATGATCATGGTCGATGCCCTGAAGCGCGCGTCGGCGGGTCGAATTACCGCTGCGCTGCCGTATTTCGGATACGCGCGTCAGGATCGGCGGGTTCGGTCCACACGCGTGGCCATCAGCGCCAAGGTGGTCGCCAATATGCTGCAGACGGCTGGGGTCGATCGTGTGCTCACCATGGATTTGCACGCCGATCAGATCCAGGGCTTCTTCGACATCCCGGTCGACAACATCTACGCGGCGCCCCTGCTCCTTGCCGATCTGCACAAGGCGCCCTACGACGACCTGATCGTCGTCTCGCCCGATGTCGGTGGGGTGGTGCGTGCGCGGGCACTCGCCAAGCGTCTCGACTGTGATCTCGCGATCATCGACAAGCGTCGCCCGAAGGCCAATGTTGCCGAGGTCATGAACATCATCGGCGATGTCTCGGGTCGAACCTGCGTGATCATGGACGACATCGTCGATACGGCCAATACCCTGGTCAAGGCAGCGGCTGCGCTGAAGGATCGGGGCGCGCGGCGGGTACTCGCCTACTGTACGCACCCTGTCCTGTCGGGTTCCGCGGTCGAGCGGGTCGCCGGGCCGGCCATCGACGAACTCATTGTCGTTGACACCATTCCGCTGTCGCCCGCGGCTGCGGCGTGCGGCAAGATTCGCGTCCTGTCCTGCGCGCAGCTCTTTGCGGAAACCATTCTGCGAATCAATCGCGCCGACTCGGTGTCGTCGCTGTTCGTCGACTGATTCCCTGTATTCAGGCAGCCCGTCAGGCTTCGGACTGATCGGGCTTTTTCAACGCCCGGTTGTCTGGTCGCGGACGCTGGGATCACGAAGGCACAACGCCTTCAACGAAAGGAGTGCGCGATGAAAGTCGTTGCCCAAACCAGACAGGCGCAAGGATCGGGTGCGAGCCGCCGACTGCGCCGAGACCAGAAGGTCCCCGGAATCATCTACGGCGGCAAGTCGGCGCCGACCCCGATTTCGCTGGACCACAACCCGCTCTACCACGCCCTGCGCGTCGAGGGATTTCACTCGTCCGTGCTCGACATGGAGCTCGATGGCCAGCCCGAGCAGGTCTTGTTGCGTGATGTTCAGTGGCATCCGTACAAACCCCTTGTCATGCACATCGATTTTCAACGGGTCTCGGCCGACGAGCCCATTCACATGCGGGTGCCACTGCATTTCAGCGGTCAGGAAAACTCGCCTGCGGTCAAGCAATCCGGGGGTACGGTCAGCCATGTGGTGACCGAGATCGACATCACCTGCCTGCCCAAGGATCTACCCAGCTTCATCGCGGTCGACCTGTCCAGCCTCGAAGCCGGCAAGCCCCTGCATATTCGCGACATCGCATTCCCGGCTGGCGTCTCGCCCGTCTTGCGGGGTCGTGAAAACCCGGTACTGGTGACCGTCACGGTCCAGGCGGCCGAAGAAGCTCCTGCCGCCGCAGCGGCCCCTGCGGCCAAGGGTGGAAAAGGCGGCAAGAAGTAATCCGCCCCGGGCTGGGGCCGCCGTGATCAGGCGCTCCCAGCCCCAGGTCGCTGACTCACCCCGAAAGACGAACTGACTGTGAGCCTCGGGATTCGCCTGATTGCAGGCCTGGGCAACATCGGGCCTCAGTACGACGAAACCCGCCACAACGCGGGCTTCTGGTTCGTCGATCGGCTCGCCGCGCGCGGCTCGGCGTCCTTCACTCAGCAAGCCAAATTCTCCGGCGCGACCGCCCGCGTGTTGATCGGCGGTGAGTCCGTCTGGCTGCTGAAGCCCTCAACCTTCATGAATCGCTCGGGTCAGGCCGTCGCAGCGCTTGCGGGCTTTTATCGCATACCGCCCGAATCGATTCTGATTGTTCACGATGAGCTGGATCTGATGCCGGGCACCGTCAAGGCCAAGCTGGGCGGCAGCCCGGCCGGCCATAACGGTCTGAAAGACATCCAGGCACGGCTGGGCTCTGCAAGCTTCTGGCGAATACGGCTGGGCATTGGTCACCCGCGTACGCTGTTGCTCGAACAGGCCGTGATCGATTTTGTACTGCATCGGCCCAGCCGCGAAGAGCGGGCTGCGATCGACGAAGCGATCGACCGATCGATCGCAATCATCGATGACATGGTCGCCGGTCGAACCGAGCAGGCGATGCATCGACTGCATACGGGCGCCTGACGCTCTGCCTGAGCTCCTGACCATCGGCCGTCCCCGCTCGGGCACACCGCCTGGCGGACTCGCGCGCCCTTGACGCGAACCAGACAGCGTTACGCCGAGCCACCCGCGGTCGGAACTTCGTTGGCCACCCCAGCCGGCACATGACCCGCCGGCCCGAATTGGGCCGCCGATTGCACATGGCCGGTCTGGTCATCAAAAAAGAAATCGGGCTCGAACTGCGCAAGAAAAGGGCCTTTGCCCAAGCCCCCCAGGAACATCGCTTCGTCCACGCCCACGCCCCAGGCCATCAGCGTTCGGATCGCCCGCTCGTGGGCGGGCGCGCTGCGTGCCGTGACCAGGGCGGTTCGAATTCGCATGGCCCCTGGCCCGCTCGCGCGGGCCTGCAGACGGTGGAGGGATTCGAGCAGGGGCTTGAAGGGGCCGGGCGGCAACGGGTGTTCGGCCCGATCGGCCTCATGACGTTGAAATGCGGCCAGGCCGTTCGCCTGAAAGACCCGCTCGGATTCGTCGGAAAAAAGCACCGCATCGCCGTCGAAGGCAATCCGGATTTCTTCGGGATGCGACTCCGAAGCCTTGACGGACTCGGGGTAGACGCGCGCCGCCGGAAACCCCGCAGCGAGCGCGGCCCGTACATCGTCGGTATTGACAGACAGAAACAGGTTGGCCTTCAGCGGGCTGAGATACGGCCAGGGCGTGCGACCACTGGTGAACACGCCGCGTTCGAGCCGCAGCCCCTGGTGACGGGCCGAGCGAAAGACCCGCAGCCCGCTGACCGGATCGTTACGCGAGAGGACCACCACTTCGACCCGGCGGTCCTGCGGCGGACAGTCCGGCGGATCGAAGGTCAGTAATTTCTTGACCAGCGCATGAGCGACGCCCGGCGGGGCGGGAGCTTCGAGACGGGTGCGCTGGATCGCCATGTAGGTCTGCGCATCGCCGCCCTCGAAGACGCGATTTTCTTCTTCGAAATCAAACACCGCGCGCGAAGAAATCGCGACGACCAATTTGCCATCCAGCGACGCAGCCATAGTCGACAGCTTAACAGCACCGGCCGGGAACGCGTCTCCGTTTGACCCGCTCGCCCGGGCCCGCTATGTTGACGCTCCTCCGTTTCCCAGCAAGGACGTCAAATGAGCCTCCAGGTCGGTATCGTTGGGCTGCCCAACGTCGGTAAGTCCACTCTGTTCAATGCGCTGACCAAGGCGGGGATTGCGGCCGAGAACTATCCCTTTTGCACGATCGAGCCCAACGTCGGCATTGTCGAGGTCCCCGATCCGCGGCTGCAGGCCCTGGCCGATATCGTCAAACCGCAAAAGGTATTGTCCGCGACCGTTGAATTCGTTGATATCGCTGGACTGGTTGCGGGCGCGTCCAAGGGAGAAGGCCTGGGCAACCAGTTTCTCGCCAATATTCGGGAAACCGACGCGATCGCACATGTCGTGCGTTGTTTCGAAGATGGCAATGTAGTGCACGTCAGCGGTCGGGTCGATCCCTTGTCGGATATCGAGATCATCAATACCGAGCTCGCGCTCGCGGATCTCGTAACGGTCGACAAGGCACTGGTCCGCTATTCCAAGGTCGCGCGCGCCGGCGGCGACAAGGACGCCCAGCGCCTGGTACCCGTGCTTGAGAAGTGTATGGCCGTGCTCAATGAGGCACGACCCGTCCGCTCGCTGGACCTCTATGAAGAGGAAAAGGCCCTCATTCGTCCGCTGTGCCTGATCACCGCAAAGCCCGCGATGTATGTCGCCAACGTGCGCGATGATGGGTTCGAAAACAATCCACACCTTGAGGCCGTGCGTGCGCTGGCGGCGCGCGAGGGCTCGATCGTCGTGCCGGTCTGCGCGGCGATCGAAGCCGAAATTGCAGATATGGATGACGCGGACAAGCAAGTCTTCCTGGACGACATGGGCATGAGCGAGCCCGGGCTCAATCGGGTGATCCGCGCGGCCTTCAAGCTGCTTGGCTTGCAGACCTATTTCACGGCGGGCGAGAAAGAAGTGCGCGCCTGGACCGTTCGCGTTGGCGCCACCGCCCCGCAGGCGGCCGGTGTGATCCATACGGATTTCGAACGCGGCTTCATCCGGGCCGAGACCATCGCGTTTGACGATTACGTCGCGTGCAAGGGCGAAACGGGCGCCAAGGAAAAGGGCAAGATGCGGCTGGAGGGCAAGGACTATGTCCTCAAGGATGGCGACGTGATGCACTTCCGGTTCAACGTCTGACGGTCGGGGGTACCGACACGGGGCTGAAGCCGTGCGCCCCGCGCCCCCCGAGGGTCTGTCGTCACCGCGTCAGGCGAGCGCCCCCGAACGCTTGACCACCACCTTGTCTCGTTCGATGATCGCCCTGAACGACTCGCTGGTACACGCCCAATCGACGGTATCCACCTTCCACGGCAGATCGGATTCGGAGAACTCGTCACGCAGACCCGCACTGACATCCAGCGTGAGCGGCCGGTCCGTCATGATCGCCAAATCCAGGTCTGAAAATTTTTTGGCCTGGCCGCGCGCGCGGGAGCCAAAGGCCCACACCTCATACTGCGGCACATATTTTTGCAATGTGTCGTGCACGATGACCCAGTGCTCGGGCTCGATTTCGATCGGCGGTATGTTCCGCTTCATGCCAGTCGCGCCTTGAGTTGGTCACGCAGAGCGCGCGCCTCTGCGAGAAATGGCGCAATGCCGCCCACGACGTCCAACGCAGTGGTTTCATCATAGGTGTGACTGGTCTTGGATCGCAGCTCACGGTAGCGCCTCCATTCACGCCATTCGCCCAGGAGCAGGTTTTGTTCATTGCCTGACCGGATCAAATCCTGAAAACTCATTTCGTCAAAGACTGCCGGGTTCGCCGAAACGGATTCCAGGTAACGCTTGAGTATCTTGTGGCTGATTTCATAGGTGAATCCAAACCGTTGAATCAGTCCATCTCTGATTTGTGTGTCACTTGTGTCCCGCAGATAACGATCCCAGCCTTCGCTCAAGCGATCGATCGCTCGTTCAAGTGGGCCCAGGTCGATCTTGTCTTCGGCCATTGTCGTTCCGCAACGGGATTTCATGCGTCCCACCTTGGCGCGCACGAGCAGGAAGCGCCGCACCGTCCGAGCCTGCGAGCGGCGGATCCCGTCCAGCCTAGTGCAAAGCCTTCATGTCTACAACGAACTCCGGATTCTGTGTTGGGATCCGCGGTATTCGCACCCGCCGGCGAAAGACTGTGGGCGAGGCGCTCTGCCTGGTGTGAGCGACGCTTCGATGGGATAATCCATGTCTCGACACCGAGGCGGGTGTTTGTGAATAAAAACAAACCCTTACCAATTCCATTTCCGGTTCAACGTCTGATTCCGCCATGACCCATCAAGCACCCGCTCGTTCCGATCCCAATGCCCACTCGATCATCGTCGGCGCCGGCGCCGCCGGACTGTTTGCTGCGCTGGTCGCCGCCCGCCGGGGGGTCACCGTCCTGCTGCTCGAACGCGATCTCAATGGGCCGTCCAATTTGCTGGTGAGTGGCGGCCTGTTCCCGGGTGCTGGCACCCGGTTTCAGGCTGAGGCCGGGGTGATCGACAGCCCAGAGCGTTTTGCAGCCGATGTCACGGCCAAGGCGGAAGGCATCGTGGATCCACCAATCCTGGATGCGATCGCGCGACAAACGGCGCCGGCCGTTCACTTTCTGATCGACGAGATCGGGCTGCCGATCAAATGGTTACCCGATCTGCAGGTCCCTGGGCATTCAATCCCCAGGATTCATGCGACGCCCAAGGAAAGTGGGCGTGAACTTCATCAATTGCTGCGGGACGCTGTAAGCCGCGAACCCGGAATCCGGCTACTTGCCGATGCCGAAGGCGTGGGCTTACTGAGTGACGCTGGGCGTGTGACCGGTGTGCAGGCCCGAGTCGGAGGCGAAGTGCGGGATTTCCGGGCAGCGAGCGTCCTGCTTGCCACAGGAGGATTCGCGAGTAACCCGGAACTGCTGGCTCAGTACATCCCGGACATGGCGGGTGCGATGCATATCGGGGCGGGTGCCAATGATGGCTGCTCGGTCGTCTGGGCGCGCGACTTGGGTGCCGATGTGGCCTTCATGCAGGGCTATCAGGGTCAAGGCCACGTCAACCCGGGCGGCAAGACCCGACTGGGGATGGCGCTCCCGTCGCTCGGTGCCTTCATGGTCAACAAGACCGGCCGTCGATTTATCGCAGAGGACATCGGTCCGTCAGAGCTGGGCGCGTTCGTGCTGGCACAACCTGGTGGCGTCGCGCTCGAGGTGTTCGATCAGCGTGTTCACGAAATCGCTTCGCGCCAGGGCCCCTATCGGGAAGCCTGCGAGGCGGGTCATGTCAAAGAGGCCGACAGCCCCGAGGCGCTCGCGCGACTGTTCGATATCGACCCCGCTGTCTTCGCGAAAACCTTCGCCGATTTTGCCGGGTACGTCGCGGCCGGCAACGATCCGGAGATGGGCCGAAAGCGCTTCGGCCCGGCCTTGCAGGCGCCCCTGCGCGCAGCGTGGGTGACCGGTGCGCTGGCCCACACGCAGGGCGGCCTGCGGGTGGACACGATGGGCCGAGTCGTGAATGCAGTCGGCCAGCCGATTCCCGGCCTCTATGCCGCGGGCGGAGCGGCCGCATCCATCTCGGGGATCGGCGGCGCCGGCTATCTACCGGGCAACGGGCTCGCGCAATCCTTCGGGCTGGGCTTGATCTGCGGCGAGTCGATCGCGCGAGTGACGGGATAGGGGTCACGGGGCCGACCGGGTCCATCCGGCCCCGTTTATTTCTGCTCTTTCGCGCCCGAAATATCGACGGCGCGCTTGAACTTCGCCATCTCGCGCTTGTGAAACTCAGCGGTCTGCGCAGGCGAGCTACCGAAGGCCGTCGCGCCCATCGAACCCAGTCGAGCGAGGACCTCGGGTGCTTCGAGGGCCTTTTTGACGTGGGTCGCCATGCGATCGACAACGGCCGGCGGCGTCCCGGTCGGCGCAAACAGAATGATCCATGCGGCGGCATCAAAGCCGGGATAGGTCTCGGACAAGGCCGGGATGTTTGGCTGCGAGGCCGCGCGCTTCTCGGAGGTCACTGCCAGGGGACGGATCGTGCCGCCCGCAAGGTGACCGGGCAGCGAGGGCAGGCCTTCGACCGCCAGCTGTACTTCACCGCCAATCAGCGCCTGGATGGCCGGTGAACCGCCCCGATAGGGCACATGGGTCATCTGCAGCTTGGCCTCGGAACGGATCAGTTCCATCACCAGATGCGAGGTCGACCCCCTTCCGGACGAACCGTAATTGACCTTGCCCTGCTGTGCATTGACCCAGGCAATGAGTTCGGCCACCGTCTTCACGGGAATCTTGGGGTTGACCACGAGCACCTGAGGAAACGACACCAGATGCGAGACCGGAACGAAGTCCTTCAGCGCGTTGTACGGCAGGGTGTCGAAGAGCGCCGGGTTGATCGCCATCGTGCCCGGCGAGCCGACCAGGAAGGTGTACCCATCGGGCTTGGAGCGGGCCGCCACCTCTGTGCCGATATTGCCCGATGCGCCCGTCCGGTTCTCGACCAGGAACTGGGTCCCGACCTCTTTTGACATCCGCTCGGCAAGAAGCCGCGCCACCACGTCCACGGCCGAACCTGCCGCAAAGGGGTTGATCATACGGACCGGGCGGGTGGGCCACTCCTGAGCCAATGCGGCTGGAACCACCCCGGCGAGCCCGGCTGCAAGCAGGCTGGTGGCTGCGAGGGCTCCGAATTTTCTACGGATGATGTGCATACGAGTTTTCTCCTGAAAATTTGGCTTCTGATTCGCAGTCGTCGGGCCCGAGGCCAGCGACCCGCGTCGCACCGGTGATTGTCGCTGATCTTCGGCGATCTTGGGACGGACGCCCCAGGACGCCCCTACGCCCGAGGACGTTTGAATCGTTTAGAGTCCGGAAGTGGGCCATGGTCGCAGGAGCGCTTCCAGATGAGCGAAACCCTTCAGTTCAAGACGTCCCTCGGCACGGTGATCGCGGTTGGGTCGAGCCGATCCCTCGAGGGCGTCTACTTCTCTGACCAACGCCACCTGCCCGATTTGTCCGGCGCACCGGCCAATCCGGACAGTCTGCTCTTGCATCGCGCCCGCAAACAGATCGAAGAGTACCTGGCGGGACGGCGAACCCGCTTCGATCTGCCGCTCGCCCTGCGCGGCACTGAACTGCAACAGCAGGTCTGGCGAGCTCTCGATACCATCGCCTACGGCCAGACGCTGACGTACAGCGGGCTGGCCAGCGCGATCGGGCGGCCCCTGGCCGTACGTGCAGTTGCACAGGCCGTTGGGCGTAACCCGTGGCTGATCATTCGGCCCTGTCATCGGGTCGTCGGTTCGGATGGCAGCCTGAGGGGGTTCGCCGCCGGGCTGGACCGAAAGACCGCCCTGCTCGCACTCGAGCACCGGACAGAGCGTGAACCGGGGGGGTCGCACCCGACGCCCGGAGGCCCGCGTCCGCCCGCTGACTGAGCGCGCGCGGATCCGGACGGACCGCATGAGCGCCGGTTTGACGATCAGACCGAAGCGCGCCGGGCCAGACGCACCCGCGCCAGCGCCATCCCTGCAGCGGCCTGGGTGGGCTCGACCACCGGAACGCCCAAGGCGTCCTCAAGGGGTTCGCGATATTGCGCCATCCCCGCGCAACCCATCACAACCACATGCGCGCCGTGCTCTTCGACCAAGCGACGACCGGTGTCGATCAGCCGGGATCGGGTGCGGGACGCATCGCTCAGTTCGGTCACCTGGAGACCGACGGGCAATTCGGCGGCCAGTCGATCGGTCACACCCATCGCGCCCAGATAACGGAGATGGCGCGGAATTGAAACCGACAGAATGGCAATGACACCAAATCGCTGGCCCAGCGTCAGAGCGGTGAAGACCCCACACTCGGAAATGCCGAGTACAGGTTTGCGAGTGACCTCTCGGGCGCTATGCAGACCCGGGTCGCTGTAGCAGGCGATCACGAAGGCCGAACAATCCGAGCGCCGCTCGATCAACGCGCAGAGCGGACCAATGACCGAGTCGACATCGCGCTGGCTCTGGATACCGGGTGGCCCTTCGGCCAGAGTCACACATTCAAACTGCGGTCCCCCCGGGATTCGCAAGGGCTCGAGCGCCCGATCAATGCCCTGCGTCACCGCCACCGTCGAGTTGGGATTGATCACCAGAATACGGTCTTCAGTCATGACATGAACTCCCGAAAAGCCCGCCCAAACGGTGCGTCATCGAATGCTGACGGCCTGCCGCTCAAAGCGCGACAACAGTCGGACCAGCGGCCACAACAACAGCAGATACAAAAGACCCGCGGCGATGACGGGCGAGGCGTTGTACGTGACCGACTGCACCTGGCGGGCCGCATAAAGAAGCTCGGGCAGCGCAACCACGCTGGCGATCGAGGTGAGCTTGACGACCTCAAGCGTGTTGCTGACCAGGTCCGGGACGACGTTTCGCACCGCCTGGGGAAGGATGACCCAGCGCAGGCTCTGCCATCGGCTCAGACCGGTCGAGCGGGCGGCCTCATGTTGTCCGCCAGGGACCGATTCGATGCCCGCGCGCAGAATTTCACCGTAGTAACTGGAGGTGTTCAGCAGGAAGGCGATGGCGACCGCAATGAAGGGCGGGGGCTGAAATCCAATAAAGGGGAGCCCGAACGCAATGAAGAGGAGCAGCACCAGGGGTGGGAATGCGCGAAACAGATCGGTGTAGACGATGACCGACCAGCGAACGGTGCGGCTCTGGACCGTGGACGCGAGCGCCAGCGCCAGGCCGCCTGCAAAGCCCAGAGGAATCGCGACCAGGCACAGCGCCAGAGTCATCAGCAGACCCTGCCCCAGGTAGGGCAGCGACTGCCGCAGGATCTCCAGGTTGAAAAAGCCGTCGATCAGCGTATTCATCGCGACTCAGCGTTTCCAGGCAAAGCGGGTCTCGACCCAGCGACCGAACCAGACCAGCGGAATGAACAGGATCAGATAAGCGATCGCGCCCAAGGTCAGGGGCGACGGGTTATACGAAAAGGAGTATCCCGCCTGCGCCTGGTAGAGGATCTCGCCCACGGCCACGACCGAGGCAAGCGCCGTATTCTTGGTGATGACAATCGCGCGGCTGGTCAGCGGCGCGACGGTGAGCCGCAGCGCCTGCGGCAGGATCACCCACCGCATGGCCTGCGAAAAACCGAGCCCAGTCGCCCGTGCCGCCTCCCACTGACCTCGAGGTACCGAGAGGATGCCCGCCCAGACGACTTCCTCGGCGAACGCGGCCAGCACCAGGGACAAACCGATCCAGGCCGAAACAAAACCGGAAAACTTGATGCCGACCGTGGGCAGTGCAAAGTAGATGACGATCAGAATCACCAGTGGCGGAACGGCTCGAAACACATCGGCAAACAGCACGATCAGGGCATTGAGGATCTTGAAGCGCAAGGCGCGAAGCACGGCCAGTACAAAACCCAACGCGAGACCGCTCACCACGACCACCGCAGCCAGCACCACCGTGATGCCCATGCCCTCGATGATCTTGGGCGCGTACTGGGCCATCACCTCGACGTTGAAGAATGTCTCGACCAGGCCCGCCATGCGATCGACCCCCCCTCAGCGATGTTCAACACTCGCAACAAAGTCGCGAATGCGGGCGGGGGCGTCCGGCCCGAAAATACGGTCGGGCGGTCCCTGATCCAGGATGGCTCCAGACTCCATGAACACCACTCGGTCAGCCGCCCCGCGCGCAAAGCCCATCTCGTGACTAACCACCATCATCGTCATGCCGGCGGTCCGTAATTCACGCAGCACCGCAAGCACGCTGCCGACCAGTTCGGGATCGAGCGCAGACGTCGGTTCATCAAACAGGACAATGGCGGGCTCAAGCGCCAGGGCGCGGGCGATCGCCACCCGCTGCTGCTGGCCACCGGACAATTCGCCCGGCTTGGCCCCGCCGCGATCGGCCAAGCCGACCTTGCGAAGCGCCTCGATCGCCTGGGCATGCGCCTCATCGCGGGGACGCTTCAAGACGTGGATCAGCGCCAGCGCCACGTTGTCGCGGGCATTCAGGTGGGGGTACAGATTGAAGGACTGGAACACCATGCCGATGCGCCGGCGCATCGCATTGAGATCGGTCGAGGGCGCGAGAATGTTGCTGCCCTCGAACCAGATCTCGCCCGCACTGGGCTCCTCGAGCCGGTTGCAGCACCGCAAGAGCGTCGACTTGCCCGAACCCGAGGGTCCGATCACGAACACCAGCTCGCCCCGAACGACCGACAAGTCGATGCCCTTCAGCACCTCTGTGGTGCCGAAGGACTTGCGCAGCGCCCTGATTTCGAGCAGGGGCGCTTCGGATTGATCGCTCACTTGCACTTCGGCGTATGCGCGGTGGCGTCATAACCCGGCATACCCGGCACACCGTAACCCGCAAAGGTCGTGACCGCAGCCGAGCCCGGACCGGGCTTGGTGCCAAACCACTTTTCGTGCAGACGCGCGATCGTGCCGTTCTTCTTCAGGCACTCGATCGCACCGTCGACCGAATTTCGCAGGGCCGTATCGCCCTTCCTGAAGACCGCAGCCCAGACCAGACCCTCGTCCACCACTAGCGTGGTGACCCGCAGCTTGCCCTTGTTGCGGAGGGCGGCATACGCCGAAACCGTATTGCCGCCGAGCGTGGCGTCCGCCCGACCGGACAGGACGGCCTGAACGGCATCCGAATTGGTGGGATATGACTCGGTGCGGAACCCGTATTTGCTGGCATTGTCATTCAACCACTTATCGTAGGCGGATCCCTTGTTCGAGGAGATCGTCTTGCCCTTCAGGTCGTTGAGCGTCTGCAGATCAGGCTTGCCGGCTGGGACCAGGAACTGGTAGTACGTGTTCAGATAGCCTTCGGTGAAGAGCAGATTGTTTGCGCGCTCGCGGGTGACCGTGGTGGGCGCGCCGACGAAGTCGATCTTGCCGGCGTTCATGGCCGGGATCAGACCCGAAAACTCGGCGGCGTGGATCGTGATCTTGCGACCCAGCTGCTTGCTGATCTCTTCGATCAGATCGATATTGAAGCCCTCGACTCCACCGCCGAGTTTGGGCATCGCATGGGGAGCAAAGGTGCCATCGACGCCGGCGACCAGGGGCTTGTCCTGCGCGATCGACACAGCGGACAGTGTTCCTGCAGCCAGCACGATCAGCGCCTTGAGAGCGGTCCTTTTCATGTCATCTCCTCGTTGGGTGAAACGGCCGAAATGGCCGGGTTCAGGGTTTGAAGCAAATCACGTACCTGAGAGATCCGGGCGTGCGACTCATCAGGCGTTGGCCGGCGTCACCTGAGCACCGACCCGCTCGATCAGGATCTTGTAGTGCTCGGGCCGACGATGCGCCGCATAGTTGAACATGGTCTGCTTGAGATTCTGCGCGAGATCGAGATCAGCATCGAAACTGATCAGCTCATCGTCTTCACTGACGGTGCGGGCCACAATCTCGCCGGTTGGAGCGACGATCACGGAATGCCCGAACATCCGGTAGCCATCTTCGAAACCGCACTTGGCGGTTTCGATCAGCCAGGTGGCATTCATGAACGCCATCGCCTGGGCCATGATCAGGTGATGATGCACCCGCAGGGCCGGGGGTTCGGAATAGTGCAGGTTTTCGGTGGGTGTGTTGAAACCCAGCGTGACCAGCTCGGCGCCCTGAAGCGTCAGCGCACGAAAGGCTTCGGGCCAGCGACGATCGTTGCAGATCAGCATGCCCAGAATGGCATCCTGAGTGCGCCAGGTGGAAAAGCCCAGATCGCCGACCTCAAAGTATTTTTTTTCAAGGTGCTGAAACGCCGCCTGGGGCTTGTGTTCGGCGTGCCCGGGGAGATGCACCTTGCGGTACTTGCCGACGAGCTCGCCATTGGGGGCGACCAGAATCGCGGTGTTGAAGCGACGCATCCGTCCCGCCTCATGGACGAGCTCGGCATACCCCAGGTAAAAGCCGATCCCGTACCGACGCGCATCATCAAAGAGAGGCTGCGTGACCGGCGAAGGCATCGCGGCTTCGAAGAAACGCTGGTCGACCTCATCCTGATCGTCGAACCAGTAGCGCGGGAAAAAGGTCGTGAGCGCGAGCTCGGGAAAAACCACGAAACGCACACCCCGCGCATGGGCCTGGGCCAGGAGGGCCCGCAGCCGCTCGACCGCCTGCTCACGCGTGTCGGACAGATGAATGCCGCCCATCTGGGCCGCTGCAACATGCAGACGTCGACTCATGGCTCGATCCCCCACTGCGCGAGCTGATTCATTTCGGGAATGCTGCGGCCGGCCGGATGGGTCGCGTCGGAACGCTCACGTGCGAGGAAGCGGCCACGGCCGCGGGTCACGTGAATCTCACCCGGCGCCTCGATCTGATCCACGATCAGATCGCCACGCGACCAGACCCGAATCGGCCAGCCTTTCAGGGAACGACCCGCATAGGGTGTATAGCCCGTGTTGTCGTGCAGGATCGATGTGTCGACAACGATCTCACGATCGGGGTCCCACAGCGCAAGATCCGCATCCGCACCCACCTGGATCCGGCCTTTCTGCGGCAGGCCGTAGATTTCAGCGTGGCGAGTCGCCGTGAGATTGACAAATTCGGTCAGGCTGATGCGCCCGCTGCCCACGCCGTTACTGAACAGAAGGGGCAGCCTGAGCTCAAGCCCCGGCACGCCATTGGCCATCTCTTTGAAGGTGGTCTTTTCGCCCTTGGGCAACTTGCCGGTTTCGTCATACCGATAGGGCGCATGATCCGATGAGTAAACCGCCAGGGCGCCATCCTTCAGGCCTTGCCAGCACGCCTGCTGCGCCGCCTCGTCCCGCGGCGGCGGCGAGCAGCAGAACATCGCGCCCTCAAGCCCGCGATCAATATCCTTGGCCGTCAGGAACAGATACTGGGGACAGGTTTCGCCGTAGACCTTGACGCCTCTCGCCTGGGCGCGTCGAATCGCATCGACGCCTTCGATCGTACTGACATGGACGATCAGGATGGGCGTGTCGACGACCTCGGCGAGTGCAATCACCCGGTTGATGGCCTCGGCCTCGGACGATCGCGTATGACAGATCGCGTGATAGCGCGGCAGCACATGCCCCTGTCCGACCAGGCGCCCCGACAACCAGCTGATGATGCCGTGGTTTTCGGCATGCACCAGGGTGAGCGCCCCATGTCGGCGCGCAGTCATCAGCACGTCGAGAATCTGCTCGTCGTGCAGCCGCATGCGGTCATAGGTCATGAAAATCTTGAAGGAGCGGATGCCGGTCTCGATCGCAGCCGGAAGATCCACGCCAATGGTCTGGGCATCCGGGTTGGCCACGATCAGATGAAAGCCGTAGTCGATCACCGCCTTTTCAGCGGCCCTGCGGTGGTAATCGGCGAGGACCTCCGGAATGTGATCGGTGCGATGCTGCGCACAGAATGGAATGACCGTGGTGGTGCCCCCGAACGCCGCCGACACGGTCGCCGAGTAGAAGTCATCGGCGCAGGGAATGCCGAAAGAGGAGACCTGCTCGATATGGCAGTGGCTGTCCACACCGCCGGGCATCAGCAGCAGCCCCCGGGCATCGATTTCTCGGCCGGCCGTTCCGGCCAGCGCCGGTCCGATCGCAACGATGGTCTCGCCTCGGAGGGCGACATCGACGGCAGGGTCGATGCCCGTGGCGTTCACCACGGTGGCGCCCCGAATCACGGTGTCGTAGTGCATGTCCTGACGGGCCTCAAGCAATGATGTGGGGTACGCGAATGGCGGCGGTCGCTACATACTCGACCGCGGGCACGGAACAATGCATCGACACTCAAGCGCCCTTCAGCGCGGCAAGCTTGGCATCGATGCGCGCCATCATTCGATCGAGATCGGCCAATTCGGCCCGATTGAGCACTGCGCCCGGCGCGCGAACACGAGCACTCGCAATCGCACCCCGCCGTCTCAGGATCTCCTTACGCCAGGCGAGCGACACGCCCGCTTGAGTCTCGTAACGGACAAGCGGCAGGTAAATCTCGAACAGGTCATCAGCCAGATCGCGGTGTCCGGCCTGCATGGCGCGGTACACGTCGGTGAGCATTTCCGGATAGGCGACCCCGGTCATGGGACCGTCGGCCCCGCGCTCGAGTTCAAGGGGATAGAACAATCCGTTGTTGCCGACAAGGATCGAGGTGCGGCGCTGGCCCTGCGCTTCGAGCTCGCGGATACGGGCGATCTTGGTGAGCCCCGGACAGTCTTCGGCCTTGAGCATCACCACCTGGGGCAACTCGTTCACGATGCGGGTGAAGACGGGCACCGACATGTAGGCGCCGGTCACCGCAGGATAATCCTGCAGGCACACCGGTACATCGGGCCCCAGCGCCCGGCAGGCCCCGGCGTAAAACGAGAAGAACTGCTCGTCATGCTTGACCGAGGCGGGCGGCGCAACCATCACGCCCGCGGCCCCGGCCTGCATGGACGCCTGGGCGAGCGACACCATCGGGTCGAACGCGGGCGCCGAAACGCCGACGATGACCGGAATGCGACCCGCCACCCGGTCGATGAAGCGACGCATCACCGCGAGGGATTCCTCGCCGGAGAGCTTCTGCGCCTCGCCCATGATGCCGAGGATGGTCAAGCCATCGATCCCGAAACTCATGTAGAAATCGGTCAGGGTGTCGATGCTGGGGTAGTCGACTTCGCCGGATTCGGTGAAGGGCGTCGCGGCAATCACGAAGACGCCGCGGGTCTGGGTGTCAATTAACGTAGTCATTTTTCAATTATGCCCTGATCATCATCGACCTGTCGTCCGGAACGCGACCTGGATCGGGTCCCGGTTTTCAAAAAATGACCGTACTGTCTCACCCGAAAGAGGAGGTCAACCATGCGATTCAGTTTGATGATCCTGATGTTTTGGGTCTTCGGCCTGTCGGCCCAGGCGCAGGCCCAGGACAACCGGGACCCGAGCGGGCTGCTCGGCTCGGCCACCCAGGCGGCACAGGCGGCTGCGGCTCAGGCCAGCCGCACGGCGCGCGCCTGGATCGACCCTCCGATCCTCTCGATGGCGGCCAGCGCTTCGCGGGAGGTCGCCAACGACCGGATGGTCGTGGTGCTTTACGCTGAGCGCGAGGCAGCCGACGCGGGCCGCGCGCAAGCCGAGGTCAATCAGTTGATCGGGCCGGCGCTTGACACGCTTCGTCGAGCCGACCCAAAACTCGAGATCGAGACGGTCGGCTGGCGAAGCTGGCCAATCACGACCGACGGTCAGATCCGGGGGTGGCGCGCGCGAGCCTCGCTGCGGGTGCACGGTCCCGCATCAGACGCCCTCGCCGCACGGGTCGGCACCCTCTCAGCGACGCTGGGCATCGAATCGCTACGGCATGAACTCAGCCGCAACACGCGCGAGCGCATCGAGGCCGAACTGCTCACCGAGGTCTCGACCCGCTTTCAGGACAAGGCCCGCGCGGCCGCCCGCGCGCTGGGCTACCGGGACGCAACGATTCGGATGGTGAGCCTCAATCAAGCGTCGTCCGGCCCGCCGATCCTGGCTGCGCGAAGTGGCACTGCCATGGCCATGGCGACAGGTGCAGGACCGATCGCACGCGCAGAGGGGTCAAGCACCGTCAGCCTGACGCTGGAGGGTTCAGTCTGGCTCCAGCGCTGAGCACGCTTCAGCCTTGCTTGACCAGGCGCTCGAGCAGGCGTTGCTGGGCGTGCCGGCCTGCAGCGCGCGCGCCTGCGTCGAGCCGGGTGTAGTCGCCCTCGGCGTCCATCACCCACGCGCCCTCATGGCGATTCATGTGCACGGTAATCGCTTCGCGAATCACACGGCGGCGCAGATCGTCGCGGCGGATGGGGAACGCGATCTCGACCCGACGAAGCAGATTGCGGTCCATCCAGTCGGCCGAGGACAGCCAGACCTCGGGATCGCCGCCATTGCCAAAGACATAGACGCGGCTGTGCTCGAGAAAACGCCCGATGATGGACCGCACGCGGATCGTCTCGGACAGCCCCGGTACGCCCGGACGCAAGGCACACACGCCGCGGACGATCAGATCGACCTTGACGCCCGCCTGGCTGGCTTCATAGAGCGCCTCAATCACACTTTCCGACAGCAGCGCGTTGATTTTGGCGGCAATGTAGCCGGGCTGCCCGGCCCGCGCGAATTCCGTCTCACGGCGAATCGACGCCAGGATCCGCTCGAGCAGGGTGAACGGCGACTGCAGCAGGACTCTGAGCGGATCGCGTTGCCCCAGCCCGGTCAGCCGGTTGAACACCTGGTGAACATCCGCGCAGAGTTCGGGTTCCGCGGTGAAGAGGCCAAAATCCTCGTAGAGCCGCGCGGTACGCGGATGATAGTTGCCCGTACCGAGGTGAACATATCGTCGCAGCCGCGTGTGACCGTCTTCGTCGGCTTCACGACGGATCACGAGCGCCATCTTGGCATGGGTCTTATGACCGACGACACCGTACACGACATGCGCGCCGACCTCTTCGAGCCGGGCCGCCCAGTTGATATTGGTTTCCTCGTCGAACCGGGCCATCAGTTCGACCACCACGGTGACTTCCTTGCCCGCCCGGGCCGCTTCGATCAATGCCTGCATCAGCGCTGAATCCGCACCGGTTCGATATACCGTCTGCTTGATCGCCACGACGGCCGGATCACGGGCCGCTGCGAGCAAAAAGCGCATCACCGGTGCGAAGGACTGATAGGGATGATGGACCAGAATGTCGCGGGTACGGATCGCTGCGAACAGATCCGGAGCCTGCAGAACGGTCGGCACGCTCGGATCAAATGAGGGGAACTTCAGGTCGCTTCGGTCGACCAGGTCGATAATCTGCTGGAGGCGAACGAGGTTGACTGGCCCATTGACGGCAAAGCAATCGCGCGGCTGAAGATCGAATTCGCGCAGCAGTCGAGCCACCAGGTGCGCAGGCGTCCCGGCAGACACCTCGAGACGGACCTCGTCGCCAAAATTGCGCTGCTGAAGTTCTCCCTTCAAAGCCTCGCGCAAATCGGTCACGTCCTCATCGTCGACGAAAAGATCGCTGTTACGGGTCAATCGGAACTGGTGCACCTCCCGGACCAGCATCCCGGGAAACAGACGACCCATGAATCCCAGCATGATCGAACTGAGCAGCATCACCCCATGCGGCACGCCCGCGATCTCGGGAGGCACGGGCAGCACTCTGGGCAGCACGCGCGGTGCCTGCACGATGGCCACATCGGCCCGGCGGCCAAAGCCATCCTCGCCATCGAGTTCGGCGATGAAATTGAGACTCTTGTTGAGGATGCGCGGAAAGGGATGCGCTGGGTCCAGCGCGATGGGCGTGAGCAACGGTTCGATCTCAGCGTCAAAGACCTGCCCTGCCCATTGACGCTGCTCGGCATTCCAGAGGTGGCTGAGCAGCACTGTGATGCCCTCGGCCGCAAGCGCGGGCAATACAGACTCGTTCAGCAGCTGATACTGGGCATCCACCAGCGAGCGCGCCGCCGCTGAGATCTCGTCCAGGCGGGTGCCTGACCGTCCCGCCTCGTCCCGTCCGATTCGTGCTCGCTGCTGGAGTTCGGAGATGCGGATCTCGAAAAATTCATCGAGGTTACTGCTGACGATCGTGATGTAGCGCAGCCGCTCGAGCGCGGGAACCCGCTCATCGGCCGCCATGGCGAGCACGCGCTCATTGAACTTCAGGATGCCCAGTTCTCGATTGAGCAAACGAACCATGGCAGAGGGCGGAGAGGTGTTCATTGAGCCATGCTGCCTGCGAAAGGTGACGAATCGATGACAGCGATCGCCCAAAGAGCGGCCTGTCATACTTGCACACTTTGGCCACATAGACCCCGCATTTCCCGGATGACAGACAAGACACTTGTTGCGGCAGTCGACCTGGGGTCGAACAGCTTCCGACTGATTATCGGTCAGTCAGGCTTCGGGCCCGCCGGTAGCCGACTGAAAACGATTGACAGCGTGAAACGAAGCGTTCGGCTGGCTGCCGGGCTGGATGCGCAGATGCGGCTCGACGCCGCGTCCCAACGGCGCGCGCTCGAGGCCTTGGCGGTGTTCGCCGAGCGCCTGCGCTCGTACAAACCCGACGCGGTGCGAGCGGTCGCAACCAACACGCTACGGATCGCCCAGAACGCCCGTCGATTCATCGGTAACGCTGAAGCGGTCCTGGGCGTACCCATCGAGGTGATCAGCGGGCACGAGGAGGCACGCCTGATCTATCGAGGCGCGGCGCAGGCGCTGCCGGACGATGGTCACCAGCGCCTGGTCATCGATATCGGGGGCGGCTCCACGGAATGCATCATTGGGCGAGGGCATGACGCGCTGCTCCTGGAGTCCATCGACCAAGGCTGCGTCGCCGCCACGCGGGACCATTTTCCGGACGAAGGCCCGATCAATGCGCGCCAGTTCGAACGGGCCCGTCACCACGCTGAAACCGCGTTCGCTGCGATCGCGGACCGCTATCGCGAAGCCGGCTGGCGGTACGCAGTCGGGACCTCCGGCACGGCCAAGGCCCTCATACAGATCGCGGCCGAACACTTCGGCGCAGACGGTCTCGATCAACCCACCCTCTCCCGGATGGTTCAGGCACTCGTCGCGCAGGACCCCATGACATTAAGCTGGGCGGGACTCAAGCCTGAGCGACGACCGGTGCTTGCGGGCGGCCTCGCCGTCCTCGCCGGTGCGTTCGACGCGTTCTGTCTGTCGACCCTCGATTACTGCCCGGGAGCGCTACGTCAGGGGGTTCTCCTGGAACTGCTCGACCGTCGCGCGGGCCTCGACAGTCGGTCACTCACCGTTGAACGCTTGTGCGCGCGATACCAGGTGGACCAGCGCTACGGCCAGGCGCTGGCCAACCTGGCGCTGTCGCTCTTCGATCAGGCCGCGCGGGCACACCGCGAGGCCCTGTCGGCGCAGCGCCAGTTACTGGCCTGGGCCTGCCACCTCTCCGAAGTCGGTTTGTCGATCTCGCATCACCACCATCACCGTCATTCCGCCTACATCCTCGAGCAAGGGGATCTGCCCGGGTTCAGTCAGGATGAACAACAGCAACTGGCCCTGCTCGCCTTGGCTCAGTCCGGAGGCCTCCGCAAACTGCGCGGCCGAGTCCAGGATGAGCTGGGCTGGATCGCTGTGCTTGCGTTACGGCTGGCCTGCCTCCTGATGCGTGCCCGATCGATGGGCGAAACGCCGATGGTTGCGCTCTTCTTCCGGCGAAAGGCGATCCGGCTCGAACTGCCCGGCGCCTGGTGCAGGCAACACCCCGCCGCCGCCGACGCGATTGCAGACGAAGCGCGCCTGTGGGTCGAAGCCGGTATCGTTGAACGTTTCGATTACGTGGATATCTAAAGCAGATCCGGCCCGATGACCGCGCGTAACAGGATCGGTCGATCGGGATCATCCGGACGCGCGGTCAGCCAGATGAGGGCGGCCTTCTTCATGGCCCAGTCAAGCTCAACCCCCGTCAAGGCCAGCGCCGCCGCGCGGCCCAGCGTGGGTTGATGACCGACCAGCACGCAGTGCCGGGGACGACCCTCCTGGCCACTGGGCCAGGCAACCGCTTTCAGTACGTCCTCACCGCGCGCTCCCGGAAGCAGGATTGGATCCAGGCGCACCTTCGGCCCCAGGGCTTCTGCGGTTTCGACGGCTCGGGGCGCCGGGCTCGAGACCAGCCCATAACGCTCGGGCAGGCGTGCCGCAAGCCAGGCCGCCACGCGGGCCGACTGCTTGCGACCCCGCGGCGACAGGCGTCGGGCGAGGTCCTGTTCGGGATCGTCAGAGGGCTCACCGGCGTCGGCATGCCGCCACAGAATCAGCTCCATCCCACTATCATGCCCGCAGATTCATGACGACTTGATGACAACTCTCGACCCGACCAGCACTCGGTATTTCGCTTCAAGCGCGACCCGGGTTTCGGACCAGTCAGGATTCGGGGGAATACAGGCCACCGGGCAGACCTGCTGGCACTGGGGCTCATCAAAATGACCGACGCATTCAGTACATCGATGCGGGTCGATGACATAGAAATCGGTGCCCATCGAGATCGCCTGGTTCGGGCACTCCGGCTCACAGACATCACAATTGATGCACTGGTCGGTGATCATCAGCGCCATGGCGTGGCACTCCTTGAGACCCTTGCCCTCATGGCTGAGGAGCGGTTTTGCGCCCCAGCTCGACCAGTTTGCGATCGATCCACCGTTCAACCGAGGGCGGCACGAATGCGCCAAACGCCCCGCCCAGCAGGGCAATCTCGCGTACGAGCGTTGCCGAGACAAACTGATATTCGTCAGACGGTGTCATGAAGACGGTTTCAAAACCGGGGCGAAGCTTTCGATTCATGCCCGCCAGCTGAAACTCGTAGTCGAAATCCGAGACCGCGCGAATACCCCGGACGACGACCTGCGCCCGGTGCGCGGCCGCGAAATCGACCATCAAGCCCGAGAACGGGACGACCTCGACATTGGCAAGCGGCGCGAGGGCCTCGCGGGCAATGCTGAGCCGCTCCTCTACGGAAAACAGCGGGTTCTTGCCCCGGCTTGCGGCGACGCCCACGACCACCGACTCGAAGAGCGTCGCCGCCCGGCGTACCAGATCCTCATGGCCGCAGGTGAGGGGGTCGAACGTACCGGGATAGACGGCTCGGGTCATGCGCACTCCTTCAAGGGTCTTGATCCGGATCCGCCGCCAGAGCGACCGGAACATATCGCAGCAAATGATAATGGACCTGTCCCGCACGGCCGCTCCGCTCAAGCTCGAACGCGCCCGCCCCTGAGCTCCAGGCGGTTTCCGACTCAAGATAGACGCGGGCGCCGGACGCGAGGACCACGGGGAGTTCCGGCATCACCCGCTCCAGCCAGCCCTGACCAAAAGGCGGATCGAGAAAGACCAGATCGAAGCGACTGCCGGCCTGTGCGAAACGGGCCAGGGCCCGCCGCGCATCCGACTCGATCACGGAGATCGTCCGGGCCTGTAGCCGTGCTGCAAGCGTCTCGATCATCTGGCGGGGTGTACGGCTCAATTCCACCATCACGACGGACCGGGCACCGCGCGAGGCGGCCTCGAAACCGAGCGCTCCGGTCCCGGCAAACAGATCGAGACAATCCAGTCCAGAGAGATCCTGCCCCAGCCAGTTGAAAAGTGTTTCGCGCACCCGGTCAGGGGTGGGGCGAAGACCGGGCGCCTGGGCGACCTCGATCGGCGTGCGCTTCCAGACGCCCCCGATGATGCGCACGCGCTGGGGCGGGGTCGCTGTCGGACCCCGCTTCGAACCCGGGTTGAATCGACCGGTCGCGTACCTTGACATCAGCGCACGGGATCCGGTGCACCGACGACAACGGTCACCATTCGGTCGGGATCGATGTGACGGGCGATGGCCTTCATGACCTGGTCCCGGGACACCGCGGCCAGACGCTCGGTCCAGCGCTCGAGCCAGTCCGTGGGCAAGTCATGAAGACCGATCAACGAGAGCTGCCCGAGAATCTTGCGGTTCGAGTCGAGTCGCAGGGGAAAGCCCGCGATCAGATTGGCGCGGGCCGCATCGAGCTCGGCCTCGCTCGGGCCTTCGCGAACAAAGCGATCAAGCGTCGCACGGACCACCGCGAGGGCCTGGTCGGCCTGGTCCTTACGGGTCTGAAGGCCGATCGTGAACGGTCCTGGCTGCATACCCGGGGAAAAATAGGAGTAGACGCTGTAGGCCAGACCCCGTTTTTCACGAATCTCGGCATACAGACGCGACGTGAATCCCCCTCCGCCCAGCACATGATTGGCCAACTGGAGCGCTAACAGATCGGGATCCCCGTAGGCAATGCCCCGGGCACCGATCAGAATATGGCTCTGCGAGGCTGGGTGGGCCACCCGGAGCACCCGGGGCTCAGGCGCGGGCGCTTCCGCAACCGGAAGCGCCCCGGGCTCGCCGGTCGGCAAATCGCTCGACAGCGTCTCTGCGATCGACTCCGCCCGGAGGCGGCTGACCGCGCCGATCATCACAATGACCGCGCGCGAGGCGGTGTAATGGCGCGCATGGAAATCCAGCAGTGCCTGGCGGGTGATCGCCGAAAGGCTGGCTTCGGTCGCGCTTCGGCCGTAAGGATGGTCGCCGAAGACCTGTTCGGCGAAACGTCGCCGAACGATCGATCCCGGTTGGGTGTCGGCTTCGCGCAGGCGCGCGATCATCCGGGCGCGCTCGCGATCCAGAACCGCCTGCGGATAGCTGGGCGAAGACAGAATCCGGGACAGCAGACCCAGCGCCGCATCGAGCTCGCGATCACTGGACAGGCTGCGCAGCGTGATCGAGGCTCCGTCTGCGCTGGCGCTGGCCGAACGCTGCGCCCCGGTACGGGCAAAACGATCGGCAATCGTGTCCTCGTCGAGCTCGCCCGACCCCGCGTCGAGCAGCTCGGCCGCCAGCGAGGCCAGACCCGCCTGATGGATCGGAGTGCGACGGCCACCGGCATCGAAATGAATCGCCAGGTCGATCATTGGGATGGCGTCTGAGCGAACGAACAACACCTTCGCTCCGGTCGAAGTGGTCCACCGCTCGATCGGCAGCGCAGCCCAGGCGGAGGGCAGGAGCACAGCCAGGATCAGCGCGATCAGTATTCGGAGCCGTCGCGTGAGCGCCACAGGCCGGATCGACGGGATGGGCAGGGCAAGGCGCATGTGTCCGCCAGTCGCTCGGGTTCAGTGGGGACGGTCGGACGAACGCCCGGCAGGGCGCACCGACGCGACGGGTTGTGGATCGAGCTCGACCACCGTCAGCTGATCCTCGGAGAAATACTTGCCCGCCGCCCGTCGTACCTGCTCGGGCGTCACGGTACGAATCCGCTCGAGCAGACGATCGGCCGCTCGCCAGCCCAGGCCCGCCATTTCGAGCCCGGCGAGCTCGGTCGCCTGAGCCATCAGCGAATCCCGCTGATAGATGCGGGACGCCACGTACTGGATCCGCAGGCGCTCGAGTTCATTGACCTCGACGCCGTGCTCGGCGATTCGGCGGACCTGCTCGACCAGCGCCCGGCGCAGCCCCGTCACGGACTGCCCTGCAGCCGGTACGCCGCCCAGCATGAAGAGCGAGGGCCCTCGACCGGTCATGTCATACGATGCAAAAGCCTGATCGGCCACCCGATCGACCCGAACCAGCTGACGGGCGAGACGAGCGTTGTCGTCGCCCGCCAGGACCGCAGCCAGCATTTCGAGCGCAAAGGCATCGGTCTCTGCCTCGACGTCCGACAGACCCGGCACCTTGAAGGCCATCAACAGGTAGGGGTTCTCCGCAGGCGCGCGGACGACGGCCTGGCGCAATCCGCGCTGCACGGGCTCGGCCTGTGCCTTTCTGGGAGGCAGGGACCGAGCCGCAATTGCGCCGTAATGCTGGCGGACCTGATCAAGTACCGCATCGGGGTCAACGTCGCCAACGATCACGAGGGTTGCATTGCCCGGTGCATACCATTTGCGATACCAATCCTCGAGATCACCCAGGGTCATCGACTGCAGATCGCTCATCCAGCCCACGATCGGCTGGCGATAGGGCGACGCGGTAAAGGCCAGCGCCATCAAGTGCTCGGCGACGAGCGCCCGCGCGCGATCGTCGGTCCGCAGTCTGCGCTCCTCGATGACGACTTCCCGCTCGGTGGCAAAGTCACCGGGCTTCAGGACCAGGTGCGTCATCCGATCGGCCTCCAGTGCGATCATCGTAGCGAGGCTGGCGCGCGGCACCTGTTGAAAATAGCCGGTGTAATCCCTCGAGGTGAAGGCATTGTCGCGCCCCCCCGCGGCCGACACCCTTCGTGAGAACTCGCCCGCCGGGACGGTGGGGGTGCCCTTGAACATCATGTGCTCGAGCAGGTGCGACACACCGGTCACCCCGTTATGTTCGTCCACCGAACCCACCCGATACGCCAGCAGTTGTACGGCGGTGGGCGCGCGACGGTCGGGCTTGATCAGCACCTTGAGACCGTTTTCGAGCGTGGACTCCACGACGGTCTGGGCCCACACGGCCGAGCTGATGCAGAGCCCGATCAGGCCCAGCCACAGCGCCCGAAGCGGCGTGGTTCGGATCCGGGAGCAGCCAGAGCGAAAAGCGGTCGAACAGGCGGGTGACATCGAAGAGCGGGTCGGAAAAGGTGCGGGTTAGAATTGAATTTTGAGTGTAGCCATGTTCGGATTCCTGCGCCGCAAAAGACC
Organism: Pseudomonadota bacterium; assembly: GCA_039800205.1. GTDB lineage: Bacteria > Pseudomonadota > Gammaproteobacteria > Burkholderiales > Burkholderiaceae_E > SYIM01. Next base: position 14,479 of record JBDLRB010000049.1, on the reverse strand, counting down.
TGTTGTCGACGAGCCTGATCAGGCGCAGGCCCCCAGTCCTCCTTCGCCCGTCTTGCCCTCGTCTGGACAGGAGGTGGGAACGCCCGTTTCCGGAGCCCCGGCGACCCAGACCGCTTCCGATCCCGAGACGCCTCGGCCAGAGCGCCTGTCCTGGCTCGATCGCCTGAAGGGCGGACTGGCGCGCACCCGGTCGACGCTCACCACGATCTTCACCGGCAGCCGTGTCGATGAGGCGCTCTACGAAGAGCTCGAGACCGCATTGCTGGCCAGTGACGCAGGTGTGGCCACCACCGAATGGCTGATCGAAGCCCTCAGACGCACGGCCCGCGCCGACCGCATCGAGACCGGCGAGGCCCTGCGTGCCGCGCTTCGCGAGATGGTCGAGTCGCTCCTTGCGCCCATGGAAAAGCCCGTTGACATCGACCGGGCCGAGCCGCTGGTCATGATGATCGCCGGCGTCAACGGTGCGGGGAAGACCACCTCGATCGGCAAGCTTGCGCGCCACCTGCAAGCCGAGGGCAAGTCGGTCCTCCTCGCCGCAGGCGATACCTTTCGGGCCGCGGCACGCGAGCAATTGGCTCGCTGGGGTGAGCGCAACGGCGTCGAGGTGATCGCGCAACAGGGCGGTGATCCTGCGGCGGTCGCCTTCGACGCGGTCAGCGCCGCCCGAGCTCGGCGCACCGGCGTCGTGATCATCGACACGGCGGGTCGACTGCCCACCCAGCTTCACCTCATGGAAGAACTGCGCAAGATCAAACGGGTGACGGGCAAGGCCCTGGACGGCGCGCCGCACGAGATCCTGCTGGTGCTCGATGGCAACACCGGACAGAACATGCTCGCTCAGGTCAAGGCCTTCGACGAAGCGCTCGATCTGACGGGCCTGATCATCACCAAGCTCGATGGCACAGCCAAGGGCGGCGCCATCGTTGCGCTGGCCCATCAGCGTCGCGAACGCCCGATCCCGGTCTACTTCATCGGGGTTGGAGAAGGGCTGGATGACCTCCAGGCCTTCAGCGCCCGGGAGTTCTCGACGGCGCTCCTGGGCTGATCGGCCGCCAACCCGAGAGCCCAAGCGCCGTCGGGCGGGCCGCCTGTGTGACGCCCCTCACGATTGACCCTTGATCGGATCCGGCCAAGTCTTGGCACTCACCAGTGAAGAGTGCTAACATTTTCCCAACAACTGACCGGCTGGTCAGGAAAATGCCCGGACCGGTTCCGGGCCCACTGAAAGGATGCTCTGTATGTCCGCCTGGAATCCCACTGCCCTCGTGCCCGGTTCTGTGGCCGGCGCAGCGGTTGCGCTGCCCCCGGTCGGAGATCTCGATGCCTACATTTCCGCCGTCAACCGTTTGCCGATGCTGTCCCTGGAGCGCGAGTCCGATCTGGCCCGGCGCTTTCGCGATGAGCAGGACCTGGAAGCGGCGCGCGAACTCGTGATGTCACACCTGCGACTCGTCGTCTCGGTGGCCCGCCAGTACCTTGGGTACGGCTTGCCCCATGCCGACCTGATCCAGGAAGGCAATATCGGCCTGATGAAGGCCGTCAAGCGCTTTGACCCCGAGCGGGGCGTTCGTCTGGTGTCGTTTGCACTGCACTGGATCAAAGCCGAGATTCACGAGTACATCCTTAAAAACTGGCGCCTGGTGCGGGTAGCCACCACCAAGGCCCAGCGCAAGCTCTTCTTCAATCTGCGCTCGCACAAGACCAGCTCGGCCACGCTCACGCCCGATGAGGTCGAAGCGATCGCCCGTGAACTGAATGTCCGGGACAAGGACGTGGTCGAGATGGAAACCCGGATGAGCGGACAGGATCTTGCGCTCGATCCTCAGACCGATGATGGTGAGGAATCGTTCGCGCCGATTGCGTATCTGTCTGCGCCCGATGCGGAACCGCTGGCCCGCCTCCAGGCGCTCGAGTACGACCGGCTGCAAAGCGATGGACTGCGCGGGGCCCTGGAGGCGCTCGATCCGCGCAGCCGACGAATCATCGAAACGCGCTGGCTGCGAGACGAGTCCGACGGAGGAGCACTGACCCTGCACCAACTGGCTGACGAGTTCGGCGTATCCGCAGAGCGGATCCGCCAGATCGAAGTCAAGGCGCTCCAGAAGATGAAGACAGCGCTGAGTGCCTACGCATAAGCGATCCGTTCTCGATCTCCGACCCGTCGCACGACTGCGTGTGACGGGTCTTTTAACACCAGCAGGTTCAGCTCAATGAACACGACGCCGAAAGGTTCTGCGCTGACCTGGCCCGTCCTCGCCTTGTTGGTGAACGCAAGCACCTGGGGCCTCACCTGGTGGCCGATGCGTTACTTCGAATCGGTGGGCTTGCACAGCCTCTGGACGACTTCGGCCATTTTCGGGTTCGCCTGCGTGGTGATCGCGGCCACCCGCCCCGCCAGTATCCGAGGGGTGCTGCGCGCGCCCTGGCTGTGGGGGCTCGCTCTGGTCTCGGGCGTGACGAACAGCGCCTTCAACTGGGGCGTCACCGTGGGCGAAGTCGTCCGGGTCGTGCTGCTGTTCTATCTGATGCCGGTCTGGGCGGCTTTGCTGGCTCGTTGGCTCCTGGGCGAGCCCCTCACTCCCGGCGTTGTCGTCCGGGCTGGGCTCGCGCTCATCGGTGCAGGGGTCGTGCTGTGGGATCCGGCGGTCGGGCTGCCGCTCCCCGCCAGCCTGGGCGACGGGCTCGGAATCGTGGGAGGCATGGGCTTTGCCCTGGTGAACATCATCCTGCGGCGACAGGCAGGCACGCCGGCCACCGATCGGGCGCTGGCAATGTCCGTGGGCGGGCTGATCATTCCGCTGCTGCTGACGCCCGTGCTGCTCAGCGCCGATCTGATCGGCCTGCCACCCCCCCTTGCGGCACACTGGGTTCAAGCACTGATCGGATTCGCGCTAGTGATGCTCGTCGCAAACCTCATGCTGCAATATGGCGCCGCCCGATTGCCCTCGCGAGTCACCTCGATCGTATTGCTGTCCGAAGTGCTGGTGGCCGCGCTTTCTGCGGCCTGGTTTGCGGGCGAGGCCCTCGGGCCGCAGGTCCTTGCAGGCGGCAGCCTGATCCTGCTGGCCAGCCTGCTCGCCGCACGCGCACGCTGAGCGGCCAGGCTGAACCGGTCGCTTGTTACTCGTCGAGCAAGCGCCGGAGGTCGGCCAGAATCGGCGCCGGCCCGGTGCCATGCTTGATGAACAGCCTGATCCGACCCTGGCGGTCGTAGACATAGCTGCCGGCGGTGTGGTCGATCGTGTATTGGTCGGGGGTTTTGCCCTTGACCTTCTGGTAGAACACCCTGAACGCCTTGGCCGTACGAGCCGTGGTCTCGAGATCGCCCCGCAGACCCAGAAAACTCGGATGAAAGGCCGGCACATACTCGGCCAGGAGCGCCTGGGTGTCCCGCTCCGGGTCAACGGTGATGAACGCAACCTGAACCTGCGCGGCCCGCTCACCCAGCTGACTCATCACCTGAGCCATTTCGGACAGCGTCGACGGACAGACATCCGGGCACTGTGTGTAGCCAAAGAATACGGTCAGGATCCGGCCACGAAAGTCAGCCCGTTGACGCACTCTGCCGTGATGATCGGTCAGGCTGAAATCCTTGCCGAAATCGGCGCCCGTGATGTCGGTGTTCTGAAAGGGCGCGGGCCGGGCCCCGCATGCGCTCAGGAGCCCGCTTGCGGCAGGCGCCAGCAACAGCACCCGCCGGAGGGCATCCGGATAGCGCCCCTCAGAATTCGGCTTCATGCGTTCAGATAGTGATCGATCAGCAAGGCACCGAAGAGTGCGGCAAGGTAGAAGATCGAGTAACTGAAGGTTCTGCGGGCGAGCGCATCGCTGTACTGACGCCACAACCGCCAGGCGTACACCAGGAACACGATCCCGAGCGCGAGCGCGGCCATCAGATAGAAGAGTCCGCTCATGTGGATCATGAAGGGCAGCAGGCTCACGGCCACCAGCAGGATCGTGTAGAGCAGCACATTGAGTCGCGTGAACTCGGGGCCGTGGGTGATGGGCAACATCGGCAGACCGGAGCGGCGGTAGTCTTCGATGCGATAGAGCGCGAGCGCCCAGAAATGCGGCGGCGTCCAGACGAAGATGATCAGAAAGAGCACCAGAGCGGGCGCGGTGACCTCGTTGGCAACCGCCGTCCAGCCCAGGAGCGGGGGCATGGCGCCCGAGGCCCCGCCAATCACGATGTTCTGGGGTGTGGCCGGCTTGAGGAGCACCGTATAGATGACGGCATAGCCGACAAAAGTGGCCATGGTCAGCCACATCGTGAGCGCATTGACGTATTGATAGAGCAGAAACGACCCGATGCCGCCGATCACGCCTGCGAAAATAATTGTGCCGGTCACCCCGACCTCGCCTCGGGGCAAGGGACGAGCGCGGGTCCGCGCCATCCGCGCATCGATGCTGCGCTCGATCAGGCAATTGAATGCGAAGCCGGCTCCGGCCAGCAGCGAGATCCCGGCGATGCCGGCCACCAGCACGGTCCAGGGAATCGGATCACGCGTGGCGAGCAGCATGCCGATCAGTGCGCAAAACGCCGCCAGCATGACCACGCGGGGCTTGGTCAGCTCGTAGTACTGTCGAATGACGTGCCGAAGGGCAGCGTACCGGGACTGGGACAGTTGCATGGGTGGGCGTTCAGATCTGAAGCGGTGCTCGAGCAACCCTGAAGTTTAGCACCACCATCAAGGCCAGCAGGAGGGCGGCGCCCCCAGTGTGGGCGACCGCAACATTGATCGGCAAGCTGAACCAGACGTTGGACAGGCCCAGGCAGAACTGCAGCACCACCATGGCCAGAATCGCACGCCCCAGGTCGCGCGCGCCCTCGGTCCGCATCAGGCGCACCGCCAGCCAGAGGAGCCAGCCCAGGACCAGCACGGCGCCGATCCGATGCATCATGTGGATTGCCGTCAGGGCCTGCATGGGCAGGAACTCGCCATCGCTCGTTCGTCCCAGCTCACGAATGACATGAAAGGCGTCGGCAAAATTCATCTCGGGCCACCAGCGTCCCTGACAGGTCGGCAGATCGGTACACGCGAGCGCCGCGTAATTGGTGCTGGTCCAGCCGCCCAGGAGGATCTGAGCGCAGAGCAAAACCAGTCCGATCACCGCAGGACGCCGTAACTCGTACAACAGTTCCGGATCACGCAGACGCGGCTCACGAACCTGGCGACAGTAGAGCCAGACCAGCAAGGCAAAGGTGAGGAGCCCGCCGGCCAGATGCAAGGTGACGATGGCGGGCTTGAGCAGCAGGGTGACCGTCCACATGCCCAACAGACCCTGAAAGATGACGATACCCACCAGCGCCAGCGGCAAGCCGGGCGGCTGATCGAGTCGTGTTCTGAGCCGCCAGGCGGCCACCGCGATGGCGATGATCAGCAGTCCGAGAAAAGAGGCGATGTAGCGATGCACCATCTCACGCCACGCCTTGCCCATCGATACGGGACCGTGCTCACCGCCCTGCTCGGCCACGGCCTGCGCAATCTGCGTGCTCGCGCCCTTCGGGGTCAGTTTGCCGTAGCAGCCCGGCCAGTCCGGGCAGCCGAGCCCCGCGTCGGTCAATCGGACCCAGGCACCGATCATGATCAACAGCAGCGTGAGGGCTGCGGTGAATCCGATCAGTCGGGCATAGCGGACCAGCGCAGGGCGACCGGGTTCAGACTCAGGGTAACGGAATGAATCAGTGGACATACTTGACTCGTCTGCCAGGGTGCGGTGATCAACCGATGCGCGAGGCGCGCAGCAGTTTGCTCAGGTCTTTCTTCATGCGAGCAGGCTCGGCGGCGCCGGGGAACCGCATCATCAGATTGCCGAGCGGATCGATGATGAAAATGTGACGGGTCGGATCGCCGCCTGGGGCGGCCGGAAAATGCCGAGCGAAAGTTTGGGCGTCGACGCGCAGCACTTGAAGCCCCTCATGGGGCTCAAGCATGGCGGGGCGGGGCACCGCCGGATCGGTCACCAGCCAGACGCGTTCGATCCGGTCGCGCTCACGCCCGGTCATGAGCCGCACCTGTCGCATCTGGAGCAGCCGATCGGGGCAATCCCCTGAACAGTCGGCGGACGCTGCCGTGACCATCAGCCACTTTCCCTTCAGGCTGGAGAAGGTGCGCGCCTCACCCTCGAGCGTGACGACCGGTACGTCGCCGACGGGCCGTTGCGGCTCGATCAGCTCACCGTAGTTGGTTCGGCCCTCAGGCCGCAGGACGTAGTACGTGAAGTAGGACGCCAGGACGGGCGCAGCACAGGCCAGGAGAATCAGCGCCAGCTTGAGCCGCCCGCGCACGCGGTGGCCTCCCGGGGGGCTCACTGAAGAAACAGACGTCGTCATGATGCCTTTCCAGACTTCCTTCGCACGGTCAAACCGATCCAGAGACCTGCAACCAGCAGCGCGAGTCCGTACCACTGCGCCGCATACGCGTGATGCTTGTCCACCCCCGAACCCGGCAGCACCCACTCGCGGATCAGCTGATCATCGGGCATCGCGGCCGTCTGTCGCAGGATCGCGGGCGCGACCGTCACACCGGACCACGCTTCGAAACGGGCTCGGCTGATGTTCTGCCACAGGCGATCCTCCGGGCCCAGTACCGCGCCTCTGGATAACTCAAGGGTCTGAGGAAAGTCGGCCTCGACCCGGGCCTCGATCCGAACCCGTTCGGCAGCCGCACCGAGATCGGGCAATCGATTGCGCTGCGCCGGATCGCCTCGCACCCAACCCCTCAGGACCAGCACAACCTGACCCGACCCTTCTATTTTAACGGGGGTCACGACATGAAATCCGGCGTGCCCACGCCAAGTACGGTTATCGACAAAGACGGTGTGCGCACTCAACCACTCACCCACCAGACTGACCCGGCGATTGAGGTCGTCGGGACCCAGCCTCCGCTCCGACCCCAGTACGATGGGTGGGGCGGCCGCCGCCTGATCGAGGCGCTGCTGAGCCTGCTCTTTTTCTGCCGCCCGGCGCATCTGCCAGTTTCCCAGCGAAACGGTCAGGATGATCAAGGCCAGCGCGGCCAGGGTGGGTATCACGCGCAGAACGCCTGCGGGACGGGTGCGCGCAGCGGGCTCGCCCGATCGACTCATGACCGTGCGCGACCCGGCTCAGCCGGACGGGTCATCGTTCGGGCGCCTACAATCATGCTCTTCATCAGGAGCGCAACATTGAAGATCGTGATCGTGGTGGCCTTCGTGCTGATCATCGGGAGCCTGGCTTCGGCTCTGGTGTTTCTGATCCGTGACCGGGGCCGGACGCACAATACGGTGCGGGCGCTGGCTCTTCGGGTCGGTTTTTCGATCGCGCTGTTCGTGCTGATCCTCATCGCCCATCAGATGGGCTGGATTCAGAGCACCGGGATTCCGGTCGGTCAGCGTTAGCACGGGGCCGGGACAAGGCCGGACCCCGTTGGATGAGGGCGCGTGGACGCGCCCTCATTACTCGTCAGAGCCAGTAAACGACGACGTACAGGCCGAGCCAGACCACGTCGACGAAGTGCCAGTACCAAGCCGCGGCCTCAAAGCCAAAGTGCTGCTGTGGCGTGAAATGGCCTTTGATCACGCGAAACAGAATGACCGCAAGCATGATCGCGCCGACCGTCACGTGAAAACCGTGGAAACCCGTCAGCATGAAGAAGGTGGATCCGAATACGCCGGAGGTGAGCTTGAGGTTCAGGTCAACATAGGCATGCTTGTACTCGTAGGCCTGGAAACCCAGGAAAACAGCACCCAGCGCGATCGTTGCGAACAGCCAGAAAATGACCTTGCCTCGGTGGTTCTCTTTCAGCGCATGGTGGGCGATCGTGAGGGTCACGCCCGACAGCAGCAGCAAGGCCGTGTTGATCGTCGGAATGGGCCAGGGACCGATGGTCTGGAAGGGATCGATCGTGCCGGCCGGACCCACATTGGGCCACACGGCCTGGAAGCCGGGCCAGAGTACGGACTTGTGATCGAGATCGCCCAGCCAGGGCATGGTGATCGTTCGGGCGTAGAACAGTGCGCCAAAGAACGCCGCAAAGAACATCACCTCGGAGAAAATGAACCATCCCATCGACCAGCGAAACGCTGAATCAACACGCTGGCTGTAGAGACCCGTCTCAGACTCACGCGCCACGGTGCCAAACCAGCCCACCATCATGTAAAGCAGAATCGCGAGGAAAATCGCGAACAGGGTGGGCCCATAGCTTGCGCCGTTGACCCAACCCGCCATGCCGAAGCCGAAAAAGGCGAGCGCAATTGAGCCCACGATGGGCCAGTGCGACGGCCCCGGAACAAAGTAATACGGCGCGTGAGAATGTGCTCCGGCTGCCATGTCGATCCCCCTGTTGAGTCCTGTATCGTTCAATTCATGAGCCCGGGCACACGCCTCAGGCAACCACCCACTTGACCAGCATGATGAGACTCAGCACGAACAGTGCCGCGAGACCCACTCCGGTCAAAATCACATAAATCGGGTTCAGCCGGGCCATGTCCTGCTCGTGCCCCGAACGTCCCCGAACGCCAAAAAATGACCACAGCACCGCTCGGACCGTTGCCCAGGCACCGGCCCGTGGGGCGCTCTCCCCATGCGGGCCGATCGCCTTGTCGTGGGACGATTCAACCACCGCTGATCTTCCCTGCAACGCCGCCCACCTCGAAGAAGGTGTAAGACAGCGTGATGGTATTGACGTCGGCAGGTAGCTTTGGATCGACCACGAAAACCACCGGAAACTGCCGGGTCTCATTGCCTTCCAGGGCCTGCTGCTTGAAACAGAAACACTCGAGCTTGCGGAAGTAGGGAGCCGACTGCTGCGGCGCGTAGCTTGGGATGGCCTGGCCGGCCGTGGCAATGGGTCGGGTGTTCTCGAGGTCGTAGACGACCGTGATCAGTTCGCCGGGATGCACTCGCAAGGCATTGACTTCGGGCTTGAACAGCCAGGCCCCGCGGGCGTTGGCATCAAACTCGACCGTGATCGTCCGACTGCGGTCGACCTGGGTATTGCGGGCGAACTCAGCGGCGCCCTTGTCACGACGCGTGAGGTCGTTGATGCCCGTCACCTCACAGATCTTCTGGTAAATAGGCACCAGTGCGTAACCGAAACCGAACATCAAGCCGGTCATGACGAGCAGCTTGCCCAACATGCGCACGTTGACTGCGCCGACGGCAAAACGAGAAGGCTGGGCAGACTTCATGATGCGTTGTTGTGGATCAACCGAAGATCCAGTACTTGGCGATCACGCCGGCGAAAAAGACCAGCGCGATCGACAGAAGCACCAGCGCGGTGCGAAGATTTCGACCGCGCGGGCTCATTGTTGTCCCTGTTGCGTTCACTTGACGACGGGCGGGGTTTCGAAGGTGTGGAAGGGTGCCGGCGAAGGCACCGTCCACTCGAGACCGTCACGCGCTTCCCAGGGGTTGTCGGATGCTTTCTGGCCCTGGCCGCGGATGCACTTGATCACCACCCAGAGGAAGATCAACTGGGACAGGCCGAACCAGTACGAACCGAGCGTCACGATCGCATTGAAGTCGGCGAACTGCATCGGATAGTCGGCATAGCGACGCGGCATGCCCGCCAGCCCCAGGAAGTGCATCGGGAAAAAGGTCACGTTGAACGAGATCAGGGACATCCAGAAATGCCATTTGCCCAGACGCTCGTCATACATATACCCCGTCCACTTGGGAATCCAGTAGTAGACGCCGGCGAAAAGTGCGTAGAGTGAGCCGGCCACGAGAACATAGTGGAAGTGCGCGACCACGTAGTAAGTGTCGTGCAGCGCGATGTCGAGCGGCGCCACAGACAGGATGATGCCGGTGAGGCCCCCCATCGTGAACACGAAGATGAACCCCACAGCGAACAGCATGGGCGTCTCGAAGGTCATCGAACCGCGCCACATCGTCGCCACCCAGTTGAAGATCTTGACGCCCGTGGGCACCGCGATCAGCATGGTTGCGTACATGAAGAACAGCTGACCCGTCACCGGCATGCCCGTGGTGAACATGTGGTGCGCCCAGACGATGAAGGACAGGATCGCAATAGATGCCGTCGCATACACCATCGAGCTGTAACCGAACAGGCGCTTGCGTGCAAAGGTCGGGATGATTTCCGACACGATGCCGAAGGCCGGCAGGATCATGATGTAGACCTCTGGGTGACCGAAGAACCAGAAGATGTGCTGGAACATCACCGGGTCACCGCCGCCCGCTGCGTTGAAGAACGAGGTGCCAAAGTGACGGTCCGTCAGCAGCATGGTGATCGCGCCCGCGAGAACGGGCATCACGGCGATCAGCAGATACGCGGTGATCAGCCACGTCCAGACGAAGAGCGGCATCTTCATCAGGGTCATGCCCGGCGCGCGCATGTTGAGAATCGTGGTGATGATGTTGATCGAGCCCATGATCGAGCTGGCACCCATGATGTGCAGCGCGAAAATCGCCAGATCCATTCCGGGACCCATCTGGACCGACAGCGGCGCGTAAATTGTCCAGCCGGCCGCCGTCGCACCGCCCGGAACGAAGTAGGACGCAACCAGCAGCATCGCTGCAGGTGGCAGCAGCCAGAAGCTGAAGTTGTTCATCCGGGCAAACGCCATGTCAGACGCGCCGATCATCAGCGGAATCTGCCAGTTCGCGAACCCAACGAACGCCGGCATGATGGCGCCGAAGACCATGATCAAGCCATGCATGGTCGTCAGCTGATTGAAGAACTCGGGGTTGACGAACTGCAGCCCGGGCTGGAAGAGCTCGGTACGCAGCAGCAGCGCATTGAGTCCACCAACGATCAGCATTGCAAACGAGAACCAGAGGTACAGCGTACCGATGTCCTTGTGATTGGTCGCGTAGACCCAGCGGCGCCAGCCGGTGGGATGGTCGTGCGCATGGTCATGGGCGTGGTCATCATGGTGACCGATCACTGCACTCATTTCAGGCTCCTGCGTTTTCGCTCGATCTTGATGTTCGGATGAGATTCGTGCCGGGTGGGCGCTGCATTACTTGCGGGCGGCCTTGACCTCGGTCGGCTGAACGATGTTCTTCTCGGCCTTGTTACCCCAGGCATTTCGCGTGTAGGTGATCACCGCAGCGAGTTCGACGTCGGACAGCTGCTTGAAGGACGCCATGGCGGTACCCGGCTTGCCGTTGAGCATGATCGCAAGGTGATCAGACACCGCACCCAGCACGACCTTCGAACCGTCGAGCGCCGGGAAGGCCGGCGGCAGGCCCTTGCCCGTCGCCTGATGGCAGGCGACGCAATTGGCGGCATAGACTTTTTCGCCGCGCGCGCTCAGGTCAGCCTGGGTCCATTCCTTGTTGGGGTCGTCGGCGCGTGCGAGCATCAGCTTCTTCTGCTCGCCCACCCATTTGCTGTAGTCCTCGGCCGACTTCACCTCGACGACGATGGGCATGAACGCGTGGTCCTTGCCACAGAGCTCGGCACAGGCGCCGCGATAGACGCCCGGCTTGTCGGCACGGAACCAGGTGTCCCGAACGAAGCCCGGAATCGCGTCCTGCTTGATCCCCAGCCGAGGCACGTAATACGAATGGATCACGTCATTGGCGGTGATGACGAGACGGACCTTCTTGTCGGCGGGGACGACCAGCGGGTTGTCGACCTCCATCAGGTAGGTCGGATTCGCTTCACGCTTGGCCTTGGCGTCTGGGAACTTTCGGTCCTCGATCTGTTCACGCGGGGTGGACAGATTGGACAAGAAGCCAATGCCCTCGCCCTCGCCCTTCAGGTAGTCGTAGCCCCATTTCCACTGGTAGCCCGTCACCTTGACCGTCATGTCCGGGTTTGAGGTGTCCTTCTGCGCGATGACCTCGCCGGTTGCCGCGATGCCCAGACCCACGACAATCAGGAAAGGCACGACCGTCCAGGCGATTTCGACGGAGGTGCTCTCGTGGAAATCGGCGGGCTTCGCACCCCGCGACTTCCGGTGCGCCCACATGGAGTAGAACATCACGGCAAACACGCCGACAAAAATCACCAGGCAGACCCACAGCAGCACATCGTGCAGCCAGATCTGACCCCGCGCGATCGCGTTGGCCGGCTCGGACAGGTTCAGCTGGTAGACCTTGGGCCCGCCGGGCATATCCTGGACAGCGAGCACCGCACTTGTCCATCCTCCCAGAAGGGCCGCCGCCAGCGCCTTGGTTGCGCTCTTGTTGATCATTTGAGTCCTTCGTCGTTTTCGAAAACCGCCACTACCCAACAACCACCCGCTCAGCCCCGTGCGGACAAGGCTGCCCGCATCTCCCGAGCCAGAACCGGCTTGCGGTGATCCGGAACGAACCGTCCCACCTCAACGCTCTGCCGTCCCGCCACCAGCCGGATCGGCGCCCGCCAACCGCCGTTGTACTCGACCCGCACCCACGAGGGCTCGTACTCCGCAACCCGGGACACTTGACCCAGATTGGCCTCGACCCGCAATCGGCCCGGCTCGGACACGATCCGCTCAAAGTCGGACGCATGCCGTGCATGACAGACAAACGCCGTGCCCAAAACCGCCACCTCAATGATGGCAAACGGCAAGATGAGCCAGGCGCCGCGAGACGCGAAAAACAATGCAATGCCCAAGGACAAGGCAGACAGGGACACGAACCACATCGCAAGCTGTCGGGGCGTCAGGATGCAATTGCGCCTGAGCGTCCACTGGTGGCGCTCTGCGCTTGAGTCGTATTGCCACTGATACTGCATCATCCGCGCCTGCAAGCGGTGGGTTAGCGTCTTCTGTTCCGATATGCGCCTTGAGGAATATTGGATTATAGGCGTGCCCCCTGCAGAGGGGCAAATCAGATCAGCGCTTCATTTGCGCGGTGACGCCTCGCCGCCACGACCGACGATCCGCACGGGTGACAGGCCGGCCGGCAGACGCTTGGTAGGCGGACACCACGCATGACCGTAAATGAGCTCAAAGCTGATCGGGATCAGGCCATCAGCACGCGCGAGCGCCTGCCCGATCGTCTGAACCCAACGCTCACGCATCGCCGGCGTCGAGAGCCCGGTACGGCGCGATCGCAAGGCATTCCCTCCCAGACCACGCAGTTCATCGAGCAGCGTCCCCGGGTCTCGCCACGTGACGGTCAGTCGCTGCGTATCCAGTACCGGTTCGGCAAAGCCAGCCGCCACCATCGCGTCTCCCAGATCATGCATGTCGGGGAAATTCATGAGCGGCGCACCCAGCGCACGCAACTCGGACAGCGTGTCGACCCCCAGGCAGCTGAATGCGACCAGCCCACCGGGGCGAATCACGCGGTACCACTGAGCCAGGAGCGGCGCGACCGGCTGGCGCCAGTGGAGCGCGAGCCTGGACCAGATCAGATCGACCGTGGCGTCCGGCACCGGCAGACCGTCGGCGCGTGCCTGGACGACGCGTGCAAGGGGCCGCGATCGAGCGCCGTCCCGTCGACCGAACCACCGGGACAGCCAGTGCGCCGGTGGCGGCGCGAGGCGATGCTGTGCCCGGGCCAGGGCCGAGGCAGACCGGTCGACCCCGATCAGGTCTGCGTCCGGGAAGCGCTGCGACAACGCAAGGAGCCCCTGGCCCAGCGCGCAGTCTGCATCGAGCACGCAACGGGGCTGCAGTCGGACCGGCTCGAGCCGGGCAAGCATCTCGCGTTCGACGACTTCACCCAGAAAGCCATCGACGATGCCCCGGCGCGCCCGCCGCTCGAATTGCTGGTCGACCGCCACGGGGTCTAGTTCGAACACCTGATTCATGGGTGGGAAGTATAGGCACGGGATGCGTGAATCGCAGGATGACATCCGCCCTGCTACGGTCTTCGCTGGACCTGTTCCTGCCACCCACCTGCATCCTGTGCACTGCACGCTGCATCGAGCGGCCGATTCCCGGCGCACGGATCTGCGCTGCCTGCCTGGCCCGATTGCACGATCCGCGACCGCGTTGCGTCCGATGCGCAGTGCTCAGCGCATCCCCCACGTGCAGCGCGTGCCGGGCCAAGCCACCGCCCTTCGATCGGACGATCGTGTTCGCGGACTATCGGCCGCCCCTTGATCGCGCCATCCATGCGCTCAAGTACCGCGGCGAATTATCCATCGCGAGCACACTGGGGGCCTTGCTTGCACCGCACGGTCTGGCGCTGCGGGCAGCGCTGGACGAGGGCACGGTGTTGACTGCCGTGCCGCTCTCGCCGGCACGGCTTCGCGAGCGCGGGTTCAATCAGGCCCTCGAAATTGCCCGGCCCATCGGACGCGCGCTGTCAACACGCGTCGCCGCGGGCGCCGTGTCACGCGTCCGGTTCGCCCAGGCTCAGGCCCGGCTGCGCCCGGGCGAGCGCTCACGCAACACCCGCCAGGCCTTCGAGGCCCATCACCACGCCGTGTCGGGCCGCGCGGTGATCGTTGTCGATGACGTCATGACCACGGGTGCTACCCTAGCGGCCCTCGCCCACGCACTGAAGGATGCCGGCGCCCTGTCGGTCACCAACCTCGTGGTCACCCGAACACCGATCGATCATGTTCAACGTTGTCCTGGTCCACCC
>JBDLRB010000048.1:0-16770 GCA_039800205.1 Pseudomonadota bacterium | reverse complement strand
CGAGCGTGACCGGTATGCCCTCGCCCTGAGCTTGAAACGGGCGCTCAGCGGATCAGTGGTCCCGCAGCAAGCCGTTTGAGGCTTGATTCCGGAAACAATACACGCGCCGCACGTTCTGAATCCAGTTGGAATGTTTCGGAGCAAACCGAGCCGATCAGGTCGTTGAGCCCGAGGGTGGGTTTCAGATCTCTGCCTTCGTGGAGATCTTGTGGCCGCAGGCCCGGCCAGTCCGCGATAACCCGTCCGCCGCGAACGGCTCCCCCAACAAGCATTGCAGCGGCACCCGTGCCGTGATCGGTGCCACCGGTCCCGTTGGCCGCCACCGTCCGACCAAACTCCGTCGCCACCAGCACCACGGTATCGGACCAGACGGGGCCCAGTCCGACCTGCAGCCCACCCATCAACTGGTCGAGCGCACCGAGTTGTCGGGCCAGGCGAGCGGCTTGTCCGCTGTGCGTGTCCCAGCCGTTGGTCTCGATCATTGCGATTCGCGGGCCTTTGGGGTTTGCGAGAAAGCCCGCGGTCGTTCGCCCCAGCTCGGCCGCATCACCGGCGCGCCCGCTACGAGACCCGCGATCGCCCGCCATGCGTTGTGCGTCAAGCGCAGCCGACCAGAGCGTACTGAGTTGAGGGTCCTGTTCGTAGAGTTGTCCAACCCGAAGCATCAAATCGTCATCGGTCGGCTGACGTGAGGACGGCGCGTAACTGCTGACCTCCGCTGGACCGCGGAGTGCGAGGGGGACACTCGGCGACAGAGCCAGGGCCTTGGGGTGCGCGTCGGGCAGCAGTCCAAGCAGGCGATTGAGCCAGCCGTCCTTTAACTGGTCGGGACTACGGCCCCCGCTTTCCAGTATTTTCTGAGCATCGAAGTGGGAGCGCTCCCGATACGGAGAGGCGACCGCGTGAAAGAAGGTCGCCTGACCCGCGCTGTACAAGCCATGGAGGATCGGCAGGGATGGATGCAATGCAAAGCGCTCATCCAGCCTGAGGAGGGTGCCCGGGTCAAGCGCCAGTGCGCCTCTCGCGGAGGCGTAGGCCGGATCCGCGTCGGGCACCACAGTATTCAGCCCGTCGGCGGCACCGCGCTGGAGGATGAAGACAAAGCGACGCTGTGTCGCCGCGTGCGCGAAGCGTACGGGAAACGCAGCAAGCAGGGCGGCGGCACTCAGGAAATTGCGTCGATCCATACTCATTTACCTTCTGAGGAATTCCGGGCTGACCAGCATCAGCGCGAGCGCAGTGCTCGCGCTTTCAGCTCGAGCGATCGCCTGGGCCGTATCGCGACCCAAGGTCTCCCGCAACACCATCGGAGCCCGCTCCCGCGCATCCACCTGGCGGGCAAACTGCATGGCCAGTCGCTGGGCCATTTCTACACGACGCATCAAGCTATCGGGCCCGGCCCAGGCTGCACTCTGGTCATCAAAACCCGCAGGGGATCCCGGCCGCCAGATGGGCTGACCCAACTGATTCATCAGGTTGACCGCGCGTTGCGCCGGAATCTCCGTGGTCCCCAGCGCGCGAAGGCTCGAAACGATCCAGTCAAAAGGCGTCTTGAATTTGCTGGACGGTGCGCGCCATGATTCGGGCGCCTCGATCAGAACGCGATAGACCGCCGGCAGATCGCCCCCTGTTCGCTCAAATTCCGCCGCCAATCGGCCGACGAGGGCAGGCGGGGGTTCGTCTGCAACGAAATGTCGCGCCAGCTTGTGCGCGATGTGACGGGCAGTAGCCGGAGCAAGCGCCAGATCGTGCAGGATCGCCCTTGCCTGATCGGCGCCTGAATCCGGATAGCGGCGGTCCAGCAGTTGCCTGGGCCCAGGCTCATGCAAGGCCGGTACGAAGCGAACCGTCGAAGAATCGGTCCGATCCGGCGCGTCGGACGGAAGCGTCCAGCCCGTGAGTGCCCGGGCAAGCTCAGTAACGTCGTGCTGCGTGTACCCACCCTGGACGCCCAGCGTGTGCAACTCGAGTATTTCCCGAGCCAAGTTTTCGTTCAGGCCGCGCGCACCGGGCTGGCCTTGAGTGCGGCGCTGACCCATTCGGCTGTTCGGCCCGATGGACTGCGCCTGATCCAGATAGAGCAGCATGGCCGGGTGTGTGATGGCCGCCGTCAGCAAGTCTTCGAAGCGGCCCATGATGTGCGGCCGAATCGCATCCGCCTCGAAGGCACCGGCCAATCCGACGATCAGGATCTTGTCCACCGAGACCGCGAAATGGTTGGCCCAGAAGTGAACCAATCGGTCGAAGAAGGGCGCGCTTGACTGAAGCGCATTCGTCATCCGGGCCCCTGCAGCCGAAACATAGTCCAGGCGAGCATCCCGAAGATAGCTCGCTCGAATTTCGCTTCGGTGAGCCGGGTCCGCCTGTCGAACGGCCCGCTGCTGCGCGAGCCAGAGCTTCAAAAGTTCGGGCGTTCGCTTAACGCGCTGCCAGCCTTGCGGATCAGCCAGACCGCCAGATAGTTGTGAACGCAACCATTCCTGCGGATCGCCCGATGGGACTTCGTCTGGACGAGCGCCCAGCCCGAAGCGGTTTGTGGCGATGATCGGAGCGTTCATTGCCTGACTGGGGGCACTCGCCGTACCGTTAGGCTGTTCGGAGCGCACGTTCGAGCTGGGCAAGCAGATGCTCGGGCTGGTCGGGCGCGTAGCGCTCAAAAGTGAAGTCTTTTCGCGCGAGCCTCGCCTGTTCGTACTCGACCGAGCGAAGAATGCACTCGCGCGCGAAGGATTCAAGGCTTCCGGCCGCGAACGGCGCCTGACGAAGCCTCTCGAGGCCTGCCTGGTACTCGCCCTGCGATTTCTTCCACTGAGACTGAAGAAGCGGGTCGCTGGCGAAGGTGATGTCTTCCATCAATGTACGCGCCGTTTCTGAGTCGCCGCGCGACAACAAGGCCGCTTCCAGCAGCACCATGCCGATTGAGAAGAGATCTCGCCCCAGCCCCAGTCGAGCCGTTTTCCCTCCTCGGTACGCCGGAGCGAAAGCGACCGGGTTCGCATACAGGGTCGAGTGGTCGGACAGGCCGTCGGCGACCAGGCTGCCCTGGGCCTTGCTGACCTTCTGCAAGCCATCGATGTCGATCAACTGCAGGGCCTTGGTCGCCGGATCCCAGATGAGGTTCTCGGGCTTGATGTCGCCGTGAACAAAGCCGTGTGAGGCCAGACCCTTCAGCAGGGTCATCGCTGATTCGGCCATCGGTCTGAGGTCGCCGCGACTGACATTCAGTCGGGGCGGTCGATCGTCTCCATGGGTGTCTGAACTGGGGTATTCAATCGGTTGCTTCCCCCGAGCCTTGGGCATCAACAGACCGTGCACCTCAAAGGTGGACTTGGGCCCTTGCGCTCGCGCCCAGTCCTTGAGCCGCGCCTGTCCGGCTACGGCATGAAAGCGTGTCTCGCCGTCCTTCACCTGTTCTTTGATCAGGTAAACGGCGGGGGTCACGACCTGCGGTAAATCCTTGACACGAGCCGCGACGCCCAGTCCCTTTCGAGCGAGCCGGGTGCCCGCCACGGTAGCGATGGGCTTCGGCTCAGGTCGCGGGTGGGTGGCTGGGGCGTTAGAGGTCGGTGCCGCCTTCGCCTTCTTCGCCTTGGCGGCGGGTTTGTTCGAGTCCGCCAGAATGCTGTCCTGCCTGATGGACGCCTCGTCGTACTCCACGCCCATTTGCTGAAACAGGAATCGTTTGATCTCCTGGGCGCCTGCCTTCCCGTCTGTGGAAAAGTCGCTCTCCGAAGAGGCGGATGAATAGCGGTCGTTTTTTGAAAGAAGGGCGGGCTGAATGAAAGGCCCCTCATCGTCCGTTTTCATCACGCTCGGGAACGGGTCGATTTCCCCCGGGAAGAGATCGGCTTGGGCCAGGGCGCCTTTTGCGTTCCCGTCGGCAGAGGGGGGGTCTGGATGCTCCAGCTGCAGCTTCGCTAGTCGCTCGCCGGCCTGGAGTGCCTGCTTGTAAACGAAATCTTCGCCGCGATAACGGACCAGCACCGCTTCGCCCGACCCGCCCGAGCCGAGCACGCGACCCTGGGCGCGACCCGCCTCATTGAGCGTCACACCGAACTTCGAGAGGGCCTCGGCAGGTGTTTCGCCGGTCTCTGCGCGAAGCGCATCGAGGTAACGAAGGACCGTCTGAGCTTCGACGCCGCTGTGTCCCCGTTGGTTGACGTAGCGCAGAAACTCATTCGCCTTGGCTTCAGGCAACCCTGCTGATTGAAGTAACTGATGGATCACTTCGCCAGAGCGCTTGAGCTTTCCGCCGGACAAAAACATCCGCTTGAATGCGCCCGCATTCTGAAAACGCATGTCCTTGTCTGTGCGCGAGGTGTGCAGGAGTCGGACGACGCCGGTTTTCTCTTGCAGATCGTCGCGCAGCGTGGACAGGAGTGCATCGGCTGCATCGCGATCAAGCGATTTCAGTGTTTGCAGGCCGGATGCGCTGCTTTGCGCGTTGACCCCGCCCCGGATACCGGTCGTCACGGACATGATCGACTCGTCAGTGCGCTCAGGCGCGCAGGTTCATTGAGGGGGCCGGGGCGGTTGCCTCGGCGTCATCGACTTGCACTCGTGCATCGTCTTGCCCTCCGATGGTCTCCAAAAGGTCTGCGACAGCCTGCGCCCGGGTCACGCCGTCGAGCATCAGCGCCTCGAGCGCCGCAACGCTCAACCCCGCAACGGCCAGGCGGGTGCTCAGGCTGACCGTCAACTCGGGATCCATTAATAGGGTCCAGTCGTGTTCGAATCGGGCAGCTTCGTTGATCTGGAGCAAGAGTGCGAGGGTGGAGGCCGGCGGATCAACCGGCAGGGTCGCGACGCTGACTTCGACCAGTACCTGATCATCATGGAGCGGGTGCGCCACCACGTTGACGGTGTGCCCTTCACAATCGAATTCGAGTCCAAAGACAGACGAATCGGCGACCATTCCACGCGCAGCAGCGAACTCTTTCAACAGGATCTCAAATGCGTCATTCATGGTGAGTCATGTGCAAAAGATGAATGGTGCTGATTTTAAAGTGGTAGGGCGAGGCTGACCACCACTGATATTCATCGTCATGGGCCGCTGCGGTCCAGTGCGATGGCCGGGCATACAATACCGCGCTGTTTCAATCAGGAGGGCTATCGATGAAATCACGCGCCGCCGTTGCATTTGCCGCAGGTGAACCCCTGCAGATCGTCGAGATCGATGTGGCTCCGCCCCGCAAGGGTGAGGTACTGATCCGCATCACGCACACCGGGGTGTGTCACACCGATGCCTTCACCCTGAGCGGCGACGATCCCGAAGGCCTTTTCCCGGTGGTCCTGGGCCACGAGGGGGCCGGCGTGGTGGTGGAGGTCGGCGAGGGCGTCAGCAGCGTCAAGCCCGGCGATCACGTGATACCGCTCTACACGGCTGAGTGCGGTCATTGCCTGTTTTGCAAGAGCGGGAAGACCAATCTCTGTGTGTCGGTTCGGGCGACGCAGGGGAAGGGTGTGATGCCCGACGGCAGTTCCCGCTTTTCGTACAACGGTCAGCCCCTCTACCACTACATGGGCTGTTCGACCTTCAGCGAGTACACCGTGGTGGCGGAGGTTTCGCTGGCGAAGATCGATCCCGACGCCAATCCTGAGCAGGTGTGCCTGCTCGGCTGCGGGGTCACCACCGGTCTGGGCGCAGTCAAGAACACTGCAAAAGTTCAGCAGGGTGACAGCGTGGTGGTGTTCGGGCTCGGCGGAATCGGCCTCGCCGTGGTGCACGGCGCGCAGATGGCCGGGGCCGGTCGCATCATTGCGGTGGATACGAATCCTGCAAAGTTCGAGTTGGCGCGCACCTTTGGCGCCACAGACTGCGTGAATCCGGCCGACCACGATCGTCCGATCCAGCAGGTCATCGTCGAGATGACAGGCTGGGGCGCCGATCACACCTTTGAGTGTATTGGCAATGTCAACGTGATGCGCGCGGCCCTCGAGTCGGCGCATCGAGGCTGGGGGCAGTCGGTGATCATCGGCGTGGCCGGTGCCGGCCAGGAAATCTCGACCCGCCCCTTCCAACTGGTCACGGGGCGGCGCTGGCTGGGCACGGCATTCGGCGGCGTCAAGGGGCGATCGGAGCTGCCCGGAATGGTTCAGGACGCGATGGCCGGACGCATCAAGTTGGCACCTTTTGTCACCCATACGATGCCACTGCAGGACATCAATCAGGCCTTCGACCTGATGCACGAGGGTCGGTCTATTCGCAGCGTCGTGCACTTCTGATCGCCATGGAACGAATCGAACAGCATGCGAGTTGCGGCGGCCGTCAGGACGTCTGGCGACATCGGTCCACCGCGCTGGAGTGCGAGATGCGGGTGGCGGTCTACCTGCCGCCCGCTGCGTTGTCCGGTCGGCCGTGTCCGGTTTTGTACTGGCTGTCGGGGCTGACCTGCAGTGAGCAGAATTTCATTACCAAATCGGGCGTCCAGGCGCATGCAGCGGCCCATGATCTCATCGTGGTTGCCCCCGATACCAGCCCAAGAGGCGCGGCGGTCGCTGACGATCCGGCCTACGACCTGGGGCAGGGCGCGGGCTTCTACCTGAATGCCACCGAGGCGCCGTGGTCCGCAAATTATCGGATGGAGGAGTACGTCGTTGCCGAATTGCCGGATCTCATTGAGGCTCATTTTCCGACCACAGCCATTCGAGGCCTGTCTGGACATTCGATGGGCGGACATGGCGCGCTCAGCCTTGTGCTGCGCCACCCCGGGCGGTATGCGAGCGTCTCTGCGTTTTCACCGATCGTTGCACCCAGTCAGGTGCCCTGGGGTCAAAAGGCCTTCGCCGCCTACCTGGGGCAGGATCAGCAGGTCTGGCTTCAGCACGATACGGTTGCCCTGATCGGTCAGGCGAGCGAACGGCTTCCGCTTTTAGTCGATCAGGGCGAGGCCGACGAGTTCCTGAGCAGCCAGTTGCGTCCGGACTTGCTGGAGGCCGCTTGCGAGCGCGCCGGACACCCGCTGATCCTGCGACGTCGCCCGGGCTACGACCACAGCTACTATTTCATTTCGAGTTTCATCGGCGAGCACATCAAGCATCACGCGCGGGCAGCGGGTCTTCCCGTCTAAAGTTTCCCTTTGTGCGGGGTGCCCGCCTCGTACCAGTGCCGGCTTCGGTTAACAACACGAACCACCGCAAGCATCAGTGGGACCTCGATCAGCACACCCACCACCGTCGCAAGCGCAGCGCCCGATTGAAAGCCGAACAGGCTGATGGACGCTGCGACCGCGAGTTCGAAAAAATTACTCGCACCAATCAAGGCGGACGGGCAGGCCACGTCATGCGATTCGCCGAGACGCCGATTGAGCCAATAGGCAAGCGTCGCATTGAAAACGACCTGAATCAGGATCGGTACGGCCAGCATTGCGATCACAAGGGGTTGCTTGAGAATCGCCTGTCCCTGAAAGCCGAATAGGAGCACCAGCGTGGCGAGCAAGGCGGCGATCGACCAGGGGCCGATTCGCGCGAGTGCTGCCTCAAAATGCTGCGGCCCTCGGGCGAGCAGGCGTACCCGCCAGAATTGAGCGATCGCGATGGGGATCACGATGTAGAGCAGCACCGAAAACAGCAGGGTCGCCCAAGGAACGGAAATCGACGACAGACCGAGCAGCACGCCCACGATGGGTGCAAACGCAAAAACCATGATGACATCGTTCAGCGCGACCTGGCTGAGCGTAAACATGGGGTGACCGCCCGTGAGGCGGCTCCAAACGAACACCATGGCAGTACAGGGTGCAGCTGCCAGCAGAATCAGCCCCGCCACGTAATGGTCGAGTTGGTCGGCCGGCAGCCAGGGCGCAAAAAGCTGCTGAATGAAGAGCCAGGCGAGGATCGCCATGGAAAACGGCTTCACCAGCCAATTGACGAACAGCGTGACGCCGATTCCGCGCCAATGGCGACGCACCTGATCCAGGGTCGAAAAGTCCACTCTCATCAGCATCGGAATGATCATTACCCAGATGAGGATGCCCACTGGCAGGTTGACCTGAGCCCATTCGATCGCTCCGAGCCCCTGCAAAAACGCCGGGAATGCCTGCCCCAGGCCGATCCCCGCGACGATGCATGCAAGAACCCAGAGACTGAGGTAACGCTCGAAAAAATTCATGTTGAGATGATTGGCGATGCTGGCTTCATCGCTGTCCGATGTGATCCAGCTCGCGTTGGAGGGCGAGTCGATCAAGAGAAGCAATGGGTAGCGCAATCATCAATTCGATTCGTCGCCTCAAAACCAGGGCCGTGTCCCAGAAAAGGCGCGCCTTGTCCTCGTCCGTGCCTTCAAAGGCAGCCGGATCGGAGACCCCCCAATGTGCCGTCATCGGTTGGCCCGGCCAGAATGGGCAGCGCTCGCCCGCCGCCTTGTCACAGACCGTGAAGACAAAGTCCAGCTTCGGCGCATCGGGTGCAGCGAACTCATTCCAGTCCTTGCTCCGGTAGCCCTCTACAGGTAGTTGCATTGTGGCGAGCGTGCGAAGCGCGAAGGGATGCACCTCAAGCGCGGGGTGACTGCCTGCGGAAAAAGCTCTGAATCGCCCACCGCCGATGCGATTCAGGAGGGCTTCGGCCATGATCGAACGGGCCGAATTGTGAGTGCAGACGAAAAGGACGTTGTAGATCCTGGCGTTCATCAGTGTGCTCCGCACGTGTCGAATCGGGTTGGGAATTGGATCCGGAAATGGGTGCATTCGGTTTTCATGGTTCGTGGCGCCGTCGCACTGCACCGCCTCGCAGCAATGGGCTGACAGGTAGGCGAGCAGCGCATTCATCCGGGCAATGCTGGGTCGGTAGATCAGGTGACGCCCGTCGCGTTCCTGGCTGACCAAGCCCGCCGCGACCAGTTCCTTCAGATGAAATGACAGGGTTGATGCAGGTAAGCCCAGTGCAGTCCCCAGCGTGCCGGGGATCAGACCGCCGGGGCCCGCCCCGATCAGCGCCCGATAGATCCTGAGACGCGCCTGTTGACTGAGCGCGGCCAATCCGGCCAGTGCATCGCCTTCCTCCATCAACGCATCGTCGGGACTCATACCGAAGCCGGTTCCTGGTGCGCGGGCAGTTTCAGCGTCAGCAACCAGCAGATACCCAGCATCAATGCAGATCCGGCCAGCGTCCAGGACAGGCCACCCCACTGGTACAGGAGGCCCGACATCAAGGTCCCGAAAAACCGACCCGCCGCATTCGCTGCGTAATAGAAACCGACATCCTCTGCCGCTTTCTCGGACCCCGCATAGGCGAGGATCAAATAGGAGTGCACCGACGAGTTCACCGCAAATGCGAAGCCAAACAAGGCCAGTCCGCCGACAACGACCCACTCGAGATGAGCGACCTGGGCGATGACCAGTCCGGCAAGCACCAACGGTACGACAGCAAGAATCGCGGACCATAACCGAGCCGCGGGCACTTCAAGCGACAGCCCGTCACCACTTCGACGAACCAGTGCGGGAGCCAGAGCCTGGACCGCCCCGTAAGCGATGGTCCAGAGCGCGAGAAAGGCGCCGACCATCGTGAACGTCCAGCCCACCGAGTACAGAAAGACCGGGACGCCCACGACGAACCAGACATCCCTCGCACCGAACAAGGCGATGCGAGCGCCTGCCAGAAGATTGATGCCTCGGCTTTTTGCGAACAGTTCCCGCGCGGATTTCGAAGGCGTGCTCTTGCCCATCAATCGCGGCACAAAGGCCAGCACGCAGAGTAGAACCACCGACAGAAGCGACGCCATGGTCCACAGTGCCTGCTGAAAGCCGAGCCCCTGCAGCAGCACCCCCCCCAGAAAGAAACCGATGCCCTTCATCGCATTCTTGCTGCCGGTAAAGAATGCGACCCACTTGAATAACTGCCCTGAAGCCTCTCCCGCAGTGAGCTTGATCGCCGATTTACTTGCGGTCTTGGTCAGATCTTTGGCGACCCCGCAGACGCCCTGCGCAACGACGACCCAGGCCACAGAGGCTGCAACCGTCCAGTCGGGCGACAGGGCGGACAGCATCAGAAAGCCGACCATCTGGGTGGCCAGACCAACGGCCAGCATCCGTGCGATGCCATAGCGGGTGGCAAGCCATCCACCGACCAGGTTCGCGACGACGCCCATCGCCTCGTAGAGCAGGAACAGGAATGCCAGCGTAAAGGGCGAATATCCCAGCCGATAAAAATGCAGCAGAACGAGCATCCGGAGCGCACCATCGCTGAGGGTAAAGCCCCAGTAGGCCGCCGTCACGATTGCATAGTTGCGGGTGCCGGTATGCATGGCCGTGTTGTCCAATGTGCGGGTTCAAAGACCTGCCTGCTCAAGCTGACAGGCGAGATCGACCATTCGGCAGGCATAGCCCATCTCGTTGTCATACCAGGCATAGACCTTGAGTAGCGTGCCGTCGGTCACCATGGTCGAAGGCGCATCGACGATCGAGCTGCGGGTGTCGCGTGCATAGTCGGCGCTGACGAGTGGTCGGTGCTCAATGCCCAGGATGCCGGCGAGTGGCCCGGCTGCGGCGGCCTCGAAGAGCGCGTTGACCGCCTCGACGTTTGTCGGCTGTTGCAGCTCGAATACGCAATCGGTCAGTGAGGCGTTCAGTACGGGCGCCCGAACGGCATGACCATTCAGCTTGCCCTTCAACTCGGGATAAATCAGCGCGATCGCGGTCGCACTCCCGGTCGTGGTGGGTGCAAGGCTCAGCAACGCACTCCGCGCGCGACGGAGGTCCTTGTGCGGTGCATCGACCACGACATTGGTGTTGGTCGGATCGTGAATCGTGGTGATCTGGCCATGGCGGATCCCGATAGCCTCGTGGATCACCTTGACGACTGGGGCCAGACAGTTGGTCGTGCATGACGCAGCGGTGACGATTGAATGCCGGGCAGGATCGTACAAATGATCGTTGACACCCACAACGATGTTCAGGATATCACCGACCTTCACCGGGGCTGCGACAATCACGCGCTTGGCCCCCCGATCAAGGTGGCCCTGCAGCGTTTCGGGCGTGAGGAACTTTCCCGTGCACTCAAGCACCAGATCAACCCCCAGATCGCCCCAAGGGATCTCGGATGATGAAGCATGGGACGAGTAGCCGATCGTTCGGCCATTCACGTGAAAGGCATGCTCTGACTCGACGCCAAGATCGCCGCGCCACCGCCCCTGCACACTGTCGAACTCCAGGAGGTGAGCGGTTGCAGCAACCCCCCCTTTGATTTCATTGACGTGCACGACGTCGAGCCGATTGCCCGCTCGGGGATCCTCCGCCTGACGCTGGGCGGCGCCCATCGCAGCCCGCAAAGCCAAACGGCCAATCCGACCCATTCCGTTGATGCCAACCTTCATGATTCATCCCCATTACCACGATAATTCCAGAAGCATGGAATGATTGTGTGACAGCGTAATGACATGACCGCCGCCCCGGTAGTGCTTGTCGATTCGGAATGCGGGTGGCAGAATCGCGCGGCCTTGAACAAGGGGACACCACGCACCGGCTCGACCGGGTGCACAGAGATCCCCGCGCCGTAATCCCTGGCGCATCCATCCGAACCATCTGGAGGAGAATGATATGCATCCATTTCCTTTTTCTGTGCTCGCGGGCGCCCGCTACGTTTCGGCGCTTGCCATCCTGGGGGTTGCGGCGTCTGCCCACGCCTGGAAGCCGGGCGATCGCGCCACCTTGCGGATCGCCAACAGTCAGCCCAACCAGTCGATTTACGCGATTGGCGTCGCGTACAAGAACATCATCGAGCAGAAAGTGCCGGGGGTTCGCTTCGAGATCATCGCGACGCAGGGTGGGGACGAGAACGCCAAGTTGATGATGGCCCGCGAGGCGGAGATCATCAACGCGAATACCGTCGCGCCCTATTCGGCCCACTACGGTCGTTTTTCGTACGAAGGCAAGAAGCCGGATCGAAACGTGCTGGCGTTCTTCCCGGCCTACACCTGGGAAATCGGTCCGATGGTCCCCGCAAACAGTCCCGTCAAGAACTTTCGGGAGCTGCTCGGCAAGCGAGTGGCGACCGGTCCCGTGGGTTCCGGGGTCGAGCTGACCTGGCGCCAGACGCTTGAGGCCCTGGGCTTGAAGGACGATTCGTTCGCCCGCGTGCAGCGAAGCGCGCCGACGCAAGGCTTCAACGGGATGGCGGCGAATTCACTGGACGCGTTCTTCTGGGGCACGGCGCATCCGGCGGGAGTCGTCATGGAGAAAGCCGCGACCGGCAGTCTCAAGTTTGTCTCGATCGACAAGGCTGACCTGGCGAAGATCGCCGCTCGTTTTCCCTACTACCACGCGGGTGAGTTGCGGGCGAACACCTACAAGGGTCAGACCGAGGCGGTGAACTGGGTGGGCGGCAGTACGCACTTCTGGGTTCACGGGACGCTGAACGAGAACCTGGTCTACACCCTCGTAAAGACCCTCTGGGAGAACCGCGAAACCATCCGCAAATCCCATTCCTCACAGAAGTACCTGGACGAAGATCTGGTCCGGCAGCAGGCTGCCCTGTTGCCTTTCCATCCGGGTGCAGCCCGCTATTTCAAGGAAGTGGGCATCCTGAAGTAATGGCCGCGTTGTAATGGCCCCCGCACTCTGCGGGGGCTGACTCTCGGAAGGATGCTCATGATGTCCATCCCGGCAGGCCGGTTCGCGATCCTGATGGGTTCGATTCTCTTTGTGATCGGACAGTTCTACCTCTTATATGTCGCGCCCATCAGTCCCCTCCTGCATGGCTTTTTCTTCGTCTGCGTCCTGATCGCGCTGGCCTTTCTGTCCTTGCCTGCCTCCGCGGGAGCGCGAAAGAGCGGTCGGGTGCCGTGGTACGACGGGTTGCTTGCAGCGGCCTCGTTGCTACCTCTGGCGTACGCCGTGGCCGATTTTGACGAGCTGGCCACTCGGTCTGCCTTGCCCAACCCAACGGATGTCTGGGTGGGGCTCTTGTTGCTTGCGCTGCTCCTTGAGGCGACGCGTCGTGCGGCGGGTTGGGTCCTGCCGACGCTCGCACTCGGCTTTATCGGGATCGCGGTGTTCAACCATTTCTCTCCGGTGATGGTTGACGCCTTGCCCAATCTTTCCTTGCGGCGCGTCGTGGGCACACTTGTGATTGCCGAGCTCGGTGTCTTTTCCGAGGTCACCCATGTTGCAATCAAGTGGATTTTCATCTTTCTGGTGTTTGGCCAATGTCTGATGCTGGCGGGCGGCAGTCGGATGTTCACCGAGCTCTCCTTCAAATTGACCGGACAGCGGAAGGGCGGCCCGGCCTATGTCGCCGGCGTGTCTTCGGCCTTGTTCGGGACGCTCTCAGGCAGCAACATGGCCAATGTGATGACCACGGGTCAGTTCACGATTCCGCTGATGAAGGGTGCCGGTTTCAGGCCCTCGACTGCCGCTGCCATCGAGAGCGTGGCCTCGACGGGGGGCGCCCTGACCCCTCCGGTGATGGCGGCCGGCGCGCTGATCCTTGCCGAACTGACCGGCAACTCCTATCTTCGAGTGATCGAGGCCGCGATCATTCCTGCAATCCTTTTCTACCTCTCGGTATTCGTATACATCTGGGGGATCTCCCAGCGCACTGAGCTCCGGCTCGTCGAGGTGCCCGAGAACCTTCGTCACTACAGGCAGCTGCTCAAGGATTACTGGCCGGTCGTACTGGGTTTGGGCTATCTGGTGTATCGCATCGTGACCCTTTATCCGCTCGAGCTCGCGGCCTTCGAAGCGAGTGCGATGATGGCCGTGGGGGCGGTCTTTACCAATCGAGCACAGTTACGCGAGCCGGGCGAATTTGACCGATTCCTCGGTGGGTTGATGAACGGTATCCGCGACACCGGTTTGTGCTGTGCCTGCTCGGGCATCATCGTTGGCGTGATCCTGGTCACCGGAATCGGCGTCGAGTTGTCGAACCTGGTCACAGCGGCGGGGCAGTCCAGCCTCGTGCTCCCGCTGTTGTTAACGATGCTGGTCACGATCGTCTTGGGGATGGGGGTTCCGGGTATTGCGGCCTACGTCATCGCCGCCTCGGTCATCGCAACTTCGCTGACGGCGCTGGGCATATCGGCACTGAGTGCGCACTTCTTCATTTTCTATTTCTCACTCTTTGCAGGGATCACGCCCCCGGTCGCGTTGACCGCGTTTGCGGCGGCGGGTCTGGCTAAAGCCGATCCCTTCCGCACGGCCTTCGAGTCGATGGTCATCGCGTTACCGACTTACTTCGTTGCCTTCTTCTTCGTCTATCAGCCGGAATTACTGATGGAGGGTTCCACTGGCCGCATCCTCTGGTCATCAACCATGGCCGCTGCGGGGGTCACGATGATCGCACTGGGCACCTCGGGATTCCTGATCGTCGTGCTGGGGTGGGTGGCGCGGCTTACCCTGGTCATCGCAGGCGTGGCGCTCGTTCATGCCTCCTGGCAAACCGATCTGCTGGGTCTGGGGCTGTTCGCAGGGGTCCTTGTGCACGCCTGGAACAAAGGCAGGCGGGTGCCTCAACCCAGTCCATGAACCTCGCTCTGATCTCGTTCAGGGCCCAACCCAGCGCCACCCTCCGATGACTCAGGACTCCGTATTTCAACAGGCGATCAAACGTCTTGGACGGTTTGCGGCATCGACTGTTTACGAGGCCAATGACAAGCAAGGGGATATGTCACCTGCGATCCGTCCACTGACGCAATCGGTCAGAATCCTCGGCCCCGCCTTTACGGTCCGGCTGATGCCGGGGAGTAACGAAGGGGTGCTTCGCGCCTTGGGTCACGCGCCGGCGGGTAGCGTTCTGGTGATCGACGCGGGTGGAACGGATCGGTCGACGGCCTGGGGCGGCACCTCATCGATGCTCGCCCGGCAGCGAGGACTGGTGGGTTGCGTGACCAATGGTGCGGCCCGTGATCTAGCAGAGCTTCGAGCAATTGATCTGCCCGTCTTCGCCAGTGGCGTGTCCGTGCGCGGTGCGCTCAAGCAGCATCCAGGATGGCTGCAGCAACCAGTGGCGGTTGGCGATGCGGTTGTACAGCCGGGTGACCTGATTGTCGCGGATGACGACGGTGTTGTCGTTGTCGCGCGCGATCGAGTCGAGGCAGTCGCCGAACGCTGCCTTCAACAAGCTGAACTCGAGGCCGAACGTGAGCGACGCCTGGCATCGGGTGAGTCGATCTTTTCTGTATTCAATCTGCGTGAACCCGGAGTCTGAAAATGGGGCAAACCGCCACTGAAAAAATCCTTTCGCGCGCGGTGGGGCGGACCGTTCGGGCGG
Source organism: Pseudomonadota bacterium (assembly GCA_039800205.1). Classification (GTDB taxonomy): domain Bacteria; phylum Pseudomonadota; class Gammaproteobacteria; order Burkholderiales; family Burkholderiaceae_E; genus SYIM01. The sequence goes on along the minus strand of JBDLRB010000048.1, from coordinate 1,569 downwards.
GAGAGCTGATCTATCCCGAGCCGGACCTGGTAACGGTGCATGACTGGTACACGGTCAACGTACACGATGCCTTGGCCGAGCTCGGCGTGAACCGGATGAAGCATCCTGAGCGTGTGCTGATCTGTACGGATCATGAACCGCTTGCGGTCAGTCAACAGGCCGCCGAGCGGCAAGCCCGCGTGCGATGGGTCGCTCGCACGCATGAGGTCGGGCATTTTTTCGATGCGGGACGCGGGGGGCATGGACATATCTTTCCGATGGAGATGGGCCTGGTCCGACCCGGCATGTTCGTATTCGCCTATGACCCGCATGTGACGAACTACGGGGCGGTGGGTTGCCTCGGCATTGCCCTGGTCGTCGAAGTTGTCGAAGTGCTCGCCTGTGGCAGCGCCTGGGTCATCGTGCCCGAGACGGTGCGCGTCAATCTGACCGGCACGCTGCGTCCAGGGGTCAGTATTCGCGACGTCGCGCAGCGCCTGATTGCGGACCTGGATCCAGATGTGGTCGATTACACCGTCGTCGAATTCGGCGGGCCGGCCCTCGCGTCGATCGATATCGATCGCCGAATTACGCTGGTTAACACGCCGCTTGAAATCGGCGCCAAATCTGCGCTCGCCGAGATCGACGGCACGGCGCGAGACTGGTTCGATGCGCGTGGTATTGACCATTCACAAGCCGTCGCGAGCGATCCCGATGCCTCGTTCAAGCAGGTCATTAAATTTGATCTGGGGCGGGTCGAGCCGCAGGTGGCGCAACCGCCCACGCCAGACAAGGTATGCGGGATTTCTGAGGTGATCGGTCGGCCGGTCCACCATGCGTTTATCGGTTCGTGCGCGTCCTCGTCGCTCGCCGACCTGCGTGATGCGGCCCGGATTCTCAGCGGGCGCACGGTATCGCCTTCGGTACGGATGATTATTACGCCCGGCTCGAACGAGATCGCCCGGCAAGCGGCCCAGGAGGGACTGATCGAAGTCTTCATGCAGGCCGGTGTCATGGTCAGTGCGCCCGGCTGCGGACCCTGCGCGGGTGGGCGGATTGCACCGCTTGCCTCAGGGGAGACCTCGATCAACACGGGAACGCGAAACGATCCGGGGCGTCTTGGGGCCCGAGATGCGGATATCTACCTGGCCAGTCCACTGACGGTAGCCGCGTCAGCCGTTGCCGGGTGTATTGCCGACCCCCGCGCTTTTCTCCAGGAGTAATCATATGGATTGGTTGTTTCGGGGACGCTGCTGGAAGTTCGGCGATAACGTCGGGATCGACGGGGACATGGCCCCTCTCGAGCTGGCCATCAGCCGGGAAACGCGGCTTGAGGTCCTCCGTGAGGTCTTCATGGCTGGCATCGATCCGGACTTTCCCAAAAAGGTCCAAGCGGGCGATCTGATCGTTGCAGGAAAGCGATTTGCCCAGGGTAACCCGCATATTCAGGGACTGCTCGCGGCGCGAGCCCACGGTGTGGGCGTGGTGGTCGAGTCGATCCCACGGGGAAGCTTTCGGAACGCGATCAGCGCGGGCGTGCCGATTCTTCCTCGATGTGAAGGCGTATGTGGGCTGGTCGAAACGGGCGAT
>JBDLRB010000047.1:0-25223 GCA_039800205.1 Pseudomonadota bacterium | reverse complement strand
CTCCCCGGACAGGTGAGTGCCAACATGCAGACCGATGCGGTGGGGCTGTCGGGCACCTGGGCGGTAGGCGACAAGATCGTCATTGCGGGCGCGACCACGAATTCAGTCGAATACACACTGGTCGAGTCCGATTTCCGGCAGGGGATGGACGAGAAGGGCGCCGTAGCGACCCCCGAACAGGTCCAGGAGAACCTTGCAAAGCGCTTGTTCACCTTGTTCGACGAGCCGCGCGTGCTGTCGGCGAAGATCGCAGCCAAGGACGTCGAGTACCGAATCGCTGTGCTGAAGGCACTCAAGTCGGTCAATGCGATCGCACATATGTCGATCAACGACGATGGCACCTACAGCGACAGCCGATATGCCACGGGTGCTTTTGCGCTGAGTGTGCTGACGGGTGTGAGCTTCAGCGCTGACGGTGAGCGTCTGGCGCAGGCCAACCGCAAGGTGCTGACCGACGCCGAGATCGCGAAATTTGAAGCCGATAACAAGCTCGGTGCCAAGGAAAAGGCGACCTATCAGAAGGTCAAGGACGAACTCGCCGCGCTCAAGGCGACCCGACCGGCTGCAGTCGGTACGGTAGTCGATCCGGTATTGAGCGGTGGTGTCCTGGTTCTGAAGGGCAAGACCGTCGATCAGACGTTCACGCTCACAGGCAGCGCGACCAGTCTGGCAGGCCGCGTAACTGTTGCTCGCGCCGCCGATTTCGAGCCCTTGCGAGGCGCGCTGCAGGCCAGCCAGTCGGATCTTGCGCAAGGTTTTGTCAATGTTGCGCCGGGCTCCATCCGCAACGCGAACTGGGTGGCGATCGCGCCCTATGCGGTGGATGACGCAGCGGGCACCAGCAGTTTCATCGCCGCGGCAGGGCCGCAGACCTTTGGTAGTGCGGCGGGGTTGCTGGTACGCGCTCAGGTCGCCTCAGATGGCTCTGTGCACGTTGAAGAGATCACGGGCAGTCGCGGGCTACCCTTCAACCTCAGCTGGGCGTCGGTATCGGCGGACGCTCAAGGCGAGCGCTTGCTTGCGGCGGCCAGCAATGGTCGCCTGTACATCGCCGACACCACCTTGCCCGACTGGCGCTGGCAGGCTGTCGAAACTCAACGCGACTGGACGGCCGTATCGGTGTCGGCCGACGGCAAGCAGATGGCCGCCGCCGCGCGTGGTGATCAGGGCGGTATCTGGGTGTCGAGCAATGGCGGCGCGAGCTGGCGGCTGGTCACTTCGTCTTCGGGTCAGAATTGGAGTGCGTTGGCCCTGACCGCCGACGGTGGGCGACTGATTGCCACGGCGGAGGGCCGTGGTCTTTTCGCATCGAATCTCGCTACCGCGGCTGCGCCGCTTCCCACCCGGATCGGGATCGAGGCCGATGCCGGTGCCGCACGGCTGCTTGGTGTCGATGCCGTGGATATTTCGGTCAGCGACATTGGCGTTCAGGTCAACTTGCCGGGCGCAGAGGGCGGTCAGGTGATCGATTTCTCGAAGAGCGAATTTGATGTGGTCACCGGACCCGATTCGCAGCGTCGGATGTCGATGTCCGGTGCCGACGGGAACCTGCTCCGCGTGTCGGCCGATGTGCACATTGCCATCAGCGATTACGTTTACCTGGATGGCACGGCGGCCTTCGAAAAGCGTGCGACCGAGGTGAAGCTTGCGGACGGCAGTACAGTACCGGTCGAGGTGTTGTCGATTGGCGCGTCCAATGTGGAGGCCTTTGCCGGGCTCAACGGCCCCTACCGCGTGGACAGTAACGATGACGGCACGATCGATGCGGCTGATACGCCCAATTCAGAGTCGATCGGCTTGTCGCTGGGCGACGCCAATCTCGCGCTCGCGCTCTTCTACGCCGAGCCGGGTGCGAAAACCGGCTCGGATGTGTCACTTGAGGGGACAACCTGGACGGCGCTGACTGCCCGCACCGCAGCGGTCGAGGTGGTGGGCGTGCCGATGCTCAAGCTCTCGGCCAGCGAGATGTTCATCGAGGTCAACCAGGTCGAGGGTCTTCCCTCGGGACTCGTGGCCGACCAGCACGTGATTGACTTCAAGGCAATGGCCGCAGCGAACAAGCCACTTGCCATTCGCACCGGTCCGCAGAGTACGCTGACCCTGACGGCGGATGGTCAGCGCGGCGAATCGATTCGCGCCTACGGCACGGTCAGCGCCTCGGTCGGCGACTTCCTCTCGCTGTCTGGCACGCTGGGTTTCGAGCAGTATCGAAAAGACGTGACGCTCTCCGATGGCACCACCATCGACGATGCACGCCTCATGGTGATCACCGGCGCTGACATTTCGGCACGGCTGGCGACCTCGACGGATGCCAGCGCGATCGGCGTCGCGATGAAGAACCTCGACTTTGGTCTGGTGCTGGCGCAGGCCTCCGCAGCCAACGACTCGCGCAGCTGGCTTTCGGTTCGCGGTCAGGCCGAGTCCGTCGAAATTCTGGGCACGCAAGCGCTGGGCGTCACGCTGTCGGGTACCGACGTGATGTTCGCAGCCAACATTGGCCTCGGTCGCCTCGCGGACGGCACCGCCAACCGGTCGACGCTTGACTGGAGCGGCTCGCGCTCCTTGTCGCTCACCGCGGGTGACAGCACGGCCGCCGTGATCGACTTCAAGGGCGAAGTGCTGGAAGTCGGCGGCACGATGCTGGTCGAGGTCGGCGATGTCTTCCAGGCGAGCGGATCGGTCTTGATCTCGAAACAGGATCGGGCGATCCAGGTCGGTGGCCGCACGGTTGCTGCAACGGGTTTCCTGATTGGCGCTGCGGATGTGAGCGCGACAGTTCAGGGTATCCAGGTGGAGGGCCTGGATCTGGGCCTCGCGCTGATGGCACCCGCCGATGCTGCGCCGGGTGATACACGAAGCTGGCTGGCCCTGAAGGCCCAGGTTGACAACATCTCGCTGGTCGCCGCCGATTTCGGGTTGTCCACCGACGACCTGACGATCGAGGCGAGCAATCTGGGGCTTGAGCTGAACCTGGGCTTCGGCGCCGAAGGCCAGACCGCAAACGAGAGTGTCCTCGAGATGGGCACAAGCGGTACCGGCTCGTCCGCAGTCGACCGCGCAATCGCGGTCCGGACGGGTAAGCAGGTCGAGGGCAAGGACGAGACGATTCTGCTCGACTACAGCGGCGTGGGCCCCTATATCGCCGTGACCACGGATGCCAGGATTGCGATCGGTCAGGCCGTCCTTTTGCAAGGCAGCTTCGCCTTTGCGAGACTGGGCAATCGTTCGGCGAATATTGTTGACAAAAACAACGATGTGCAAACACGGATGATGACCGCCTCGACGATTTCGGCGCGCGGTGTCAGTGTTCAGCTGGGTAGCGGTATCGGGACCTCATCCTTTGTGGGCGTGTCGCTGACCAACGCCTCGGTGGGCATGATGCTCCTCGAGGATACGCAGGGCGGCGGGAGCTTTATCGGCTTGCGTGCTGCGGCCGAACGTGCAGGCGTCGATGGAATTGATGGGCTGACCCTTGAAGGCGGACAACTGTCGCTGGCCCTGAATACCGGGCCCTCTGCGGGCGAGCTGGCGGGGCGGGTCGTCGACTTCACTCGGGGTGATCTGGATGCCGACGGTAAACTGGATGGGGCCACGCCGGTCAGGCTCCGTGGCAATACAGTCGGAAACTTGGACTTCAAGACCTCGCGACTTGAGGCGGGTGGCCGCTTGGTCATCGCGCTCTCCGACCCCGCAGCCGAGGCTGGCGCGCAGCCGATTCTCAACGCCTCGGGTCACGTGGTGTTTCGTCAGTCGGGGGGTACGGTCCAGCTTGCGGGCAGCGAACTGAACGCGACGGTGAATGTGGCGGGTCAGCGCTTCGGCATCGTCGACGGCACATTGGGCCTGGTGCTGCCGGGCGAGGGCTTTGCGCTCGATCTGACCGCGACCGCAGCGCTGCCCGTGCCGGGGCTCAACAACGTGACGCTCTACGGCGATGTGTCCCTGGCGCTCAACCGTACCGGCCGCGTCATTGACGAAGCCATCGCAGTCGGTTCGGGTTCGGTGAATGTCAGGTTTGATGAGGCGACCGATGCCACACGGTTTTCACTGAGCAATCTTGACGCATCGCTCGATGGCGTACTCGGCGAGACACTGGTCGATCTGTCCTCGGGGCTGGTCACGATTCGCGAGCAACTCGAGGCGGGCGAGAAGCTGCCCGTGGTCGACAAGACGCTCGACGATATGCTCAATCTGTCGCCTGTGATCAGCCTGGGCGACTACATTCAGAACTATGTGAACGGCTACCGCGATACTGCCTGGCAGTCGCCGCTGGGTTTGGCCAAGCCCACCTACGGTGGCCTGGGCATTCCGACAATCGCGGGGCTCAAGTCCTACCTCGATCAGAACTGGGCCCCTAAGGCGGGTGTCAGTGCCGGCCTTGATTTCGCCCTCGATCAGAACGGTTTGGCGTTCGGCTTTCAGGGTAAAGTCAGGCTGGGCACCGATCTGTTGCCGATTGAGCTCGATGCCGGCTTTGAGGCCATTGGGCTCAAGTTTGATGCTCGGCTCGATGTCCAGGCGCAATTCGAGGCCGATCTTGATCTCGATTTCGCACTCAACTGGTCGGACGGCTTCAAGGCGACCTTTGATCTGAACAAGTTGGGATTCCAGGGCAGCCTGTCGGCTCAGGACGTCGTTCTGGCGGCGACACTTGGGCCGGTCGATGTCAGCATTGGCAAGTCCGGAAAAGACTCAAGTGGTAACGATTTCCTGCGTGGGTCGCTGCAGGCCGACATCGGAGGGTCGATCAGCTTTGTCGATGGCGAATTCAAGCTCGCGCCGGGCACCAATCAGATCAGCGTCGATTTGCCTGTCTACGCATCGGTTGCTGGGATCGATCTGAGCGAGGGCGCGACGACCGTCCCGCGCGTTCGCGTCAGCGGCGATCCGTTCGCGGGCACGCTCCAGGTCACCACCGAGGGCATGGAGGCGTTGACCAATTTCTCGAAGATCCGTATCGAGGATGTGCTGTTCGCGCTGCCCGACATGCTGAATTACCTTGAGACCGTAGACCTCGATCAGCTGGGCCTCTCTCAGATCCCGTTCCTTGACACGGCGCTGTCTGAAGTGATCAACGTCGCAGACGTGTTCAAGACCGAGGTCGTCGACAAGATCGATTTCTACCGGCCGATCAAGCACTGGGTCGCCCTGCCAGGAGAGTCGGGCTCAGCGAAGGGCACGGGCCGCGTTGAGGCGGGCGGTAATCAGCTGATTGGCACGCCCGGGCAGTTCGCGCAGTCGATGGCCGGCTATTCGATCACCATCGCGGGTGCGCAGCGCCCGGTGATTGAAGTGTCGGAGGACGGTAGCACGCTGATGCTGGGCGGCTCCTTCCGTCAGGCGAGCGATGCGTTGAGCTACGAGATCCATAAAAAACGTGAGCGCATCCGCACGATGGGTGAATTCGTCGATGCGCTCAATCGATCCGGGCTGCTGGGCGACAAGAAGGCGACCTTCAGCCCGCTCACCCAGGAGCTCGTGGTTCCGCTCACGCTGGGCGCGACCCTGACTCCGCTCGAACTGCCGATCAACCTTGCGCTGGGTAGCGGCGACCTGTCCCTGTCGACCACCGCGACGGCCAGCCTCGAGCTGGGCGTTGGCTCGACGCTCGACCTCGTCTTGAGCCTGGGCGGCGATGCGCCCGAGCTCGCGATCGACAACTTCAAGCTGGATGCCAGCGTTGCGGCCCTTGTCGAAGACCTTGCTGTGAATGCCCAGTTGGGCTTCCTCGGCATGACTGCGGGCGGAGAGGGCACGGGCTCGGGCTTGAAAATCGCGGGTAAGGCCTCGCTCGCGCTCGATCGCACGCCCGACGCTGCGGGGGGCGCGCGCTTCGGTCTCGATCAACTACTGACCGAGGGCCTCTCCAGCCTTCAGTTCGAACTCACCGGGGATGCCTATGCCCGGATGCGCGATCTCACTCTGAAGACCGGCGGTGGCGCGGGCTTCAATATCGGGCGTGGGCTCGAGTTGGGCGTCTACGTCCCTGACTTTTCGAACATCGGCGGCTTCAAGCTGGTCTTCGATTCGGGCTTTGACATCGCTGACCCGGCCGATCTCGACGAGCATGGGCTCACGGGCAAGGAAATCGTTGCCGTGGTCCCCGATCTTGGCTCGATTCTCGATGTCAGCCGGCTGACCTTTGCCGACATCATCGGCGGTATCCGGATGGTGGGCGATGTGATCGAGGAGGCGATTGGCGACCAGGCCTTCTACACCGAGAAAATTCCTCTGATCGACCGGTCGCTGGCAGAGATGCTGGCCTTTGGCGACAATTTCCTCGCCCGGATCGAAGCGGCGGGTGCGACCCCGGCAGGTGCACTCGACGAGGCGGAGCGGCTGATCGAAGAGGCCCTGGGGCTTGATCCCTCGGTCCTGGACCTGTCGATCGATAACGACAGGAAGCTGCTTCGAATCGACTTCAATTACGTGCTCGAGTTCGCCGAGGACTTCAACCTCAAGCTCGATCTGGCTACGTTGCTCTCGCTGGCGGGCGAAGGTATTGATCTGCCGCCGTCGCTGATGGAACTGTTCGACGTGACGGGCGCCGCCGCAGGCCGATTGAGTGCTGGGCTCGTGCTTTCTGCGGGCGTGGGCATTGCGTTACCGGGCGCGGCCCCCGGCACACCCTTTGTCCAGTTGCTCGATCATGATGCCGCCACTGGAAAGGGCACCAGACTTGATCTGACGGCCTCGGTGCAGGCAAACGGCGTCACGCTGAAGCTGCGTGCCGGGCAGGTCGAAGCGGGCATTTTCGACGGGACCATTGTGCTTGACGAGGATGCTGACATCGAGACGCTTGCTCCGGCGGCCTTGCGCGTTGCCCTGAAGGACGGCAAGCCCGAGGTCTCAGCGGTCGGTGCCTTTGACATCGATCTGCCGATCAAGCTCGTGTTGAAGGGCAAGCAGATTCCGATTGGCGACCTGAGCGTCTACACCGACCCGGCGCTGGGCTCGCGCGGTGTTCAGACCCTGTTCGAACAGATTGCAGGCCTTTCGACGGAGACGACCCCGGCATTGAAAGTGGATCTGCCCGACTTCGAGCGCCTGTTGTCGACCGATAACGCATTGCTCAAGATGCTGTACGACCCGACGCCCGTGCTCGATGGCATTGATCTGGGTCTGGGCGAGTTGCAGAGCCTCTTCGAGGCGACGCTTGATGTCGACCTGCCCTTCATTGGCAATGGCCTCGCCGAGGTGGGCACAATGATTGGCGACCTCCGAGGCGGCCTCCTGCTCGATCTGCGCGAATCCTTGTTGGGTGATGATGGTCTTCCGGTGCCGGGCAAGCCCGTTGAAATCTTGCAGAAGACTCTCTTCGATGCCTTCAACGGCTTGGGCATCCTGCAGGACACCAACCAGGACGGTCGGGTATCCGAGGCTGATGTCGACATTGGGTTCTACGACGTGACGGGCAAACGCTTGATGACCTGGGTCAAGGGCATGCCCTTCCCGAAAGGTCCGGTGGATGCAATCCGCTTCGATATGGATCTGGGCGGGCGCATTCTGGGCGGTGGGCTCGATATCCCGCTTGATCTCGATCTGCCGGGCTTTGAACTCGAGGTCGATGGCGGCTTCGCGCTCGACATCAGCTGGGCCTTTGATTTCGCGTTTGGCCTGTCTACTCAGGAAGGCTTCTATCTGGGCGTCAATGACGATGAGGCGACGCCCGAGCTCCGTCTGGATCTCGGCTTGTTCCTCGATGGCGATGCCAGCGACCCGGACAAGATCACTGCGTTCGAGGGTCGCGGCAAGCTGCTGTTCTTCGAGGCGGGCCTCAAGGATATTGATCGGAATCCCAACATGCCCGGTCACCAGCCCAGTGGCCTCACTGGCCGGTTGGCGCTTGATGTGGTGGGTGACGAGGCGGGTCGGCTCACGCTGGGCAAGGTGCTGTCCGATGGCCTGTCGGTTCTGAAGCCGAGCTTTGTCGTCGACGCTGATCTGAAGTTGGGTCTTTTCCTTGCTGCCGCGGGGCTTCCAAAGCTCGAAGCCGATTTCGTCTTCGACTGGGGCTGGTCGCTCGCCGATCCGGGTAAGGTCGAGATTCCGCGGATCAACATCGAAAACCTGCGGCTCGACCTGAAGTCGACCGTCCTTGATTGGCTGCTCCCCATTGCCGACAAGGTGGCCAAGGGTGTTGCACCGTTCAAGGATATCGTTGATGCCCTGGTCACGCCCATTCCCGGTCTTGAACAGGTTGTGAAGGACGATCCCACGCTGCGCGGCGTGATCAGCAAGGTCGTCGCCTTGCAGGATCCGAAGGCGCCGCCCATCGACTGGTCCTTCCTCGACGCGGTACGCTTTGCGCTGGAGATGCCCGAGGCGGTCCGCCAGCTGGCTGCGATCGGGTCGGGGATGCCGCTCGGCAGCCTCTACAACCTGGGACGGCCCGACTTCCGCTTTGCGGCGGCAACACTGGGCACTGGACCGGACAGCGATTCGTCTGTGCTCGACAAGCTCAGGGTCGAGGTCAGCGATCTCAACAAGAAGTCCTCGGGTGGGGTTACGGCGAGTGCCAGCGCCACCGAACGGTCCGGGCTCGTGTTCCTGCCCTACATTCTCGACATCGGCAACTGGGCCAAGATGTTCAGCGGTGGCAATGCAACCTTGTTCACCTACGAGCTGCCGCTCCTCAATTTCGGCGTGAACTTCGATGTGCAACTGGCGCGGATTCCCGTGCCGATTCCGCCGGTGTCCTGGATTCAGATCGTCATTGGCGCATTTGGCAGCGCGAAGGGTTATGTCGATCTCGCATTCGGCTTTGACACCTACGGCATTCAGAAATTCATGGAGACCGACAATCTGCTCGATGTGTTTGACGGTTTTTACATCAGCGATTATTCGCTGCCTCTGGTCCGTAACGGTGCGTTCGTGCCGAATACGGGTGGCAAGGAGAAGCCAGAATTCGGTATCGATCTCGAGCTTGGCCTGACCGGCGGTGTGAGCCTGGGCGGCGTGGCTGAGTTGGGGCTGGGAGGTTCCATCACCGTCGATATTGATGCGGACCTGAACGACATTCGTTACGCCAATATCAAGCGCGATGCAGACGGTCAGGTGACGCTCGCCGAATTCACGGGCGATGGCAAGATCCGCGCATCCGAGCTGCTCACGATGTTGCTGTATGAAAACCTGGGCCCGCTCAATCTCTTCAATCTGGATGCTGAGCTCGGCGTCACCGGGTCGGTATACGGCAAGGTGGGTATTCGTCCCTTCCAGATTTCGGCCCAGGCACAGTTGTTCAAGCTGAAGCTTCTCGAACTGTCCTATGACGCGCCCATCATTCAGCCCCGTTTTGGCAGTGTGAGCAACGGTGTGTTGACGCTCTTCTCGGGCCCGCGCGCGGCCGATCGGATGTATATCGATACCGTGGATGCAGGCGAGACCTGGAAGCTGAGCGGTTCGGGCGGCACGGTACAGGTGGAATTTGCCGGCAAGTTTTACCGCGAGTTCTCGGACGTCGAGCGCATAGAGATTGATCTGGGTGAGGGCAACGATTCCTTCGATGCATCGCGCTTGAGCGACGTTGTCGTCTTCGCAAAAGGCGGCGGTGGCGACGACACCATCGTCCTCGGCAAAGCGGGCGGCATGGCGTTTGACGAGGAGGGTCACAACACGCTCAAGGCGGTCGAATCGAGTGACGCGCCGGTCACGCTGATTGGTGGCGCGGGCAACGATACGCTGACGGGGGGGGCGGGCGACGATCTGCTGATTGCAGGTCCTGGTAGCAACACCCTGAGTGGCGGCAGAGGAAATGACTCGCTGTTTGCTCTTGAGGGGGGCAACCGCCTCACGGGTGGCGAGGGCATCGACCGCTACGTATTCATCGGCACGCTTGGGGCCAACCGTATGATCGAGAAGGGCGATGAGCCTTCGATTCTCGACTTTTCTGGCGTGATTCCCGCCGAACTGGCTGCGTTTACCGGGCCGGTGGTGGGCGCACCCACGGTCTCGATTCCAGCGGGCTTTACCGCAACGCGAGGCGGCCCTGCACAGTTGCTATTCCGGGGCACACCGTTTGCATTCGACGGCCCGGCGGACCGTCAACTTACAGTTACTCTGAGTGCGCCGGATGGCACGATCGCAGCCGAATCATCAGATGGTGTGACGGTGGGTGGCAATGGGGCCGAGCGTACCTTTATCGGAACGGTCTCGAACCTGAACGCGTTTTTCACAACACCGGGTCGCGTCACCTATACCTACGCCAGTCAGGAGGCGAGTCGGCCGCTTTCCGTTCAGGTGGCCTACGGTGCCTTCATGAATACGGCACAGGCGACCATCACGGCCAGCCTGACACTTGATCAGACGCGCGGCTGGCGCGATGTGGCCGTTGCGGGTAGCCGGCAGGTTGCGGTGGCTTCACCCACTTCGGCGCTGTTTGCCAGTACCCCGGGCGGGATCTGGCTGTCGAATGATGGCGGCGCCACCTGGACCGAGTCGGCTGCACCCAAGGACCGTCAGTACTCGGCCGTCGCCCTTTCTTCCGATGGCGCGCGGATCGTGGCCGCGGTGTTAGGGGGCGGGCTCCTTGCTTCGTCCGATGGCGGCCAGACCTGGGCGGATGCCGGCGCACCGGCCGATGCCTACACCGACGTCATGATTCTCACAGACGGCCGGGTGATCGCGACAGACCGTGCCATCCGCGAACAGTACGTGAATAGCCCCACCGACCGCGGCTGGCGCAATACAAGCGGCGTGTTGGTGATGTCGGATCCGCAGGGGGCCAACTGGCGCTCACTGACCGGCCTGCCGAATGCGAACTGGAGCGATGTCGCGGCAAGCGCCGATGGTCGCATTCTGCTGGCGGTCTCCGGTCCGGCCGAGTTCGGCACCACACCCGCTTCGGTCTGGATCGGTCGTTCGGGTCCGGATGCGTCCGCGCCGACCTGGACGAACGCCATGACCGGGCTGCCCGCCAACGCCAACTGGTCGGCTGTCGCCGTCGACCCGAGCGGGTCGCGCGCCTATGTCGCCAACCGCAGCGGCACGATCTATTCAGCCGACTTGTCCGCGCCGACGGTGCGCTGGCAATCCACGGGACTTGCAGCGAGGGATTGGAACTCGCTCGCCTTCTCGGCGGATGGCCAGGACCTGGTTGCCAGCGCCAGCGGTCTGGGCAAGAGCGGGCTCTGGTTGCTCCAGGATGCAATCGACGCTCCGAGTGTGGTGTCGGTCCTGGGCTCGTCCAACCGATTCCCTGGTGCGGAGTCGCCTGCTGCAGCCATCGACGGCAGCCGCTTCACCAAGTATTTGAATCATGACAAGGCGGGTTCAGGCCTCGTGCTGACGCTGGATGAGGCAGCGGTCGTCGAACAACTTGCATTGACCTCTGCGGGTGATTCGCCCGAGCGCGATCCAGTCGAGGTGTCGATCTATGGGTCGAACAGCGACACCGCCTGGGGGAGCAGCGCCTGGACGCCGGTTGCGCTCAATGTTCAAACCGGTCTCACCACGGCGCGGGGCGTGACGCAGATCGCAAGCTTCGCGAACGGCAGCGCGTACCAGCACTACAAGGTGGTGTTCACTCAATTGCGTGATGCGTCGAAAGCCAACAGTGTGCAGGTGGCCGAGGTCGACCTGTTCCCCTTGAAGGGTTGGCGGCCAATCGATACTGCAGGACTCATGCCCCTGGATCTGCTGGGCTTCCCCATTGATCTCGAATGGACCGCTGCGACGTTTAATTCCGCGGGCGACTCAATCGTCGCGGTCGCAGCCGGTAACCGGGTGTTCTCTGTACCCATCCCGACGCAATATGCCGCGCCTGCGATCAGTCTGCCGGCCAGTCTGGAGGTGAATCCTGGTACGAAGAGTGAACTTGCATTCGCGCCCGATACATTGGTCGATGCCGATTCGCCGTCACTCACCTTGTCGCTGCGATTGAGTGATCCGTCTGCCGGGACTTTGGCGCTGGATATGGTTGCAGCAGGTGTCGCGGGGCTGCAGGTGGGAGGCGACGGTTCAGAGCCTACGCTGAACGGATCGGCTGGGGCGATCTCCACGTTCCTCGAGAAAGTCGGGGCGGTCAGCGTCTCGCTCGGGTTGGGTGCGAAGGACATCGCGCTTGAACTGGTCGCGAGCGATGGCCTTGAGCGCACCGAGGCGCGCTTGCCCCTTGCAGCCACGCAGCCGCTGGCGATCAAGTCGAATTACAACGGCGGTTCGCTTGAGATCATCGATCTTCGCGGCAACGATTTGCGGCTGAATCGTTTCTTGTTGTCCAACACAACGTTAGGGCCACTGAACGACGAGCTGAGCATTCAGCGGCTCCCTGCAACGCCCTTGGTCGTGACTGCATCCGGTGGGCCCGATCGGTACGTCTTTGATGCCGGAAATACCGAATCCGATTCGATTCGATCGCTTGAACTCCGTGATACGGACGCCAGAGACATCACGAACGACGCGTTGGTGATGCGGATGAAGTCCATGCAGTTCTCCACCACAGGCAACGTGCTGCAGTTGGGCGCGGGCGAAGTGATCAGCGGGGTTGAGCGCGTTCAGTGGGATGAGGGTCTGGGCGAACTCGTCGTGATCGGCGATGTCGTCACGCTCAAGCCGCTCGAGGGACAGCCCCAGGTCAACCTCGGTCAGACGCGTCTGCGAGTGGAGGCCGAGCGACTGGTGGTGGAGGGCACAATCCAGGCAAGGGCGATCACACTCAATGTCAGCGGCCTGGTTGAACTCAATGGCGAGTTGCTCGATGGAGCAGGGCAGGCCATCGACCTGGGTGCGGTGCGTGCGGCCCGCCCCGTCGAGGTATCAGCGGGTACGGTCGATCTGGGTGCGCTGGTCACTGCAGCGGGTGGCGCAGGATTGCAAATCGTGCCGAGCGACCCGGCCACGCCGATCAAGCTTGGCGCCGCGCCTGCGCTGTCGGCGCGTTCCCTCGGTGGCGGGTCGATCAACCTCGATCCTGCCCGTTTGGGCGACGCCCGGCCACCGGTGCTTGTGATTGGCGCAAGCGGGGGGGCGAATCCGATTGCGCTGGGAGGCGGCGGGTCGGTGCTCGCGCTGCAGACCGATCTGGTCGTGATGGCGCAGGGCGATGGGGGCCGGATCGAAGTGGGCGGCCAGCTGAGTGGCCAGAAGCTCGAGATCTATGGTCCCGGTAATACGACCGTGTTCGAGTCCGGTTCGACCGTTGTCATGAGCAACAGTATCCTCATCGATGATTCGGTCCGATTCGACGGCACGGTCACGCTCTCGGCAGGCGAGGGCGCCTTGTCGGCTGAGGATCTTACGGTTACGGGCCGGATCAATGGCGGGTTGGGCGCTCAGGACGAGATCTCCCTTCGCAGCAATGGCGGTGTCGTGCAGGTGTCCGGTCGCGTGGGGCATGGCATCGGCGAGATTGAGCTCGTGTCGGGCGGGACGAGTTATGTCGATGGCACCTACACCGATGTTGATCTGATCGGCGGCTCGGGGGCCGGTGCCACGGCCACCGTCGAGGTCAGCGGTGGGGCGGTTGTTTCGGTGGAGTTGCATGGCACGGGGGCCGGTTACCGGGTGGGCGACTCGGTTCGAATCGCACGCTCCAGTCTCGGTGACCTGACGGGTCGCGCGCAGGGCTTTTCGGCGCGGGTGACTGCGGTGAACGCACTCGAAAAACTCTCCGTCGTCGGCGCACGCGATGTGATTTTTGACGAAAAGGTGGTGGTCGATGGCGATCTGGTGATTCACGCCACCGGCAGCGTGCAGTTCCTGGACGAGGTACGCATCACCGGTGGGGGTCGACTGATTATCGAGGGCGCGGCCGAACTGATCATCAATAACGGCATGGCGTTTGAAGCGGCAGCAGCCGGTCAGCCGGCCGGTGGGCTCGATTTCGACGGGCTTCAGGCGGGCTCGACGGTCAGCTTCCCGGCGGGTATTGCATCGGGGGATACCAATCGGGTCACGATCACAGGTGTGACTTCGCTCGACCTGGCAAGCGCTTCTCAGGTGCCGCGCTTTGATCTTTCGCTGACGGGCGGCACGATGTCCTTTGAGGCGCCGATCGGACAGCCTCAGATGGTGCTTGACCTCGGTCGACTCGATCTTGCTTCCAATGGCAGCGACCTGATTGTTTCGGTTGCGAGCGATGTGATGGTCAACAGTCTCAAAGCGCTTGAGGGGGGATCGGCCGCGCTCGAATCAACGGTCGGCACCATCACCCTTGCAGAGGACGCGATCGTATCGGGACGGGACGTGACGCTGACTGCCCGGAGCGGTGCGTTGCTTGCAAGGGGTGACGCGCGCGTCAGCGGCGATCACCTGACGATTCGTGTCGGACAGGGCGTGGCGACCGAAGCATCGCCCTTGCGCACCCAGATCGGCACGCTCGATGTCGACACCGAAAGCGGCGATATCTTCATCGACGAGCTCGATTCCGTGACACTCGTGGGCGCGGGCGCACGGATCGCAAGCGGCTCGGGCCAGGTCAGTTTGACCGCTGCGAACGATATTCTCATGCAGTCACCCGCGGGTATCTCGTCAGCCGGCGGACCGGTGCTGTTGAGGGCGGGGGGCGACGTGGGGCTGTCGCAGATCGATGCCAAAGCCGGAGCGATTCAGGTCGATTCGGGGGGCCGCATTTTTGACAACACCGATGGCGGTGGTCAGACACACCTCAAGACCACCAGCACCCTCACGCTCAATGCAGTCAGCGGGGTGGGCGGCTATGGCAACGCGCAGCTGCGGCTTGATGCGGGCGCGGTCAATCTCTACAACGCTTCATCGGGTGATGTGGTGATTACCGGTGAGCGGGGCATTCGGGCGGGCAGTTCCGGCATTCGTTCGGACGCACCGCAGGGCGGCCTCGCTGTTTTCTCTGTAACAGGACGCGTCGAGTCGGGCGGAATCCGCGCAGCCAGCGGCAAGCTGGTGATGGTGTCGGGCAAGAGCGGACTGACCGAGAAAGAAACCGCAGGCGTGTTGGCGTTGGTGAGCATGGGTAGCGAGGTCGCGTCGCCATCGACTTCATCGTCATCGTCGGCCGGTAGCGCCTCGGCAGTGGCCGGTCTGCGCGGGTCGCAAGGCTCAGCTGGAGCGCCGGTATCGAGTGCGCAGGCCCTGTCCTCGGCGCCCCCCACATTGTCGTCCTCGGCGAGCAGTCTGAGTTCAGTCAATACCGGTGTGGGCGGTGGATCGGCAGTCGCGGACACACCCGCATCGGGGGCCGTCGCGGCGAGCGAGGTCGTGATCGCAGGGCGAACGGTGGCAAACGGTGAAAGCGCGACTTCGGCCTTGACCGCCGCGGCTTCGGGCGGTTCGGGCGGCACGCCGGCGCAGTCAGGTCAGGGCGTGGTGTCGATCAGCAGCGCTGTCTCGTCTGCGTCGCAGGTCGGTTCGATTACGACCATCGGGCGCACGACATCCCTGATGCTGGATGTGGCCCTGAAGGCGATCGAGACCTCCAATCGGCCAACGTTTACGGGGGCCAGCACGCTGAGCGAACTGATGAACCGTACACCGGCCATGCGTTCTGAGGCGTCTTTGCGGACACGCGATGGCGAGGCTGCACCGGCGGCAGCGCCCGCCCAGCCTGCTGGTCCGGTTCCGGCTCCGGCCCCGGCGCAGCCTGCCGGCTCTGGGGTGACCGGGTCGCCCGGCCAGGGTTCAGGAGCGAGCGGAAGCTCTGAGGGGGGGGCCGGCGCTGCGACGGGTCCCGGTCAAGCGGGCGGGCAGGCCAGTCCGGCGACGGAGGGTCCGCGTTCGATGCTGCCTGGACTGAGCGAGCCGCACGTTGCGCCCGTTGGGATCTGGGCGCGACTGGCGGGCTGGCTGAATCGGGAGGCCTCTGCTGCAGACCGACCCGCGGACCGGCTGGAGCAGTCGTCCCGGCAGGCGCTGCCGCAGCAGGCGACGGATCAAGCGCGTGCCTCAGAGGATATGGTGGTATCGAAGCCTGCAGGGGGCGCCGCTGACGCCAGCCCTGCTCAGTCGGCAGCGAGCACGACCCATCCGTCGTCTATTTCCGGTTGAGCGAGTGCGTTGTGATTCAGATGATTGGGCCTTGATCCGGCGCGGCCACAACCGTCACCCGCGCGGCGCAGCGGGCTTCGTCGGGAAGGCTCGCGTCCGGTGCAAGGCAGGCAATCCAGTCCAGCCCCAGCGGATTGAATGCGTCGCTCGGCGTCTGCCAGGGCCGCGTCGGATCGCGACCGATGAAGTGTTTGTGAAGCGTGGTATGGATCTGCCACGTGAACCCAGCGGATCCCGGTGCCAGGGTGGGCGCGTCCCCCTGTCCGCCGGCAAGGAGTGCCTCAGACCAGGGGCGGTCGGGCGGCCGGGCGGTCATCGAGCGCATCAGATAGGCGTGCCGAAGCACGGGCGGGGGATCGGCGTGACCGTAGCCCCAGAGTTTTACCCAGTTCGCGCGAAATTCGTCGAGGTCGGGGTTGAACCAGACCGATTCGAGGGCCGTCCCCGAGACCAATCCCTGGAAATCGAACCAATCCCAGAGGGGTCGCTCACCACGCAGGACGTCGGCGATCCGCCAGTTCGCGTAGTGATGGACGCCCGGAATGGCATTGAAAAAAGGCATGTCGACTCGATACAGCCAGTCAGCGTATCCGCGACCTTCGGCGTCCGCCGGCAGGCAGTAGACAATGAAAATGACTTCGGGGCAGCCGGCAAGGCTTCGCGCTGGATCGGGCAGTGGCTTCATCGATCAAACTCCCGGATGAATGTCTCGATGACCCCGGCCGACTGGCGATGGAATTGCGGATCAGACCAGGCGGGGAGCGTGCTCATGCGTGCGTTGGGCGCCAATGTGGCGACTTCGCTTGAATACTCAAACAGCATGTCCGAGGGCGAGCAGATCGAGTGAACCGGCACGCGGAGCCCAGGCAGGCGGCTTCGCTTCGGATGACGAAAAGCCGCTCGGTAGGACAGGTGGTAGGTCCGCATCGCTTTCAGCACCTCGACCACGAAATCATGCAGGTCTTCCGCGTCGGGTAATCCATTCGGCAGGCGGCCACCCGCCGTTCGGTTGTAATACGGCCAAAACACGAACTGGTCACGACAGAAGTGCCAGACCTTCATCAGATGCGTGGCCTCATGGTCCGGGAGGATCTCGCGGGCATAGCGCTCGAGAACATCGGTCTGCAGACCCGCATCGTAAAGTCCCATGCCTTCGATCGTGAGGCTCGCGACGAGCTCGGGTCGCGTCAGTGCGATCTCCATCGCGATCGATGCACCGGTATGGCTGCCGTACAGGTGAAAGGGGCCCTCGAACTGCGCCTTGATCGCCTGCAGGGCGGTACGCGCGAGATCGGGGATTTCGGGTTGGGCGAGCGCGAGCGCATCCGAGTCACCATTACCCGCGGTATCGGGGGCCCAGACGCTCCGCCCGCCCGCAGCAAGGGCGCGCAGCAAGGGTTCCAGTTGCTTCGACGACCCAGGCGATGGGTGGATCAGGACCAGTGGGCGCGCAGATGCACCACGTATCTCGCGAAAGTGAATCTGACCGTGATCGAGGTCGACAAATCCACGGCTGATGCGCGTCTCGCTCATGCTGCCCTCGATACGACTAGACGCTGACCGAGACGGTGACCGAGCCACCGACCCAGGGCGAGTGAAGGGGTTACGCTCATGCCGGAGACAAAGCCCTGGCCGGACAGCGTGGAGCCACCGATCGCCTCTCCGATCACATGAAGGCCTTCGATCGCAGAGCCGTCCGCCCGGCAGGCCTGCATGGAATCGTTGACCCGAACGCCCGCTGGCGTCTTCAGGACCATCCCGTGCATTCTGATGGCCCGGAAGTTCGGCCCTTCGATGGGTCTGGGGCAATGCAGGCGTCCCATGGGGTCCGGTCGTTCCCCCCGGCATGCTGCGGCGTAGTCCTTCAAAGACTGCTTGAATGACTGCACATTCATTCCCGTGGCTGCGGCCAACGCCTCGACGCCGTGTGCCCGGACAAACGACGGGTGCGTGTGCCACGCCTGACTCAGTTCCTGATCGCTCCAGCCGGGTAGAAGCGGTGGAGCGGCCTCGAGCACCGCATCGTCAAACACACACCAAAAGCTCAAGTCCGGGCGTTCATTGAGGGCGTGTTCGCGCGCATCAACGCTCGGGTCGTCCTCACGCACGAACCGTCGTCCGGTGCAATCCAGGTGTAATTCCCAGGGCGCGCGGACCTGAGGGGTGAGGTTGGGCATCTGGCGCCACAGCACCTGATGACCGCCCGGCTCGGAGACGATTCCGGCGTAGGTGGGCAGGAACAGATCCCGACCGACGATTTCCGCGCCGATCGCCTCAGCCATTGCGATCCCCTCGCCTTGCGAGCTGGGCATTGCAGCGGTGTAGAGGGTTCGGCCGCCCGTCATTTTCGCGAACATTGCAGGGTTGGCGCCATACCCGCCGGTTGCCAGGACGACCGCTCCCGCTCTGAGTGTCTGTTGCTGACCGTCCTCTGACTCGACCACGACCCCGGCGACGCGGCGATCTTCAACAGCGAGGCTCAGAGCGCGATGTCCGGTCAGTAGCCGGGCGTTGGGTTGCGCCATGGCGGCTGAAAACGGGGGCATGATGGCCTTCAGCACAGACCGTCCGCCCTCGCGTCCCCAGTACGTCCGTGCCGTACGGTAGGCCTCATGAAGGTGAAGGACCACTGGACAGTCTGGATCCATTTCAAAGCCCAGCGACATCAGCCAGTCGATGGTCTCACCCTGGAGCGGCACGGTCCGCTCCAGAATGTCCCGTCGGCCGGTGCCCCGGTTGATGCGCAGGATGTCGTCGAGATGCGCTTGAGGGTCGTCGGCGATCCCCCGGTCGCGTTGAAGCGCTGTACCGGCGCCGCTCATTTGCCCGAGGCTGACGTGTAGCGTTCCGCCTGACCGAGGGGTCTTTTCGATGACGGCTACCCTCAGCCCTGCCGCCACCGCCTCGATGGCACACGGCATGCCCGCGGTCCCCGCCCCCACAATCACTAAATCAAGTGCTGAATCGATCATGTTGATCTGCCTGAACCCCTGTGCACGCCGTCGCAGATGTCCGAACCGAAGCGTCGCGCTGCAAAAGTCATTCATGCTTTGACAAGTCGCCGCGCTCGGACATAATTCGTCCACGATTGAAATCCAAAGGGGCGTTCGAAGCAAGCGCCCCGCCCCGAAAGGAGAACAGAACCGTGTTTGGGTGCGGTCTCGTCAGCCTCTGTACAGGCTAACGCGCGATGTCGGCGCGCAGACTCTTTCGGGCGTTTCAGCGGGCGGGCGCCCTCCTGTGCGGTGCGCTGCTGATCGTATTCACCGGGTTGGTGTTGTACTCGGTGGTCATGCGCTACTTCTTTACGCCACCCATGTGGGGCGAGGAACTCCCCAAACTGCTCTTTGTGTGGATGATTTTTCTGGGTGCGGGGTTTGCCTATCTGTCTGGCCAGAACATTCGGATGACGGCGCTGATTGATCGGGTGCCGGCGGGCCCGCGACGCCTGATCGAGCTGTGCATGTATGGCCTGTCGATCGGTATTCTGTTGATGGTGCTCTGGTATTCGGTGCCCATCCTGGAACTCACTTCGGGTTCGGTCTCGCTGTCGACTGGCCTCTCGGACGGTTGGAAGTACCTCGCCTTACCGGTCGGCGCGCTGCTCCTGTTGGTCAATGCGGTCTGGCGCGTGAGTCGGATCCTGAGCGGTGAGCTCGACCACCCCGTCGATCTCGGGCAGAAAGACTGAAGAGCGGGCGGACGACTGCGCTCATGCTGCTCACCCTCTGCATCGTTCTGCTCTTTGTCTTTGTGCTGCTTGGCATGGATATCGCGTTCGCGATTGGCGTGGCGGCACTCGCCTTTATTGTGGGCAGTCAATTCGATGCGCGCCCCCTCAACCCCGTGCTCTTTGTCAAGGAACTGACAAGTGGCGTCGACAGCTTTGCAATGCTGGCGATCCCCATGTACATCTTCGTTGGCGAATTGATGACCAAAGCTGGCGTGACGCGCCGACTGATCGACTTCGCCGCCAGCCTGGTCGCCCATCGGCACGGCGGACTGGCCAATGTCGGGATCACGTCCAATCTGTTCATGGCCGGGGTGTCGGGGTCGGCTGTTGCGGATGCTTCTGCGACCGGTTCCATTCTCGTGCCCGAGATGGTCCGGCGGGGCTACCCCGCCCGTTACGCCGCAGGGGTGATCTCTGCCGCTGCAGCGATGGGACCGATCATTCCGCCGTCCATCCTGTTCATCCTCTTGGCGTCCATCGCCAATCTGTCGGTCGGACAGCTCTTTCTGGCCGGGATCCTCCCGGGACTGCTGATGTACATCAGTCTCATCGCGATCAGTGGCTGGATGGCGCGTCGGCTGGGGATTCCACGCGAACTCAAGGCGAGTCCCGAGGCGCGCCGCAAGGCGATCGTTGCGGGTTTGTTGCCCTTGGGTGTCCCCGCAATCATTCTCCTGACCAAGGTGCTGGGGATTGCAACACCCTCCGAATCTGCAGCCGTGGTCGTTGTCTACACCATCGTCATCGGGGCGTTGGTGTATCGAGATCTCAGCTTCAAGGGTTTCATCGACGCGGCGGTTGCGGCGGCGATCACCACCTCGGTGATCATGGTCACCGTCGCCTTCAGTCAGATTCTCGGTCAGGTGGCGGTGTTGGCCGGGCTGGGTCGGATGGTGCAGTCGGCCATGCTTGCGATCAGCGACAACCCGTATGTGCTCTTCATGATCATCAATGGGGTGCTGCTTGCGCTGGGCACGTTTCTGGATGCGCTGCCGATCATGCTAATCCTGTCGCCGATTCTGTTTCCGCTGATGACGGGGCTTGGGGTAGACCCGATTCACTTCGGCCTGGTGATGGTGCTGAATCTGGTCATCGGCATGGTCACCCCGCCCGTGGGCCTGCTGCTGTTTGCCATGGCGCGGATTGCCCGAGTCGACATGATGCAGGTGTTCATTGGAGGCCTGCCCTTCTATGTCGGGCTCTGGGCGACCCTGATCATCGTCACCTACATTCCCTGGTTCTCAACGTTTTTGCCCAACCTGCTCATGAAGTAACGTGAGCCCATTCACTGACCCGAGAGGAGCCACTCATGACTGAATTCATTGGACGTCGCGCAGTACTGACCGGAGGTGCCGCCCTGGCTGCGGGTATCGCGCTCCCCGCCGCGGCTCAGGCCGCAAAGATCCTCCGGTACGGCAATGCGGGGGGGCCGGGCACCGTGTCCAACACCTTCAATGCGGCCCTCTCGAAGGCGATTTCCGCAAAGACTGGCGGCAAGCTCTCGTTTGAAATCTTTGCGGGAACGCTGGGCGGTGAAAAGAGCCTGATCGAGTCGATGGCGCTGGGGAGCCTGGACGTGTACAACGGGGCCTACACGGGCATCGAGGCCTTCGACGTAATGTATTCCCCGTATTTTTTCCGGGATGGGCCGCACGCCCGTGCGGTGCTCGCGAGCGAGATCGGAGCACGCGCCTCGACCGCAATTGAAAAACGCTACAAAGCGCGCCTGCTCGGTGCCGGACGCCTGGGCAGCTACAACCTAATGCTCAAGCGCCCGATTGAGAGTCTGGCCGATCTGAAGGGGCGTAAGATCCGTGCCCCGGAAATCAAAGGGTGTATCGAGGCCCTGCGGTTCTTTGGTGCCTCCCCGACGCCCATCCCCTTCAATGAGGTCTATCTGGCGCTGCAGTCAGGGATCGTCGATGGCGTGCTGACGGCGCTCAATCCGGGCGTTCAGTTCAAGTTCTACGAGGTGTGCAAGTACGTGGTCGTTCCCGATTTCGGTCTTGCGCTGGATAAGCAGGTCATTTCCTTGTCGGCCTGGAACGGCCTGAGCGCCGATTACAAGAAGATTCTTCAGGATTCGTTCAACGAACTCGAGGAAAGCCAGTATTACCAGGTCGGTCTCGCAGCAAAGCCCAAGGACTTCAAGGCCTGGTCGGATGCCAATGGCGCCGATTCGCTGCTGAAGCTCGATGCTTCGGGTCTGGCCAAACAGATGGCGCCCTTGAACCAGCGCCTGGCTGAGGCTGCATTCGGCAAGGGGGCCTGGCAAACGATTCAGAATACGAAAGCCTGACGAGGAGTTCGCACGAATGGTCATGTCAGCCCATCCCACGGGTCTGCCTTTCAAGCCGGAGCAAACGTTTTTCGATGACACGGCAAACGATCGTTTGCTCGCGATGCTGATGACGATCGCAGCAAAACTGCACGTGACCTGTGATCGGCTGACATGCCTTGAGATGCTGCTCGAATCAGGCCAGCCCGTGACGCGGGAGGCGCTCGACCGCTTTCAGCCCACACCCGAGCAGGCCCGTCAGCTCGATGCCGCGCGGCAGGCCCTTGCGGCCGAACTGATGTTCTGCTCGATGGGGCGTGAAGCCTCGCTGGGTGCGCCGGCTGAGGGCGTCAGCCAGTTTGATCGTCCTTGAACCCAGTCACCGGAAACCACCATGCTTGAACAGATTCCGGCTCACCGTAGCGTCTTGGCCTATCAGTCTTTTGTGCTTGACTGCAAGCTGCAGTGGACGAGGCAGCTCTATCCGGCACTACGTGAGCGGTACGAGGCCAAAGTCGATGCCTCTGACAACAAGCCCGAAACCCGTGAGGACGCAGCGCGATTGCTGGACGGCGACCTCGATGCCCAGTTCTTCGGGTGGTTCGAACGCCATCTGCAGAGGATGAAATATTCTGGTCTTGAAGGTCTGGCCGAGTATTACGCCCAGCACCGGGCGTCGATCCAGGCCGGGCTGTCTGCTGAACTGCCCGAGGGATTGCTCCAGATCGACCCCTCGTTTCAGCATCCCGACTATTACACCTCGATCGATATTCATCAGCACCCCGGCGGGGTATGGTCCGACGAGATCGCGGGCTTCGTCTACGAGCGGGGCGCGCAGTCTACGGCTCCCATGCTGAAGAATGCGCTGAGTCTCTGGGAGCGCTTCAAGGCTCTGGCCCTGGAGCGGGCGGGCGGCACGGTGGGGCGGGTGGTCGATCTTGGTTGTGGTTTTGGCGCCTCGACGCGACCCTGGTACCTGGATCATCCCGATGCTGAAGTGATCGGAGTCGAGCTGTCGGCACCTTGCTTGCGTGTGGCGGCCTTGCGCGCAGCCGAGGCGGGCGTGCAGGCCGGACGTGTTCAGTTCCGTCAGGCCGACTCGATCGCGACGGGTTTGTCCTCGGGCACCTGCGACATCGTGACCAGCACGATGATGTTGCACGAGATGCCGCCCTCACACATTCGAGCCCTGTTGCGGGAGGCTGAGCGCTTGCTGAAGCCCGGCGGTTTGTGCATTCACCTCGATTTCCTGATGCACGGTGATCCCTTCAAGGAATACATTCACTACGGCCACTCGCAGCGCAACAACGAGCCCTTCATGGTGCCACTCAACGAAATGGACCTGCCGGGAGCGCATCGGGACGCGGGCCTCGGTGATCTCGAGATCCACCCTTTCGAGGAATTTGACGGCGCGCTGTCACCCACGATGAACGCCTGGCGTTTCCCGTGGACCCTGATCGTCGCCCGGAAGCCGGTCTGATTGCCGCGTGGTCGCCGGAGTCGATCCATCGAGCTTCGGCGCTGCAACAGTTTCATCCGATTGTCGTCACGAGAGGTCCTGATGCCCCGCGAAATCGATCCGTTCTACGTCCAGCCCGATGACAAGCTTGAGGATATGGCCGGTGTCCTCAAGCCGGCGCTCGAATTCACCGATGCAGACCTCGAACGTTTGTCGCCGGAGGCCAAGAACCTGTTTGCCGGGCGCAGACGCCTGGGCATCGACTGGCTGGATCGTTACGAGGTTGTCCTCAAGATCACCAAGAGTCCGGAGGGCTGTGGCTGTGGGGTAAGGGTCGGGCAGCAGATCGTTTTTGACATGCGCCACAAGGTCAAGCCTGCGCTCTCCGACGCGCCCTTGTGCGTGCACCTGATGTCTCCCGCCTTGTCACTCTTTTACATGACCTTTGATCGCGCCGCAGAGGGGCTCAATCCCATGACCTGCGTCTGGCGCTATATCGAGTGCCCGATGACCGGCCATCATGGTGAGTCGAAGGCGCTGGCAGAGGTGAGTTTGCGTACGACCGATACGCACGAACCGGTGTTCAAGCGTTGGTTGAATGAGGAGGCGCAATGAGCGTGAAGCTTGACCGGTCGACGCTCGAGGCGTGTGAGCTTCATGCAACGGTGACGCGCGCCTTTCATTGTGCGAACAAGATCCGCGAAGGTCAGGTCTTCGTCTTCGACATGAAAGGCCGTCTGCTGCCCGACAAATCAACCGCCCATCTTTGCCTGGGGATCATTGCCAAGCTGCATCCAGCGATCCTGATGGCCCAGGATCGGATCGCATCGGGTTTGCACCCGATCAGCCCACGCTTCAATACCTTTGATTGTTATGACACCGGCATCGATCATGGGGGCACTGGGAAGGTCTATGTGCAGCTTTCACTGGTCGATCCGGCGAGCGGGACCACGGTGCAGTCCTGGCCCGTCGGGCAATGAGCACAGCGGGAGGCCGCTACCCCCTCACGATGCGGCCATTCGATCTGGCCGGCATCCGGATCCGTAACCGCATCTTCCTGCCCGCGCACACGACCAATTTTGGTCGTGACTTTTTGCCGACCGACGAGCATGTCGCGTACCTTGCGGAACGGGCGCGGGGCGGCGTCGGACTGATCATCGTCGAACCCTTGCGTGTCCACCGGACGTCGCTGGGCCGCTCGGGTGGCCTCAGCGGATCCGATGCTCGTGCGCTGCCGGGTCTGCGCCGTATCGTCGATGCGGTCAAGGCGGAGGGCGCCCGGATTTTCGTCCAGATCACGCATGCGGGGCGACATGGGCCCAATGAGACCGACCGCCTTCCGGCCTGGGGGCCGTCCGCGATCCCCTGGGTGACGGGAGGGGAGATCCCTCACGCGATGACGCGCAGCGAAATGGATGCGGTGCGCGAGGCCTTTGTCGAGACCGCCGAACGTGCGATCGAGGCGGGCTTCGAGGGCATTGAGATTCATATCGGTCATGGGCACCTGCTACATCAGTTTCTGTCGCCTGCGTCCAATCAGCGCGAGGACGACTGGGGCGGTTCTTTCGAGCATCGCCTGCGCTATCCGCTGGAGGTGGTCCAGGCCGTGATCGATGCGGTGGGCGTTCGGGTACCGGTGGGGCTACGGACCAGCGTCGACGACTTGATGCCGGATGGCCTGGGGCCGCTTGAGCAGCGCGAAATCACCCGACGATGTGCCGCGATCCCGGGCGTTCGTTTCATCAACGCATCGGTCGCGGCCTACCAATGGCCCAGCATTGGCCATCATGTGG
>JBDLRB010000046.1:0-3751 GCA_039800205.1 Pseudomonadota bacterium | reverse complement strand
AAAGGTCTCACCCCAGACGATGGTCGACAACGCGGCCTCGACACCAATCAGCCGCGGCAGACGTTGCGTCCCCCCGCCCCCGGGCAGAATGCCTCGCTGCACTTCGGGTAAGCCGGTCTGAGTCCCCGGGGCCGCCACACGGTAATGACAGGCCAGCGCCATCTCGAGACCACCACCGAGCGCGCTGCCATGCAAGGCGGCCACAATTGGCTTGTCGGCACGCTCCATCTGCCGGCGCAGGTCACGGGACACGGGGGGCAGCGCGTTCGCCGGCGTACCCAGTTCTCGAAGATCAGCCCCGCCGCAAAAGAGCCGACCGGCGCCCGCAAGGACGATGGCCACAACCGTCGGATCAGCCAGCGCCTCATCCAGACACCGCCCCAGTCCCTCTCTCAAGCCATGCGCGAGCGCATTGACGGGCGGATGATCCATCTCAATGACCGCCACATCGCCGTGGCGGATCAGTCGTGCGGTTGCAGCCATACCTGGGTTCCTCACTGATCGGCGCAATGATCTTAGGGGAACCTGTTATGTCAGGTCAAGACAGGCGACCGGACCGGCCCCGGATCGCCTGCCGGGTCAGACGGCCTGTGGGTTGACCCGTTCGACCTTGCTGTGCAGCTTGTTCAAGGCATTGATGTAGGCCTTGGCCGACGCGACGATGATGTCGGGATCAGCCCCCACGCCGTTCACAATCCGGCCCGAGTGCGAAAGACGCACCGTGACCTCGCCCTGCGATTCGGTACCGGTCGTGATGGCATTGACTGAGTAGAGCAACAATTCGGCACCCGAAGTCACTTGCGCCTCAATGGCCCGAAGCGTGGCATCGACCGGACCATTGCCCTCCGCGCGCTCGCGCGACTCGCGGCCGGCAATCGACAAGGTCACTTCTGCATGAGGACGCTCGCCGGTTTCTGAGGCCTGCGCAAGCGACACCAGCTTGAAGTGTTCATCGGTCGGGGTCACGGCCTCATCCGAAAACAGCGCCTGGATGTCCTCATCGAAAATTTCACTCTTGCGGTCGGCAAGATCCTTGAAGCGGGCAAAGGCCGCGTTGAGCTCGCTCTCGGAATCCACAGGAATGCCCAATTCCTGAACGCGCTGGCGGAAGGCATTTCGTCCGGACAATTTACCCAACACAATCTTGTTGGCGGTCCAACCCACATCTTCAGCGCGCATGATCTCGTAGGTGTCGCGCTGCTTCAGGACGCCATCCTGATGAATGCCGGACGCGTGCGCGAACGCATTGGCGCCCACCACAGCCTTGTTGGGCTGCACAGGAAATCCGGTGATACCCGAAACCAGTTTCGATGCAGGCACGATCTGCGTGGTGTCGATGCCGACGTCCAGCCCGAAGAAATCCCGACGCGTCCGGACCGCCATCACCACCTCCTCGAGCGAGGTGTTGCCGGCCCGTTCACCCAGCCCGTTGATCGTGCACTCGACCTGCCGCGCACCGCCGATCGTGACACCGGCCAGCGAGTTGGCGACCGCCATGCCGAGGTCGTTGTGACAGTGCACCGACCACACGGCCTTGTCGCTGTTGGGAATGCGCTCACGCAAGGTACGCACCAATTGCCCAAACCGCTCCGGCACAGCGTAGCCGACGGTATCGGCAATATTGATCGTTGTCGCCCCTTCCGCGATCACGGCCTCAAGCACGCGACACAGGAAATCGATGTCCGAGCGGCTGCCATCCTCGGGTGAAAACTCGACGTTATCGGTGAACTGGCGTGCGAAGCGAACCGCAAGACGCGCCTGCTCGAACACCTGATCGGGCGTCATGCGCAGCTTCTTTTCCATGTGTAAGGCCGACGTTGCGATGAAGGTGTGGATGCGCGACGAGTTCGCCCCGCGCAAGGCCTCGGCCGCTCGGGAAATGTCACGATCGTTGGCCCGCGAGAGCGAGCAGACGGTCGAATCACGGATCGTGTCGGCAATCGCCTTGACGGCCTCGAAATCACCGTTGGACGAAGCTGCGAACCCGGCCTCGATCACGTCGACGCGCAGTTTCTCCAGTTGGCGTGCGATGCGCAGCTTTTCATCGCGCGTCATCGAAGCGCCGGGGCTTTGCTCGCCATCGCGCAAGGTCGTATCGAAGATGATCAGTTTGTCGGCCATGATGAAGATACTCCTGGGTCTGCCCCCGCCGGTCTGGGGAGCTTGCGTCAACGAATTGTGGATGAAGGGGGGTTTTAGCGCGCGAAGCGCAGTAGCAGGCCGAGCGCCCGTAGGCGCTCGAGACCCACTAGCGGAGCCGGCAGCCGGCTCGCGGGGGACGAGAGAGAAAACGACGACGGGATCGATGCGTGGTGCATGGGTGAAATATAGGTGAAGCCCGCAACGGATGCAAGCAGGGCCTCAGGCGCATCGCACAGACGCCCTACGCGGGATCAGCTGGCCGCAGAGGGCGCTACGGGATCCTCACTCGCAGTGGAGCCCTCTTCGAGCGTCTGCACACGCATTGCGAGCACCTTGTCGATCGTGCGACCGTCCATGTCGACGATCTCAAAGGCCCAGTGTTCCCAATCGACCTTGTCGGCCACCGACGGTAGCCGGCCTGTCAGCAGCATGATCATGCCAGAGAGCGTGTGATAGCGGCCCTTTTCCTCTTCGGGCACCGAGCGCAGCGACAGTCGATCTTTCAGTTCGGGAATCGGGATGTGACCATCGAGCAGCCAGCTCCCGTCTTCGCGCTGCACCGCCCAGGACGAGCTCGGGTCCTGCGGCGCAAACTCGCCGGTGATGGCTTCAACCAGATCATGAAGCGTAACGATGCCCTGGACCTCACCATACTCGTCGATGATGAAGGCCATATGCGTGTCGAGCGTCTTGAAGTTTTCCAGCAACTCCATGCCCGTGAGCGTCTCCGGCACGTAGAGAGGCTGCATGAGGTGCGCGGGATCGATCTCCCGCACGCCCGGATCCCTCACCAGAACGGACAGGAATTTCCGTGCATCCAGCACCCCCACCAGATCGTCGTAGCCGCCTCGTACGACCGGGAAACGGGCATGATCGCTGCCCTCGATCAATGCAAGATTTTCCTCGAAGCTTCGATTGACATCGATCACGATCACGTCAGAGCGGGGCACCATCAAGGACCCGATCTGCCGGTCGTCCAGCCGAAACACATTGCGCACCATCGCGTGCTCCTGCGTTTCGATCACGCCGGCCGACGTGCCCTCGGCGAGCATCGCGTGGATTTCCTCCTCGGTCACGCCCGAGGCCGCCTGGTCACGCACGCCAAAGAGCCGGAGCAGGACCTGAGTGGACCCGGACAAGAGCAGCACGAACGGCTTGGTCGACAAGGCCAGCAGATGAATCGGCCGGGCCGCAAACCGGGCCAACGTTTCGGGATAGGTCTGGCCAATGCGCTTGGGCACCAGCTCGCCGATGACGATCGAAAGATAAGTGATCACGACCACGACCAGTGCCGTCGAGAGGATCGACGCAAGGCCATGATCCATCCCCACGCCATGCAGCCAGAGCGCGAGAGGGTCAGCCAAGGCGGACTCCCCCACGATACCGCTCAGCACGCCAATCGAGGTAATGCCAATCTGAATGGTCGAGAGAAATCGGGTCGGGTCTTCGCCCAGTTTGAGGGCCGCGGCGGCCGCGCTGTCGCCCTCGTCGATCATCTTCTGGAGCCTTGCCTTACGCGCGGTCACGAGCGCGATTTCGGACATCGCGAACACGCCATTGAGGAGGATCAGCGCCAGCAGTATCAGGATTTCCATCAGGCAAACGGGAA
>JBDLRB010000045.1:0-3229 GCA_039800205.1 Pseudomonadota bacterium | reverse complement strand
TGCTCAGGTGGTCGGCCGGGAGCGCTCGGCGGTCCATTTCAATCACTTCGAGCGACGTGCTGTCGATCGTCTCGCCTCGCAACATGTTGCGTCGGGCAACCACAACCGGCCGGGTGTCAATCAGGTCGTCGGACACCAGAACCCGGTCCGCCGGAACGTCTCTCCGAAGGCGAGCCCGGTTGAGATCGTCCACCCGGGTGACAGCGCCCAGGGGGATCTTGCTGCGCGGCAGCAGTTCAGTCCGAAGGACCGTTGCCGGAATCATGTCGCCCGCCCTGAGGTCGGCCACAGCCCGGACGACGGTTGCGACATCCTCAAGATCATTCGATAGCGGCGCCTCTCCCGCGCCGATTGCGCGTCGCAGCGAGCGACCGATGATCTGTGCGGGAGAGTCGATTCCCCCCGATGAGCCTGCAAGGTCGCGCACGGTCAGGTCGGATTGAGAAATGATTTCGCCCGCGGCCATTGATCGAGCAAGAACCAGTCTCTGTCGGACTCGTTCGACCGAAATACGAAGGTAATACTGCCTGACAGGGTTATCGCATTGGGCGCGTACGGTTGATCGTGCTTCAAATGGGAAGTCGAATCGGTATCCGCTCTCGCACATGGGGGGATCGACCCGGCCGTCGAGTGCCCCGATTCGGATAAGTCCCGGGTCGGTCGCGGTTTGGGAGGCGACCCAGTCCCGAGCCTGGTCGCGCAGCCCCTCCCGTGCAGCGGCGGACGTTCCCGGACCAGGCGGAGTCGCTGTGAGGGATGCAACGACAGGGGAGACGCGAGGGACGCCCGCACCGCTGGCGGCGACCGATTGTGCCGATGCGGATACTGCCGTCACCGCCAGAGCGGTTGCCGCCGTAGCGCATTTGAACGTGATCCATGTTCGCCTCATCCGGTACCTCCAGGTTTGCCAACAGCGCGCGGTAGACGGATTTCCGTCACTGGCGTCCTGCGTGGCATACCGCTTGCATGAAATGGGCCAGCGTCGAGCAGACGACAGGAGGAAGTTTGGCCATGCAAGGCCCGGTTACATCCAGTTCCGCGCAAACCCACCAACACGCCGAAGTTGGGCGGTCGTCGGTGTCTGCCCACCGTTTGTCGGTGGGTTCTTCGTCGCCCGCCAGAGCGACGGGTCAGGGTTTTGCGCCGGCTCCCTCTTCTTTCGCTCCGGTTTTTCGTGCTGCCAGTCAAGGATCGGGCGCACAGACGTACGACATCCAGCACGGCGACACGCTCAGCGCGATTGCTCATCGTCGACTGCAGGAATTGGGCCTGCCCAGCACTGGGGCTGACGTTCACCGGGCGGTTGGACAGATTGCAGCGTCAAACTCGATCAGCAATCCTGACCGGATTTACGCCGGAGACCGGATAGACCTGAGTGTGCTTGAGCGCGGACCCCGGGCAGCGGCCAGCGGAGGTGGGGCCACCGGATCACCGGGAATAGCGTCCCGGCCCGCCGTGGCTGCGTCATCGCAGGCCCAGGTTGCGGTTCGACCTGCTGCCACCGCGCTCGGCAGTTCGATATTTCCCCAGTTACAGCGAACGCTGGACCGGGCAGTGGAACGAGGTTATGTCGAGCCGCAGGATCGCCAGGCGGTCCAGGATCGAATCGTTGATCTGAGCAGAAAGTTTCGATTCTCGCCGGATGACTTCGCGACAGTGGCCCTGATGGAAAGTGACGGCCTGAATCCGCGCGCGACCAACGGGCGTTGTCACGGCATCCTCCAGTTCTGCGAGGGCCCGGGGCGGGGCGCTGCCTCCGTGGGCATGCAGGGCAGGGCGGCTGACATACAGCAGCAACCGGTGCTGGCCCAGCTCGACCTTGTGGAGCGTTATTTCGATGACAACCGTCTGGGCGCGAAAGGCCCCGTGTCGCTGGTTGATCTTTACCTCACCGTCCTCACGCCTGCCGCACGCGCGGAGCAGCGTCCCCATGCAGCACTCGAGATTGCGGGCAGGCAGGCCAAAGCGCTGCATGTGAGCGGCGATCACTCGCAGCCCATCACGCGTCAATCGATCCTGAGCGGACTCATCAGCCATGCGCAGCAGCGGCTGGAGGCACTGATTCACTCGCGTCGAGACGGCGAGTCAGTCAAAGCAGCGCGTACCGCGCCAGGGGCGGTCTCTGCGCTGCTCGAGGGTCAGGGCGGACGAACGGAGCGTCACGACTCCGCTGCACAGCCCACGCGAAGCGGCAGCAAGGGGCGGCAAGGGTGAGCGCACGGCGGCAATCCAAGCGGCAACGCAGGCGGCAATTTCTTGCCATAGGGTCGGTGAGTTCTGCCTGCCTTCAGAGCAGAGCGCGTTGGAATTTCGTTGGCACGCGCTGTGCTTTCGTGAGGTCGAAGCAAATCTTTAATGACAGACGGCTGACAGACCTGAATCAAGGCGGATCAACGGAAGTGGGGGCACGGCGATGGAAGTTCTGAAAAACGCGCTTGGACTGCATGAGCACGCGTTGCCGCTGCGCAATCGGCGAATGCAGGTTGTCGCCGAAAACATTGCCAACGCCGACACCCCGCACTTCAAAGCCAAGGACATCGATTTTGCCAAGGCGCTTGATGCTGCCCGTGCGTCGCCCATGCGTGCCACGCAGTCTCAGCACTTTGCGATCGGAGATTTGCCTGGCGCTGACGGCATGATGTTTCGCACACCCTTTAATGCTTCAGCCGACGGCAACACGGTCGAGATGAGCGTCGAGCAGGCCCGCTACGGTAAGGCCTCCGGTGATTACCAGGCGACGCTGGCATTCCTTGAAAACCGAATTAGCGGAATCCGCAAAGCGCTGCGCGGGGAGTAATCGGTCATGTCCATCGAACGAATATTTGGCATTGCGGGAACTGCGCTCAACTCGCAGCTCATCCGCATGAACACGACCGCATCCAACCTCGCCAACGCGGGCACGGTGGCGGGCAACGAACAAGATGCATTCCGAGCCAAACGTCCAGTTTTCAAGGCGTTGGTGGATAAGGAGTCAACCAATTCGGGCTTCCAGCACGTGGGCGGTGTCAAGGTCGACAAGATCGTCGATGACCAGACCCCGGTCCGGAAATTGTTTTCGCCGGGCAATCCGCTTGCGGACAAGGATGGTTTCGTCTTCTCTTCAAACGTGAGCGAGGTCACCGAGATGGTTGAAATGATGGCCGCGGCGCGCTCTTACCAGAACAACGTCGAGGTGGTGAATACCGCGCGCGAACTGATGATGCGCACCCTCGACATCATCAAAGCCTGA
>JBDLRB010000044.1:0-5520 GCA_039800205.1 Pseudomonadota bacterium | reverse complement strand
CTCTCGCATCTTGCGCGCCGAGGCATCCATCGAGGAACCGAAGTTCGAATGCGAAAGCAAGGCGACCTTGGGCAGGATGCCAAAGCGACGGAGTTCGTCAGCGGCCATCAGGGTGATTTCGGCAATCTGGCTCGCGTCCGGATCATGGTTGACGTGCGTGTCCACCAGGGTCAACTGCCGATCAGGGAGCATCAGCGTGTTCATCGCCGCATAAACGGTCGAACCGGAGCGCCGTCCGATCACATGGTCGATGAAACGCAAATGCTCGGTGAAGGGACCCGACGTGCCGCACAAGAGACCGTCCGCGGCCCCCTTGTGCACCAGCATGGCGCCGATGAGCGTTGCACGACGGCGCATCTCGGTCTTTGCGTGGTCTTCGGTGACGCCTTTACGGGCGGTCATCCGGTAATACTCCTGCCAGTACTCCCGATAACGGTCGTCCCATTCCGGGTTGACCAGATCGAAATCGATCCCCGCCTTGACCCGCAGCCCCAGCCGTTCGATCCGCTGTTCGATGACCGCCGGACGACCAATGACCACCGGCCGCGCCAGCTTTTCGTCGACCACGATCTGCACGGCTCGCAAAACCCGTTCGTCCTCACCCTCGGCGTAAGCGATCCGGGGCCCGACCGCACCTCGAGCCAGCGCGAAGATCGGTTTCATGAAGTTGCCGGAGTGATAGACGAATTGCTCGAGCTGTGCCCGGTAGGCGTCCATATCCTCGATGGGGCGGGTGGCCACGCCACTCTCAGCCGCTGCCTGCGCCACTGCAGGCGCCACCCGCGCTATCAGCCGCGGGTCGAAGGGCTTGGGAATCAGATAATCGGGTCCGAAGCCTGTGCCACTGACGCTGTACGCCGCCGCAACGACCTCTGACATTTCGGATCGGGCCAGATCGGCCACTGCATGGACCGCCGCAACTTCCATCTCACGGGTAATCGTGGTGGCGCCTGAGTCCAGAGCGCCCCGGAAAATGAACGGAAAACACAGGACGTTATTGACCTGGTTGGGGTAGTCCGTTCGGCCCGTCGCGATGATGGCATCGTCGCGCACGGCCCGGACCTCTTCGGGCATAATCTCGGGCGTCGGGTTCGCCAACGCGAAGACGAGCGGACGAGCCGCCATCCGAGCGACCATCTCCTGCTTGAGGACGCCCCCGGCAGACAATCCCAGGAAAACATCGGCGCCCTCGATCAGTTCGCCGAGCGTCCGCTGCTCGGTGGGCTGCGCGAAGCGCGCCTTGAGCGGATCCATCAATTCGACCCGTCCCTGGTACACCACACCCGCGAGATCGCTCACCCAGATGTTTTCGCGCGGCAAGCCGAGATCGACCAGAAGATCCAGGCAGGCCAGCGCCGCCGCACCAGCACCACTACAGACCAGCTTGATCTGCGTAATGTCCTTGCCAACGACCCGCAGCCCATTCAGCAGGGCCGCGCCCACCACAATCGCCGTTCCATGCTGATCGTCATGGAACACCGGAATCTTCATGCGCTCACGCAACTTGCGCTCGACCTCGAAACAATCCGGCGCCTTGATGTCCTCCAGATTGATGCCGCCAAAGGTCGGTTCGAGTGCAGCGATCACCTCGACCAGACGATCGACATCCGTCTCGGCCACCTCCAGATCGAACACATCGATCCCCGCGAACTTCTTGAAGAGGACGGCTTTGCCCTCCATCACGGGTTTGGCTGCAAGTGGACCGATGTTGCCCAGGCCCAACACCGCGGTACCGTTACTGATGACTGCAACCAGGTTGGCCCGACTGGTGTAGCGCGACGCCGTTGAGGGATCACGAACGATTTCCTCGCAGGCCGCGGCCACGCCCGGAGAATAAGCGAGCGCCAGATCGCGCTGATTGGTCAGCTGTTTGGTGGGTGCGATCGAGATCTTTCCGGGACGCCCCCGCTCGTGGTAGTCAAGAGCCGCTTTGCGAAGAACTGGATCCATGGTGTGTGTCCGATGAGCGCGCGCAAGATTGCTGCGTCTGCCTGGCCTGCTGTGAAGATGAATCGATTATCCACTTGTCGCTGATGCCGGTACAGCGTAGGGGTGTCAGACCCGGGGCGGCCCGCCTACACTCAAGCCGATCGCACGGAGGCGTCGAGCGTATCGATCCGTTGCGTGCGGGCGGCATCCAGAATTTGTGCGACGTGAAGTGCAGTGCGACCGGTCATGTCCGCAATCTGCCGCCTGCAGCTCGTGCCATCGGCCACCACGGGCGCTCGATCCGGGAGAACCGCGAGCGCGGGCACCAGGTCCAGCCCGGCAATCGCCTTTGACACCGAATGCGTGCGGGCCTGGTAACCAAACGCACCCGCCATACCGCAACAACCCGATTCAATGGTGTGCACGCGTGCGCCCGGCAGGATCGCGA
This sequence comes from Pseudomonadota bacterium, assembly GCA_039800205.1. GTDB lineage: Bacteria > Pseudomonadota > Gammaproteobacteria > Burkholderiales > Burkholderiaceae_E > SYIM01. The sequence continues at coordinate 3,143 of JBDLRB010000044.1, read as the reverse complement.
GCGCCCCGGAGACCGCTGGCATCAAGCCGAAGGCTTTCTGGTGACAATGTCCATGGAGGTGCAGGGTGACCCCGGATTGATCGACCCACGGCAGGTCAAAGCGGCCGGCCCGGTGTTCGTTCCAGACATACTCCTCAAACAGCAGGCTGCGGCGGGCCAGTTTCTCGGCCGCCTCACCCAGCCCCAGCGCAAGCGCTTCGTCGCGGAAGGTCAGCAGGCAGGACGGCTCGACCCCGACGAGCGTCTGGGTTGTGAGCCCGGGTGCGTCGAGGGCCTTCAGCGTGCGCCGCAGTTCCGCTCGGGCACGATCGACCTGGCCCATTGCCAGCCAGGTCCTGCCACAGCAGAGCGGGCGGCGCGGCTCGGGATCATCGGAGGCTGGTCGCGCGATCTCCACGCAGCGGCCGGCTGCTTCGAGCACATGACGCGCCGCACCCAGGATGCCGGGCTCGAAGTAGTTGCTGAACGTGTCGGCAAACAAGAGGACAGACGGACCCTGCGCTCCAGGGGACGGGGCCCGCGCCTGCGCCTGCGCTTGACGGGTGAACGGCTGGGTCGACCAGCGCGGCAGTGGCCTTTCCGCAGACAGCCCCAGCAGGCGCTCGCCCAGCCAGCGCGAACCGGGCAACGCAGCGAGCCCATTCAGGAGCGGTGCGAGTCTGGCAGCCGTGGCCGCGTAGTGAGGCAGCGCGCCGATCAGGCGATCCTTCATTTTCAAGCCGTGCCGCGCATGCCAATGATGCAGAAACTCGATCTTCATACGGCTCATGTCGACCCCGGTCGGACACTCCGCCCGGCAGCCCTTGCATCCAACGCAAAGCGACATGGCCTCATACATGGACTCAGAGACCAGTGCATCCGGGCCCAGCTGCCCAGACAAGGCCAGCCGGAGCGCATTGGCGCGCCCCCGGGTCAGGTGGCGCTCATCTCGAGTCGCTCGGAAGCTCGGACACATCAACCCGGGGTCGGTCTTGCGGCAATGGCCATTGTTGTTGCACATCTCAACGGCTTTGCCCCACCCCCCGGCCGGATCGCCGCCCGAGCCCGGCGGTGAAAGCGTCTCGGTCAGGGGATCGTTCTGGACATCCCAGGCCGACCAATCAAGCGCGGTGCTCAGGGCCTGGATCCGGTAGTCGGGCCGATAGCGAAAGAGATCGCGATCATCCATCCGGGACGCGCGGACAATCTTGCCGGGATTCATCAATCCTGCGGGGTCGAAGAGATCCTTGATGTCCTCGAATGCGCGGGTCAGGCGCGGCCCATATTGCCAGCCGACCCACTCGCTTCTCACCAGCCCATCACCATGCTCTCCGGAAAAGGCCCCCTTGAAACGGCGCACCAGCTGGGCCGCTTCCTCAGCAATGGCCCGCATGCGAGCGGCGCCGTCGGTTCGCATATCCAGAATCGGACGCACGTGCAGCGTCCCCACCGACGCGTGGGCATACCAGGTGCCTCGCGTCCCGTGCCGCAGGAACACTTCACTCAAACGCTCTGTGTACTCGGCCAGATGCTCAAGGGGCACCGCGCAGTCCACGATGAAGCTGACCGGCTTGCCGTCCCCTCTGAGCGACATCATGATGTTGAGCCCAGCCTTTCGGACCGCCCAGAGTGCCTGCTGGGGACGCGCTTCGGTCAATTCGACGACGCTACCGGGCAGGCCCAGATCCTTCAGTAATTCGACCAAATCACCCAGCGCGCGCAGCAACGCGTCCTGCGACTCACCCGAAAATTCGACGAGCAGCAGCGCCTCGGTCGGCACTGAACCGGTCAACACCGATTCGATGACCGCCCGGAACTGGGGCTGCGCTCGGGCTAGGTCGATCATTGTCCGATCGACGAGCTCGACCGCGCTGGGTTTCAACGCGACGATCGAGGGCGTGGCCGACATCGCGCGCCTGAAGTCGGGAAAATTGACCACGCCCAGGACCCTCGACCGGGGGAGCGGCGCAAGCTTCAGGTGGAGACGCCGAAAATGCGCGAGGGTGCCCTCCGAGCCCACCAGCAGATGCGCCAGATTGACCGATCCGTCGGGCGTGTAGGGACGCTCGGACTGGGGATGAAAGAGGTCGAGGTTGTAGCCCCCCACCCGACGCATCACCCGCGGCCAGATCCGCTCGATCTCATCGCGCTCGCGCGCAGCAATCTCGAAGAGGCGCGAGACGAGTTCGGCACTTCGTCCCCGCGACAGCGGGCGGGCGGCATCGACGCCGAAAGCCCCGAAATACTCGCAACTGCCATCGGCGAAGATCGCGTCAATGCCGGTCACGTTGTGCACCATGTTCCCGTACACGATTGACCGGGAGCCCGATGAATTGTTCCCGGCCATGCCGCCGATCGTGGCCTGAGCCGAGGTCGATACGTCGACCGGGAACCACAGCCCATGGGGCTTGAGCCGCTCATTCAGACGATCGAGGACAACACCGGGCTGCACTTCGGCGAGCGCCGACTCGGGATCGACCGACACGATCCGGTCGAGCAGGCTGTAGTCGATGATCAGGGCTTCGCCCACGGTCTGGCCGCACTGGCTGGTCCCGGCCCCGCGCGGCAGCATGGCCACCTTCATCTCGGACGCAATATCGATCACCGCCTGGAGGTCATGTTCGTCCGCGGGAATGACCACGCCGATGGGCGTCACCTGATAGATCGACGCGTCGGTCGCATAGCGTCCGCGACTGAAGGCATCAAAGCGCACCTGACCCTTGACGACCCGCCGAAGGCGCGCCGCAAGACGGCTACGCGTCAGGGCGGGGGCATGGACTGCAGTCGTGGCGCGCTCAGGGTTCATGGGGCCATCCCGGGATCAGAACGGCCCTTAGAATAAACCTCTGCCCCAATCCTGACGACCCTGCCATGACTGATTCAATGCCCGCCTGGACTGCCGATCGACTCGCCGCACGAACGCATCGGATCGCGCCCTTCGAAGTCATGGAACTGATTGGACGAGCCGCCCGACTGCGCGAGGCTGGGAAACCCGTGATCCAGCTCGACATCGGTGAACCTGATTTCGCGCCGCCCCCCCGGGTCCTCGAGGCGCTCGCGCGCATCGCCCGCGACGGAAACATCCGGTACACGCCGGCGACCGGGCTGCGGTCGTTACGAGAGGCCATCGCCGAAGACTATGCGCGTCGGTACGGCCTGAGCAT
>JBDLRB010000043.1:0-24565 GCA_039800205.1 Pseudomonadota bacterium | reverse complement strand
ATGACGATTCCCAGTTCGGCTTCGTAGACCACGCGCCCGACGTCGCCTTGTGGACGCTGGATCGCCTGCAGGTGATGGGCGTAGGAGTTGGGGGACTTGAGGAAGTAGAGGGGCTCTGCCGGGGTGGCCCAGCCGTTCTTCTCTGCAGCCGCCTTGAAGTTGTTCCAGAGCGCCAGAATCTTGCTCGGAAGGCAAGGGCAGAGTATCTCGACCTGCGACAGGGGCACGGTACGGCCCGTGGGCCGGGGGTCCTGGAACAGGTCGCCCTCATGGACCAGGATGTCATCGCCCTGCAGACATCCGAAACCGGTGATCCCCTCAAGCCTGAAACGAAGCCACTTCATGTTGGTTTCCCTGCAGTAATGGTCTGGGGTTGAATGCTATCCGCAAGGGCGTATCGGCGGCCTTTGCCCCGAAGCCCCTGCAGCGCTTCCAACTCCATCTGAAAGCCCCCGAGATCAAACAGCGTTGTGCCCCGTGTCAATGGCAATCGAACGCCCACCCCCGCTGATCGTGGCCTGCTTGTTGGTTGTTGTCTTGCGGCTCTGGGTGTCGGTCCGACCCTTGATGAAGCAGCGGACAGCCCCCCTCGATGCACAATCGACAACTCGATACGGAGTCATTGCAAGCCGTCGATCGGCCAGAAGTGTCCAGTCTTCACGTCTCCCGGCCCCGCCTGTCCGCTGATGCTGCGAATCGATTGCCTGGCGCCAGGCCGGCGCCAGTGCCAGACCTGGCAAGGCCTCCGCGCCCTCAAACGGCGCCCCCAAAAACCGCAAGGCTATGTCGGCCTGAATCCCTTGGCGAAATTACACTGGTCCGGTCGTTGTATGCAGCTTCAATCCAGACGGTAAGGCCCTGCGATGAAAAAGTTGATGAGTTTGCTGTTGATTTTCTTCACGAATGCGTTGTTCACGCCCCTGGCATTGGCGCAAGACAAAAAGCCAGCACTGGTACCTCTTCCTTCAGTCGACGACTTTACCCGAGGCAACGATGGATGGGGTTTCGGCATAGGCCTCGGTATCGAGTATGAATCTGCCTACGAAGGCTCGGACGAGTTTGGTTTCGAAATCGAACCAGCGGGTGGAATCCAATGGCGTAAAGGTAATGATGTTTTCTTTTGGGCGGGCGAGGCTCTTGGCTGGCGCGGCCTTCGATCCAATCTATGGCTGATGGAAGTCGTCGTAGGTTTCGGTGAAGGCCGTAAGGAAAGCGACTCGAAAAAAGGTCGATTGAATGGACTTGGGGACATCGCCGACGGTGCCGAACTGGTCCTGAAAGCGCGTCGCGCCCTGAATGCTGACTGGCGCTATTGGTTGGTCGGTCAGGTCGTTACGGGTCGAACCGGAAACCTTGGCCTGTTCGGGGTGGGTCGCCGATTTGGCGACAAGCTCGACGGTACCGGATCGGAAATCAACGTCGTTGCTGTGTTTCAAGACGGGAAATTGGCCAACAAGAGTTTTGGCGTGAACGCACAGCAATCGATCGCATCCGGGTTGAGTCAGACAAATCTAAGCGGCGGAATGCGCTCGGTTGGACTCAATTACGTATATCGCCACAATGTCGACAAGCATTGGCAGATCTTCGGCGAAGCGCTTTACGAACACTTCAGCAGCGACATTCAGGCGAGCCCAATATCCCGCAAAAACCACGAGGCCGAAGTCGGTGTCGGATTGATCTATCGATTCTGAATTGGCCTTCCGTTCGCTTGCCCTCCAGGCTTGGGCAAGCCACCCACCGGACCCAACGTCTGCCGAGTCTGATCCCATCAACCAGCCGACCGCAGACACCTTGCGGGATGCCAGCGAATTGCCTAAGCTCAGGCAATAGTTCTCCGCCTGGAACCGTCATGATTGAACGAATCACGATCGATCCCAATGTCTGCCACGGCAAACCTTGCGTGCGCGGTCTGCGCTATCCGGTCGAGGTGGTGCTGCAGTGGTTGGCCGCAGGCATGACGCCGCAGGAGATCATTGACGATTACCCTGATCTTGAGCTGGCTGACATTCATGCGGTCTTGGCGTTCGCGGCGCGCCTCTCGCGCGTACGACACATCGAGCCCCTTGCGGCGTGAAGTTCCTGATCGATGCGCAGTTACCGCGGCGTTTGGCGCGCTGGCTTAACGATCGCGGGTTCGACGCAATTCATACCTTTGACCTGCCCTCGGGAAACGCATCGACGGACCAAGCGCTGATTGCTTACGCTGACCTGGAAGGCAGGTTTGTTGTGACGAAGGACGATCATTTCGTTCAGTCCTACATTCTGAGCGGCGTACCGGCGAGGCTTTAGTTGATTACGACCGGAGACATCCGTAATGACGCGCTCGAATCCTTGATCGATCGACACTGGGCTTCAATCCATGCAGCACTGGGCAATTCATGTTTCGTGGAGCTCAGCACAATCGGTCTTGTAGTCCACGATTGAAGGCACGCACAGGGTTGCGCTCGACGAGCCCCCACCCCGAGTCGCACACCGCAGACCTTGCTACAGCCGCGTTCAAACAAGTGGAAGGTGAGCGGAACCAGGGTTGACCCACCCCGTCCACAGCCAAAGAAGACCCCTGAAAAAACAAAGCCCCGCAAGCCGAACGACCCTGCGGGGCATCAATGACTGACCATCGATTCGTCGATGGTCGGGGTGAGCGTGCGATGCTCCGGCCTCTACGTCCCGAACGTAGCGCTCTACCCTTGGACGGCTTACCGCGCCACCAGCGGAAACGCCTCAGGATTCTTGATCGAAGCAACCGCCAGGTCGATATCGAGTTTGGGCCAGTAAAGGTGGTCGGCAGTCGGGCGCTCAACCGTTAGAATCTGGTCGACTGTCGCGTTTCTGAACCACGGGAACTCGGCATAGGGCAGCGCGAACTCCTCGTTGTCGATGAGAATCCAGATTCCGTTTGCCGAAATATGCGTGACCTCAACGGCTGAAGTGTCGATTCCAGGCATGCCTGATCTCCGATAAGTGACGCTCGACAGCACTTCGGGCTTGTTGAATCTGAACAGCGGTCAAACCGATCTGGGCAGCAAGCTCGACGTCAGGTTCGATCCAGAATTTCGCCTCGCCGTCCGAATGGGAAACATGAACATGCGGACGAGGTTCTTCCCGAGAAAAGAAGAACAATCTAAACGGCCCATCACGAACAACTGTCGGTGGCATAGCGAGACTCTACACCGTCGCTCCGGGCGTTGGTATCTGATAGCGCGTGACCTTTGACTGACGGCTCTCGGGTCAGCCCGACGGGTGTAACCCGCTCTCGTGTAGCAAACCTGGTCGCCCAAGCCGGCCTCCGCTGGCCCGCAGGCTGTTAACGCTCCAGTCGCAACCCGCTAGCCAGCCGTTCCCCGAGAGTAAAAAAATCGATCCAGACGCCAGCGACAAGTCCACTCTCCTGCCAATCAGAGTAGCGAACCGCAGACCTTGCTACTGCAGCGTTCAACGCAAAGGACGATGGGTGGACCCAGGGTTGGCACACCCTGCCCGCGGCCGAAGGAAGAACCCTGGAAAAACAAAGCCCCGCAAGCCGAACGACCCTGCGGGGCATGAATGACTGACCAATGATGTCTCAATGGTCGGGGTGAGAGGATTCGAACCTCCGGCCTCTACGTCCCGAACGTAGCGCTCTACCAGGCTAAGCTACACCCCGACTGGGTGACCAACCAAGCGTCGTTGGGTCTACCGCAGAACCCGAAAGTATAGCAAAGTGCCCAGAAAGCCTAAAGCCGTGCGGAACAGGCTAGGCTCCGCGTCTGGGTTTGCCTCAAGACCAAACCACAAACCAATGGAGACACCGTCATGCCCAACCGTCGTACGACGACCGCGCAATCGCCTGCTGCAAGCGCAGATCGCTTGGCCTCATTGAAGCGACTCCTGGTCCCTGTCGCCGCAGTATTTCTACTCTCGGCCTGCGCCAGCAGCGGTACCGCACCGACTGGCTCGAGTGCGAGCGCACAGTCGATGCCGCTCGTACGCGCCGCAACGGCCAACCCGCCGCGTTCCGTACTCTACGTCGGCAACAGTTTCATGTACTACAACAACAGCCTGCACGGGATGACCTTGCGGCTGGCTGCGCAAACCAGCAACCCATCGGCGGCCAAGCACCGCTCGACCTCGTTGACCATCAGTGGTTCGGGGATCGACTGGCATGACCTCGAGTCCTATCTCAGGCCGGACGGGCTGGGCCGCTACTCGTTCGTCGCAGACAATCAGGTTCGCTTCAATCCGCCCGGACGCCAATACGACTCCGTCCTGCTGATGGACTGCAGCCAGTGCCCCGTACACCCGACCCTGTCGAAGGTGTTTTTTGAGTACGCCAGGAAACACTCTGCGACCGCCCGGGCGAAGGGCGTCGAACCGATGTTTCTGATGACCTGGGCCTACGCCGACAAACCCGAGATGACGCAGGGCCTGGCGGACGCCTACACACGCGCCGGCAAGGAAAACAATGCTCATGTCGTTCCCGCTGGGCTGGCCTTTGCCGCATCGATCGCCCAACGGCCCGATATCAATCTATACGTTCCGGACAAACGCCACCCCAGTCTCGCAGGCAGCTATCTGACCGCCGCGACGCTTGTGGCATCGGTCTGGAATGTCAACCCCGTGGGCAGCAAGTTCACGGCCGGTCTTCCGGCGGATGTGGCGCGTCACCTGCAGCAGGTCGCCTGGGAGACATCGCAGTCGTACCACCGTCGCCCCTGAGCGCCGGCCGGCCAAACGAGCATCGGGCCAGAGGACAGGCAGTCAAGGTTCAAGCTGCCTGCAATTCCCCAAGAGGCCCACTAGAATAGAAGGTCGAACTTGCTTTTGAATAAAATGCAACTGGAATAAGACCTATCCAACAAGGAGCGTCCATGTTTAATCGACTGATCACCGCAGCGCGGCCGTTCACGCTTGCGTTTGCCGTCGCCGCAGCCGTCACGGCGAGCCTGGGTTCTGCGCCGCTTGCCGAGGCCGCCTCGATCAAGTGGGCCGCACAAAACGATGTGCTGACCCTCGACCCGCACTCGCAGAACCATGCCACCACCAACAACTTCATGGGCCACGCCTACGAGGGCCTGGTGGTCTACGACCGAAACTACAAGGTGACCCCGTCACTCGCGACCAGTTGGCAGAACACGACGCCCACCTCGTGGCGCTTCAATCTGCGCAAGGGCGTCAAATTCCATGACGGCTCGGATTTCACCGCCGACGATGTCATCTTCTCCTTCAACCGCATCCGTCAGCCCCAGGGCACGATGGGCATTTACGTCGCCGGTGTGAAGGACATTGTCAAGGTCGACAGCCACACCATTGACGTGGTGCTGGCCAAGCCCAACCCGACCCTGCTCAATAACTTCGTGACCTTCTACATCATGAGCAAGTCCTGGGCCGAGAAGAACAAGTCCGAGAAGGTCCAGGACTACAAGGCCAAGGAAGAAACCTTTGCTTCCCGCAACACCAATGGCACGGGTCCCTACATCATCAAGGAGTGGGCGCCCGACCAGCGGATTGTCATGACCGCGAACAAGAACTGGTGGGGCAAGCGGGAAGGCAACGTCACGGACATCGTCTACACCCCGATCAAGGAAAACGCGACCCGCATCGCAGCGCTCCTGGCCGGCGACGTGGATATCGTCACCGACCTGCCCACCCAGGACGTGCAGCGCCTGAGAAACGACAAGAAGGTCATGGTGCTCGACGGCCCCGAGGTTCGTACCATCTTCATCGGGCTGGATCAGGGCAGCAATGAGCTCAAGTACGGCAGCAAGGGCAATAACCCCTTCAAGGACGTCCGCGTCCGTCAAGCCCTGAGCATGGCCGTCGACCGCGACGCCATCCGCCGGACGATCATGCGCAACCTCTCGATTCCGGCCGCGCTGATCGTCGCTCCGGGCGTCAATGGGCACACCGAGGCACTGGACAAGCCCGCGCGGGCCAACGTCGACGCGGCCAAAAAGCTCCTGGCCGAGGCGGGTTATCCGAACGGCTTCGAGTTCACGCTCGATTGCCCGAACAACCGCTACGTGAATGACGAAGAGGTCTGCCAGGCGGTTGTCGGCATGTGGGCCAAGCTGGGTGTCAAGGTCCGCCTGAATGCGATGCCGTTCGGTCCGTTCATCGCCAAGATCCAGAACTTCGACTCAAGCGCCTACCTGCTCGGCTGGGGCGTTGCCACGTATGACGCACAGTACAGCCTGCAGTCGCTGGTCCGCACGCGCTCGGGCGGTCCGGACGGCAACTTCAACCTCGCCAAGGTCAGCAATGCGCAAGTCGACAAGCTGGTTGATGCCATGGCGGTCGAAACCGACAAGGCCAAACGGGATGCGATGATCCGCGAAGCGCTCACCATCACCCGTGATCAGGCGCTCTACATCTCGCTGCACCATCAGATGCGCCCGTGGGCGATGAAGCGCAATGTGTCGATCGCGCACAACTCCAACGATGCACCCAAGATGTACTTCGCAACGGTGAAGTAAATCCGCTGGATCAACCGGGCGCGGGCAGCGCTTGCCCCGGTTGACGCGTTAAATTGAAAGGCCACCTCACGGTGGCCTTTTGTTCATCATCGAGGCGGAGGACCGCTGTGATCTCCCCCCGCGCAGGCACTCAGAATTTCTCTTTGGGGACCGGCGTGTTTCGCAGGTCTTCCATCGCCCGACGGGGCAGGGAAAACATGACGGACAGCCACGCCTCATTGCCCTTTTCGCGAACAACCACATCCGCTTCGCGCGTCGTCGGCGGGGACTTCATGATCGCATCAACGCCATTCGTGAAGACCTTGAGCGTCTGCGCAGGCTGCTCCACAAATACGTACGTGAGTTCGCCCTTGTTCAGGCCGATCGATTCAAACTCGGCCACAGTCGCCTTCAGCTTGCTCTCGACCCCCTTTCGGGTCGCCTCGACGAGATCCAGGCGCTTGTCGCCACTTTGCAGCATAACCAGCGTGAAGTCCTGCATCAGCGCCTTGACGAGACTGGCGAAGGGCTCCGGTTTGAATGCGGTCACCAACTGCACGCTTCGCAGTCGATCGCCTACGAACATCAAGACCTGCGTGTCAAAGGTATGGCCCAGAAACTTCACACCATCCACGCATCGCGCGGCAGCGCCCACCGCGGCGGAACAGTCGTAATAGCCCCGATCCGATCCGAATTGAGCGCGTGGGGCGTCGTACTTGAGGTCGCGAAACAGGGCCGTCTCTGTCGCCTGCGCGCTTATCGAAAGCGCAGAAAGTGCGAGGAGCGCAGCGCACGCCAACGGACGGGCAAGACGCCCGGAAAGTTGATGGATCATGATGGGTTCGGGGGCCGTTGAGAACATTGGATTGCCAGCGTACCGATTCGCCCTCGGCGCTGCAGAAAGTCCGAGTCGATTAGTCTGCAGCGGGCGCAACGAAACGCGTAAGCCGGACCGGCGCATGGGCGTGGTCGAGCGGGCCATGACCCGCACCGAATTGCAGCCACCGAGCAGATCGAACGCCCTCCCTCACATAACGGACGCCCTCCCGAGCGGCATCGACAAGCGTCTCGCCAAGCGCGAGATGCGCAGCAATCGCCGAGGAGAGCGAGCAGCCCGTGCCATGCAGGTTGACGGTGGGAATCCGCTCAGCGACGATCCGCAGGCCTTCGCCCTGGGGGTCGATCAGCCGATCGATCAGGGTGTTGCCCGGCAGATGCCCGCCCTTGATCAGCACCGCCCGCGCACCTTTTTCAATAAGCTCATGGGCCGCCTGGGTCGCCGAGTGCTCATCGCTGATCTCGCGACCTGCAAGGAGCTTCAGCTCATCGAGATTCGGCGTCACGAGACAGGCTCGTGGGAATAATCGTTCGACGATCGAATCAATCGTCTCCTCCCGGATCAGCCGGTCGCCACTGGTGGCGACCATGACCGGATCCAGCACCACCGGAATGTCCGGATGACGTTCCAGTGCCCGCGCGACGACGTCGACGATACTGGGATCGTGCAACATGCCGATCTTGATCGCATCCGCGCCCAGGTCATCGAGTACCGATTCGATCTGCTGACCCAGCAGTTCAGGCGGCAGAGCAAAGATCGCCTGTACGCCGAGTGTATTCTGAGCCGTTACCGCAGTGATCGCCGACATGCCGTAGCAGCCCAGCGCCGCAAAGGTCTTGAGGTCGGCCTGAATTCCGGCCCCACCTCCCGAGTCTGACCCGGCGATGGTCAAGACGCGCGCCGGACGCGCCGTGCGCCCCGCCGCAGCGAACGCGCCTCTGAGCGCTGCCGCGGCAAATGCCGGATCTGGAACGTCCTCGATCGCCCGGACCACGGCCACACCGTCCGCGCCTGCAGCAATCACGGCCGCGACGTTGTCCACGTCGATGCCGCCAATCGCAATCAGCGGCCGGTCCGTCAAGTGCCGCACGGCACGCAAGCCCTCGAGGCCAAACGCCGGGGCCGTATCCGTCTTGGTGGGCGTATCAAACAAGGGACTGACCGCCAGGTAATCCACCGGCATCTCGCGTGCCCGGGCAGCCTGCTCGAGCGTTTCGATCGACCAGCCGATGAACATCCCCGCGGGCAGGCGCGCTCGCGCCCGCACCGGATCCATGTCGCTCTGCCCCAGATGCACCCCGTGCGCCCCGGCGGCCAGGGCGACTTCGAGGCGATCGTTGATGACCAGGCGCACGCCGTAGCGTTCGCAGAGCGGCCGGATGGCCCGGGCGCGCTCGATCAGCACGGCATCACTTGCGAACTTGTCTCTCAATTGCAGGCACCCGACCCCGGCGGCAAAGGCCGACTCCGCACGCTGTATCCAACGAGCGGGGTCTGCACCGACCCCATCACTGACCCAATACACCTGCATCTGCGCACGAAGCGCATCCTCACGACGACTCATCGATGGACCATCCTCAGGGTCGACACAAAATCCGATTCATTCAATACGCCCGTCCAGTCGAGCAGCGCCTCGGCGTAGCTCCCGAAGCCCCCACCGTGCGCCTGGACCGCCTGAGCGGCGCGCTCGCCCACGACCCCCCAGAACGCCATCGCCGACACACATGCGCGCCACGGGTCGGGCTGGACACCCGCAAACGCGCCGATCAGCGCAGTCGCTGAGCAACCCACTCCAGTCACGCGGGTCATCCACGGGTGACCGTTGGCCAGGCTGACCCAACGACCGTCCGGAGCGATCACATGGTCCTCCGCGCCTGACACGCACACAACGGCCCCAAGATCCCGGCACAGCGCGCGCGCGCTGTCGAGCGCGGCATCGGTGCTGGCCGTGCTATCGACCCCCTTGGTGGCGCCAGCCGCACCGGCCAGGCTCATGATCTCGGACGCATTGCCCCGGATCAAAACGGGGCGCTCGCGCACCAGCATGGCCAGGACTTCGTTCCGATACCGAGTCGCGCCCGCCCCGACGGGGTCAAGCACAGAGGGCTTACCCAATCGATGCGCCGTCTCAAGGGCAAGCCTCATCGACGGCACCCAGTGCGAATCGAGCGTGCCAATATTGACCACCACCGCACTTGCGATGCTTGCCATGTCGGCCACTTCCTCGATCGCGTGGGCCATCACAGGCGACGCCCCGGTCGCGAGCAAGACATTGGCATTGAATTGGGTGACGACAAAATTGGTCACGCTGTGAACGAGCGGCGCCTGAGCCCGCACCGATTCGACATCAGACCAGAGTGCTCGCGCATCGGGGATTGAACGGCTTGTCATTGGAGTCCTCTTCGCAAAATGGGCAAACCGCGAAGGGATGCAAGCGATACGCCTGACGGGCGGCGAGGCCGCTACGCTTCCCTACGCTGGCATGACCCAGGTCAGGTTCAAAGGGTATTTCTCAGCCCCGCTCACGGGGCACCCCCAGCCCGGACGGCGCGATTGCGCCCTCCGGTCCGGAGCTTACACCAGACGCCCGGCACATGCCCGATCGCCCTGCGAACGAGCACCCGATGTACCGCTTGAGACATCGCAAACCCAGCGCGCGTGCGGGCCGCTCGCCCTGCCTGCTGCTGTGTCCGATCAAGAGGGGCGGTTCGGACGCCTGCGACCCTCTGGTCTGGCATTCGCGCAATCATTCCGACCACTGTCCGCCAGAGCGGCAGCGCGTGCGGCGACCCGATCGCGCGAACGGTCTCACTCAACGACGCGGGAGCACACCATGCACGCAGTTCATTGTCCAACACGAATCGCTCGGCCGCCCCAAACGGCCGAGCGCAACGCTCGACGGCCGCAACGAGGACCCACGGCTCTGATCCTCGCACTGGCATGCGGCGTGCTGCCTGCGGCGATGGCCCAGGTCAACATTGGCACGCCTGCCAGCGGCCCGGTGACCGAACAGACTCGCCCACTCGGCCCGGCCTTCGGACAGCGGGAATTCGAATCCAACTGCGCCAGCTGCCACGGGGTGACCGGTCGCGGCGGGGGACCCTTGGTCGGCTTTCTCAGGCAATCCCCGCCCGACCTGACCCAACTCGCAAAGAACAATTCGGGCGTCTTTCCGCTTTCGCGGGTCTACGATGTGATCGATGGTGGATCGGTGCCTGCGCACGGAACGCGTGAAATGCCCGTCTGGGGTCAGGATTATCGGGTTCAAGCCGCCACCTACTTCATGGACGTTCCGTACGACCCTGAAATCTATGTCCGATCGCGAATTCTGGCGCTGGTCGAATACGTGAACCGCATTCAGGCACGGTGAGGTGCACAACCGGAAATCGCTTCGCAAGTGGGATGGGGCAGTCTAAGATTCGGAGTCTGCCCTCAACCAAAGGCCCGCAAGATGCCCGCCCCGGATGCCCTCGCCGAAACCGGATGCACCCTGCTGACCCGGATCGTCATCGCGCTGGGCCTTTGCGCATCGCTTGGGGCTCATGCGCAAGCGCAGCCCGCAGCTCGGCCGGCTGCAGCACCGACCGTTCCGACACCCGCCCCTCGGGCGCCGGACAGCAACTGTTCGGTTTCAGAGTTTCGTGCGCTGACGCTCGATACACACGACGCCCGACAGCGCGAAGAACGCGCCCGCCGATGGCTGGATCAGAACCTGCGCGCGTGCAACCTCGCGCAACTGCGTGCGCTCGGCTCGAACCGGGGTGCGTGGCTGGGGGTCGCCGACACGGCAACGATCGCAGGCCAGATCGATGGCGCAATCGAACGACGCATCCGGGACAATCCTGACGAAGTGAAGGCCCTGTTCGCACCGGCCCCCGCTCCGGCCGCGACCGTACAGAGCACGTCGAGTGGCACGACACCCGCAGCGCCACGCACCCGCATGGTGGGGCCAGGGACCCCGGCCATCACCGGGGGGACGACGGTCACGCCCGTTCCCGTCCCAGTCGCTGTCCCGGTCCCGGCGGCCGCAAGCCCCCCGGCTGAAGGAAATCCACCCACCCGGCCTGCCGCCCCGAAACCGGATCCCTCACGGTTTTCAGATCAGCAAAAACAGTCGGTTCGAGAGCACTATGAGCAATCGGTGGTCGCGGGGGACTGTCCGCCTCCGCTGCAAGCGCGCGATGGACTGTGCGAAACCGCAAACCCCATCCGCCTCTGGCGAGTGGGGCAGACGCTTCCGGTGACTGCGGTGATTCAGGATCTGCCGGCGGCCCTGCTCAAGCTGCTCGGCACACCGCCCGAGGGAATCCGGGCCGTGCGCCTGGGCACAGACATCCTGTTGATCGATGCCCGCAGAACGGTTCTGGATGCAATGCCGGACCTGGGCTCGCCGCGCGCGGCGAGCGCCCGCGACCCATCGAATCGCCGCTGAGGGCACGCAGGAAACCAGTCAGCGGACGCGCTCGACCGCGAGTGCGGCCAGCCGGTCCAGCGCCTCGGTGGCCGGTCCCGACAACTGTTCGCCCACGGACGCAAGCGCCTGACGGGCCAGATCCGCTTCGGCCCAGGCCATCTGACGGGCATAGTCGAGCGCGCCATTTCGCTTGACTGCGGCGAGAATTGCGTCGAATTGATCGCCCTCGCCGGACTCGATCGCGGCGCGCACCAGCGCGCGCTCGGTATCGTTGCCCACAGCGAGAACCCGGATGAGCGGCAAGGTCGGCTTGCCCTCGCGCAGATCATCCCCGGGATTCTTGCCGATCTCGCCGGACTCGCCGTCGTAGTCGAGAATGTCATCCACCAACTGGAAGGCCGTGCCCAGATGGCGTCCGTACGCGGCCACCGCGTCCTCGATGGCGGGCGGCGCCCCGCACAGGATCGCCGCCAGACGGGCCGAGGCCTCGAACAGTTTGGCCGTCTTGTAGCGAATGACCTGCAGATAACGCGTCTCGTCGGTATCCGGGTCGTTGCAATTCATCAGCTGCAGCACTTCGCCTTCGGCGATGACGTTGGTGGCGTCGGCGAGCACGTGCATCACGCGCATCTGCCCGACCTCAACCATCATCTGGAAGGCGCGGGAATAGAGGAAATCGCCCACCAGCACGGCGGCAGGGTTGCCAAAGCTTGCATTGGCTGTGGATCGGCCGCGTCGCAGGCTGGATTCATCGACCACATCATCGTGCAGCAAGGTCGCGGTGTGGATGAACTCGACCACTGCGGCCAGCCGATGGTGATCGGCCGCCCCGGAGTACCCCAGACCGCGCGCAAAGAGCAGCAGCAGCAGGGGTCGCACCCGTTTGCCGCCCGCCGATATGATGTAATCGCCGATGGTGTTGACGAGTGCAACCTCGGATCGCAGGCTCGAGCGGATGACCGCATCCGTCTGGGCGAGATCTTCGGCAACGTAGGGAAAGCGCTCGGCGGGGTTCATCGGCAGCACGCGTGTAACCGCGAAAGGGATTGCGAGCAAACAACTAACCTCGCATTATA
This sequence comes from Pseudomonadota bacterium, assembly GCA_039800205.1. GTDB lineage: Bacteria > Pseudomonadota > Gammaproteobacteria > Burkholderiales > Burkholderiaceae_E > SYIM01. The sequence goes on along the minus strand of JBDLRB010000043.1, from coordinate 11,806 downwards.
ACGCTTGGCATGCGTCAGGATTTCCCGGGTTTTTGACTTTGAACGCCACAATTTGAGATAATTATTGGTTCTCTGGCACCTTCCGCCAGGGTCACTCAAGTGTTCAAAGAGGAAACATCCATGTACGCGGTGATAAAAACCGGTGGCAAGCAGTACAAGGTCTGCCCCGGCGACAAGATCAAGGTAGAACAGATACCGGCGGACATCGGAGTCGAGATCACGTTTGATCAGGTGCTTGCGGTTGGCGAGGGCGATTCGGTCGCCATCGGTACGCCGCATGTCGCTGGAGCAGCGGTCTCGGTCACGGTGCTCAGTCACGGCCGACATGACAAGGTCCGCATCTTCAAGATGCGGCGGCGCAAGCACTACCAGAAGCGCCAGGGCCATCGTCAAAACTACACCGAGCTCTTCGTGAGCCGGATTGCATCGTCGATCGGCGAAGCCAGCGCGGCCGCTCCGGCCAGCGCTCAGGAGTAATCGCTCATGGCACAGAAAAAAGGCGGCGGCTCTACGCGAAACGGTCGGGATTCCCAACCAAAGATGCTTGGCATCAAGGCCTACGGCGGTCAGACCATTCCAGCAGGATCCATCATCGTTCGTCAGCGTGGCACCCAGTTCCACCCGGGTGACAATGTCGGCATCGGCAAGGACCACACCCTCTACGCGCTGATCGATGGTCGGGTCGAGTTCCTGGTCAAAGGCCCCCTGCGTCGTCGGACCGTTCAGGTTGCCCCGCTGCAGTAACCCGACTCACTGCAGTCAATGGGCCCCGCGCTGCGGGGCCTTTTGTTTCCAGCCCCACGGGTTGCGGCGGAGACCCCTCGACAGGCCAGACCCATGAAATTCGTCGACGAAGCGATCATCGATGTCGCCGCGGGCAAAGGGGGCAACGGTATCGTCTCCTTTCGCCGCGAAAAATTCATCCCTCGGGGCGGGCCGGACGGGGGCGATGGGGGCCGCGGGGGCAGCATTCTCGCGGTGGCCGACCGCAACATCAATACGCTCGTCGACTACCGTTTTGCGCGCCGCCACGAAGCCCGCAATGGTGAGCATGGCCGGGGCTCGGATCAGTACGGTGCGGCCGCGGCGGACATCACCTTGCGCATGCCGGTTGGCACCCTGATTACCGACGACGAGACCGGCGAACAGATCGCCGACCTGGCTGAGCATGGCGCGACGGCCCTGCTCGCCCGGGGGGGCGACGGGGGTCTGGGCAATATTCATTTCAAGTCAAGCACCAACCGGGCACCGCGGCAGAGCACGCCCGGTCGTGAGGGCGAGGCTCGTCGCCTTCGTCTCGAACTGAAGGTACTGGCGGATGTCGGCCTGCTGGGTATGCCTAACGCGGGCAAGTCGACCTTGATCAGTGCGATCAGCAACGCACGGCCCAAGGTCGCGGATTACCCCTTCACAACGCTCCACCCTCATCTGGGCGTGGTTCGGGTGGGTCCCGAAAAAAGCTTCGTGGTGGCCGACATCCCCGGCCTGATCGAGGGGGCCTCGGAGGGCGCTGGTCTGGGGCATCAATTTCTGCGCCATCTGCAACGCACACGCCTCCTGCTGCATCTCATCGATCTGTGCCCGGTCGATCCTGAGGCCGATCCGGCCAAGGACGCACGGGCCATCCTGAAAGAGCTCAAGGCCTACGACCCCGCGCTCTACGATAAGCCACGCTGGCTCGTCCTGAACAAGATTGACGCGATTCCCCCGGAGGAGCGCCCGGCCCGAATCGCCGAGTTCGTCAAGCGGCTTCGGGGTCGCGGACGCTCGATCTTGCCCATCGATCCGGAGCGCATCTACCCCATCTCGGCGCTCACCCGCGAGGGCTGCGAGCGCTTGTGTTTCGCAATCAACGACTGGCTTGAGGCCGACCGGGCGCCCGATTCCGCGCCGCCAGACGTACGATTCGACGAACCTCGCGAACCCGAACCGCCGCGGCCGGCACTGCCGAGACGGCCCCGTACGCGCAGCCAGCGTCGCTGAGCCTGACGGTACCCCAGGATAGAGGCTGTTGATGACGATCGACTCAGCCGGCGATAGAGATCATCCCGCGCCGCCCGACCATCCACTGATTCTGACCGAAGCCCGAGATCTGAGGGTCGTCGCAGGCGCTCGACGCCTGGTCGTCAAGGTCGGGTCCAGCCTGGTCACCAACGAGGGGCGCGGCCTCGACCGAATAGCCATCGCCCGCTGGGCGGGCGAGATCGCACGCCTGCGAGAAGGCGGCCGCGAGGTGGTCCTCGTTTCCTCAGGCGCAGTCGCCGAGGGGATGAAACGCCTGGGCTGGAGCAAGCGACCGAGCGACATGCACGAACTGCAGGCCGCCGCTGCAGTCGGTCAGATGGGCTTGGCTCACGTCTACGAGAGCTGCTTTGCGGATCTGGGTCTGCGCAGTGCGCAGGTCCTGCTGACCCACGACGACCTGGCCGACCGGAAACGCTACCTGAACGCGCGCTCGACCCTGCTGACCCTCCTTCGCCTGGGGGTCGTCCCCGTGATTAATGAGAACGATACGGTCGTCACCGACGAAATCAAGTTCGGCGACAACGACACGCTGGGCGCACTGGTCACCAATCTGATTGATGCCGACGCGTTGGTGATCCTCACGGATCAGCTGGGTCTGTTCACGGCTGATCCGCGCCGCGACCCCGATGCGCGTCTGCTCGACACGGTCCGGGCGGGTGACCCCCGTCTCGAGGCGATTGCGGGCGGCACCGGGTCGAGCATTGCACGCGGCGGCATGATCACCAAGGTTCTCGCCGCCCGGCGCGCGGCGAGTGCAGGCGCACACACCGTCGTGGCCTCGGGTCGCGCGGAGCGGGTGCTGCAACGGCTGGCGGCCGGCGAATCAGTAGGCACCCAGTTCATCGCGGCGCTACCGCGGCTGGCTGCGCGCAAGCAATGGCTGGCCGATCACCTGCAACTGCGCGGTGCGGTCAGGGTTGATGAGGGCGCCTTGCAGGCCTTGCGCGCAGCGGGCAGCAGTCTACTGCCCATCGGCGTCACACAGGTGTCCGGCGAATTCGAACGGGGCGAGGCCATCGCCATCGTGGACGCCGCCGGCCATGAGATCGGCCGAGGCCTGGTCAACTATTCTGCGACCGAGACGCGACGCATCATGCGTCGGCCCTCTTCCGAAATCGAGTCGCTGCTCGGCTTCAGCGAAGCGCCCGAACTGATCCATCGCGACAATCTGGTTCTGCATTCGGGCGCCTGAGCACCGTACTCGACACCCTGAGGGCGGCAGGGCTATGATCCCAGCCAGAAAGAATTCGAGCGCCGGATCCACACGGGCGCCCAGGGTATCAAGGGGAGGCTCAAGCACCATGCACAACGTCCGCCTGTACGCCGGGACCGCAGGACACTCGACCTGGTTCAGCAGTGACCTGGGGGACACCTGGATTCACCCGAACAGTCATTCGGGCATGTATACCGAAGCCCGGGTCTGGGCGTTTTCCAGTCACCCTGCCGATCCGGACACGCTCTGGGCGGGCTCGGACATGGGCCTCTTTCGCTGGAGCGAGGCGGCCGCCGCCTGGACCACCGTGGCGAGCCCCATGCAGGATGTCTGGGCGCTTGCGCAAGACCCGGATAACGCACGACGGATCATCGCCGGAACCCGACCGGGCGGACTGTTTCGGTCCGAAGATGGCGGCTTGAACTGGACGCAAGGCAGCACGCCCGGGGTCAAGTCATTCTCCGAGATCAACCGCGGCCCGACCCGGGTCACGCAGATCCTGTTTGATCCGATTGACCGGGGCACGATCTGGGCGGGGATCGAGATTGGTGGGATCTGGCGAAGCGTCGACCAGGGTCGCAACTGGACCTTTCTCGACAAGGGGCTGGTCTCGGGCGATGTTCACGGCCTCGCGGTGGTTCGCGAGCCCGACGGTACCAAGGCCGTCCTGGCCACCACCAACAAGGGCTTGCACCGCAGTCGAGACAACGGCGAAACCTGGGCCCATCAACCCATCGACTCCCCCTGGCAGTACTCGCGGGCCATTGTCCTCGCCCCAGATGGCAAAAGTCTTTTTCTGACCAACGGAAATGGTCCGCCCGGCAGCACGGGCCGGCTGCTGCGCAGCCAGGACGCCGGGCTCACCTGGTCGGAGATCATCCTGCCGGGAACCCTCAACAGCACCGTCTGGTGCGTCGCGAGCCATCCGTCCGACCCCGGGCTGCTCTTTTGTTGCAGCAATCTCGGTCAGGTCTTCCGATCGACGGACGGGGGCAACGAATGGACCCGATTGCCCAGGGAATTCGGCGAGGTCCGCGCACTGCACTGGCGTCCTGCGGCCGACCGATCCAACGACACCCAACCCGCTCAATGGACCTACAAATGACGCCACGTTTTCACAAACTCGCCGCCGATGAGATGAGCCCCCTGCAGCGCGAGGTCGCTGCCGAAATCGCAGCCGGTCCCCGCGGCGAAGTGCGCGGCCCCTTCGTCGCGCTGATTCATCATGCCGCCCTGGCACGACCCATCCAGAATCTGGGTGAATTCCTGCGCTTCGGGGCCAGCCTGCCCTTACCGCTCCTGGAAATGGCCATCCTGATGACCGCCCGTCGCTGGACCTGCCAGCATGAGTGGTACGCCCACGAACGCCTGGCCCGCAAGGCGGGTCTGGGCGAGCACATCATCGCTGCGCTGATGCGGGGCGAGCAACCCGAACCGATGAGCGAGGCCGAGCGCGAGGTCTACGCCTTCTGCCGGGAGGCGCACGATGGCGGTCATGTGTCAGACGGCCCCTTTGAAGCGGTGAAGGCGCGGTTCGGCAACGAGGGCGTGCTCGAACTGCTGTGCGTCAGCGGCTACTACTCGATGATGGCCATGGTCCTCAACAGCGCCCGCATGCCTCTGCCTGAGAACGCGCCCCCTCCGCTGACCCCCCTCTGAAGGAGAAAGAGATGGCGAGTATCCGGGTGGGCCTGATGGTCCCCATCAACAACACGACCATGGACCGGGAACTGACCGCGTGGCTGCCCGCAGGATCCAGCTGCCATACGCTGAAGGTCCCCCGCGGCCCGGGCCTGCTGACGCGGGATTCCATCCCGGCCTATGTCGATGGCGCGATCGACCTGGCCGCCCAATACACCCGCAGCCAGCCCGACCTGATTGCCTATGGGTGCACGGCTGCAGGATTCCTGATGGGACCTTCGGCCGATGCGGACCTGAGCCAGAGGCTCGAACAGGCGAGCGGGCGCCCGGTGGTCACCACCGCCAACGCGATGGTGAAGATCCTGCAACGAACAGGCGCACGACGCATTGCGGTGGTCACCCCCTACAAGGACGAGGTCAATCGCCAACTGACCCATTACCTCGAAGCGAGCGGCATCGAGGTGGAGTGCCTCAACGCCCTTCCGGTTGCCAACACGGACGAACTGGGACGGGTGACGGCCGAACAGGTCGATACGATGGCGCGCCAGACGGTCAACGACCGGCACGAGGCCTTATTCATCGCGTGCTCGCAGCTTCCGACGCTCACGATCCTCGATGCCTTGCGGCAAGATCTGGGCATTCCCGTCTGGTCTTCGATTTCTGCAACCGCGGCGATCGCAACCGAAATGATGACGATGACAACAAAGGGAGGATGACATGAAGCGAAGAACACTGACCACCGCAGCACTGGCCGCCGCGATCGGCCTGTCCATCACACCGCTCGCACACAGCCAGGCCTGGCCTGCGGGTCCGGTCCGAATCATCGTCCCGTTCGGCCCGGGTGCATTGACCGACCTGGCCGCACGCAATATCGCAGCCGGCTTGTCGGGCCTGTCGGGTCGCCAGTTCGTTGTCGAAAACAAGGGGGGCGCGGGCGGCACGATCGGCACGGCCGAAGTCACCAAGGCCAAGCCCGATGGCAACACACTGGTCTTCACGGACAGTTCACTGACGATCTCCCCAGGGCTCTACAGCAAGCTCCCCTACGATGTTCAAAAGGATCTGACCCCCATCACCATGGTGGTCGAGGCGCCCGCGATTCTGGTCGCCCGGACCCAGCTCGGCGCGAAAACGCTCAAGGACGTCGTTGCGATGGCACGTGCCAAGCCCAAAGGACTGACCTTTGGATCAGGCGGCCAGGGTTCGTCTGCGCATCTGGCCGGCGAGGTCTTCTTTGGTCAGGCAAGCATCAACCTGACCCACGTGCCCTTCAAGGGCGTTGCGGCCGCGCTGACCGACGTGGCCGGCAACCAGATCGACCTGTCGTTCTCCAGCCTGGGCGGTGCCTCCGGCCATATCCGGGGCAACCGCGTCGTGCCGCTGGCGCTGAGCGGTGCCGCACGGTCCAAAGCCTTCCCCGATGTGCCGACCTTCCGTGAATTGGGCTACCCGAACTACGACGTCGTCTATCGCTTTGGCCTGCTCGGGCCCGCCGGAATGAGCCCCGAGATGGTCAAGACCCTGCAGGATGGTGTCGCCCAGGCAGTGCAAGCGCCCAAGATGAAAGCCTTCCTGGATTCGCAGGGGGCCGTCGCCATCCGGGTGGACGGTGCACAGTTCGCCGACGCCATCCGTCGCGATCTCACCATGTGGAAACAGGCCATCGACCGCGCAGGCGTCAAGATCCAATGAACGAAACCATCGACCCCATCCGCCGGGCGCCGCCCGGCGCATGCGACGCCCACTTCCATATCTTTGGCGCGCCTGAACGTTTTCCGTACCGCGACCCCAATCTGCGCTACACCCCGCCCTATGCACCGCTCGATGAATACCTGGCGCGCGCGCAACGAATCGGGATCGAGCGCTTCGTTTTCGTGCAGCCGAGCGCCTATGGACGAGATAACGCCTGCCAGCTCGAAGCGATGGCCGCGATGGGTGACCGCTGCCGAGGCATCGTCGATCTCGACGACGACGCACCGGACGAGGTCTTCGAATCGCTGCATCGCCAAAACGTCCGGGGCATTCGTATCAACGTCTCGCCGGTACACCAGCCTGATCCCGAACTGGCACGCCGGCTGCTGCCCCGCATCAACGCGCTCGAGCCCCGTTGCAAGAAATTTGGCTGGCACCTGGATTTTTTGCTGCCGGGTTGGCTGACCGATCAACTGCTCGATCGGATCGCCGCGCTCGAAATCGATCACTCACTGGCTCATCTCGGCATGTTTCAGGCCGCCGAGGGCCCTGACCAGCCGGGGTTCCGGCGCCTGCTCAAGGTACTCGAGGAGGGCCCAGGGCGCACCTGGGTCAAGCTGACAGGCTTTTACCGCATCTCGAGGCAGACGCCTCACTATGCAGATGTCGGACCGATGGTCGCCGCGCTGGTGCGCGCAGCGCCCGACCGGCTCATCTGGGGCAGCGACGATCCGCATCTGTCATTCGCTCACGAGACCGGAACCATCACCCTCTACAACCTGATGTGTCAGTGGGTCGGTGGCGACGCTGCACTCAAGAAGGTGCTGGTCGACAACCCGGCCCGGCTGTTCGGCTTTCCGCCGGCCTGACGCGATGGCGATCGGACGCGGTCTGCATCCATTCCGGCTCAGACGGTGATCGGGCTCCACTCGGTCACCGCAACGCAACGCATTCCAGAACAACAAGGAGACACATCATGATCAAGACACTGATTGGCGTAACGCTTGCCTTGACAACGATCGTCGCAAGCGCACAGACCTTTCCAGGCAAGCCCGTGCGTATCGTGATCGGCTTCCCCCCCGGGGGCGGCATCGATTCGGTCACGCGGATCATGGGCCCGAAGATGAGCGAGATCCTCAAGCAACCGGTGGTGGTCGAGAACAAGCCGGGAGGCAACGCACTGGTCGCGATGGCCGAGGTCGCAAAGTCTGGCGCCGACGGCCACACGCTCTTTGTCGGCACTTCGGGCAATCTGGCGATGTCGCCCACCTTCTTTCCCAACGCGCCGGTCCGCGTCGACCGGGATTTCGTCGCGGTGGCTCAAACCGCCACGCTCCCCTTCGTCCTGGTGGTCAACCCGAAGGTGCCCGCGCAGAACGCCAAAGAGTTGATCGCATGGATCAAGTCCAATTCGGGCAAGGTCAACTATTCCTCATCGGGCAACGGCAGCACGCTGCACCTGGCGGGCGAACTCTTCAATGGCATGGCGGGAACGAGCGCCACGCATATCGCCTACAAGGGCAGCGCTCCCAGTATTGCCGACCTGATCGGGGGGCATGTTCACTTTGCGTTCGACGCGCCCAGTCTGACCATGCCACAGGTCAAGGCGGGCAAACTGCGCGCGATCGGTCAGACGGCACAAACACCCGTCGCCTCGCTCCCCGGCCTTGCACCCATTGCCGACTCGCTGCCCGGATTCGAAGTGCTGAACTGGTACGGCATGGTCGCACCGAAAGGCACCCCCGCACCCGCCATCCAGGCCATCGCCCAAGCGGTCAAGCTGACGCTCGCCGATGCGGACATCAAGGCTCGGATCAGCACGCTGGGGATTGATCCGGTCACCACCACCCCCGAGGCATTTGGCAGCTTCATGAAGTCCGAAACCACCAAATGGGCGGGCGTGATCGCACGAGCTCAGATCAAGATCAACTGATCCGCCCGCGTACGGGGCAGGTTCAGCGCCGGCGAAAGGCCGGGTCGAACGACGCCCCGTCCGGATGGGACAACTCGTCGTAGACCTCGAAAGCCTCATCGCCTTCTTCGCCCTCAGGGATCTCGTCCAGCGCGCGTACACGCCGGAAGTCACTGTAAAAGCGTAAGCCGTTGCGGCAATGGGCGGCCATCCGGCGTGCTGCGTCGAGTGCGCGTTCAGGGTGAGTGATCAGGGCGAGCGGATCGTCCGGCAAAGTCGTGGCGGGCGGGGTGTCGGCAGGCAAATCGGGGGTCCGGGACAGGATCGACATGTCGGTCTCCAGGTCAAGCATGGGTTCGGCGGATCGACCGAGTATCGGGTGGGTCGACCCCTCGCTCATGCGCCATTCCGCACATCCCGGGTGGGTTCGCCTGACTCAGATCAGATCAAACGCGAAATAGTTCGCACGCTGACTTCGAACGACCGACTGGGTCACAATGGCGGGATGAATCCAACGCCCTCCAAAACGTCCGAAGTCGCCGATCGGTCCGCCCCAGACCCCTCCCAACCCGAGACCGCCCAGCGTCCCTCCATCGCGATACTGGGCCGACTGATCCCCTTCGTGAGGCCGTACCGTGCACGAATCGCTCAGGCGGCGCTTGCGCTCCTCGTGGCGGCGGGATCCGTCCTGATGGTGCCGCTCGCATTCAGGCGGATCATCGATCAGGGCTTTGCCTCCACGGAACACATCGCCGCCTCCTTCCTGGGGCTTGGCGCGGTGGCCGTCGTGCTGGCCCTCGCAACCGCCTGGCGCTTCTTCAGCGTGTCCTGGCTGGGTGAGCGGGTGAGCGCGGACCTGCGCTGCGCGGTCTATCGGCGGATCCTGGATCAGGATCCCGTGTTCTTCGAAACCCTCAAACCGGGCGAAGTGCTGTCGCGCCTCACGGCCGACACCACCCTCGTCCAGACGCTGGTTGGGACCAGTCTGTCGATGGGACTGCGCAATATCGTGTTGCTCGTCGGCGCGCTCGCGATGATGCTGGTGACCGATCTGCTGCTCGCCGTCATGATCATGGGCCTGCTCTCCGCCGTGATTGTGCCGATCGTGATCGCCGGCCGACGCGTCCGAAAACTATCTCGCGAGAGCCAGGATCGCGTGGCGGACGCAAGTGCACTCGCCGGAGAGTCGCTGGCTGCGATTCAGACCGTCCAGGCCTTTGGTCGGCAGGACTGGGAAAGCACGCGCTTTGGCGATGCCGCCGAATCCGCATTCCGCTCGGCCGTACGCCGGATCGGCTCACGCGCGCGCCTGACTGCTCTGGCCATCGTGCTGGTCTTCGGTGCGATCGTGTTTGTGCTGTGGCTGGGCGCACACGCGGTCGGGCGGGGCGACATCAGCCCCGGACAACTCACGCAGTTCATCCTCTATGCGGCCATTCTGGCCGGGGCTGCGGGAGCCTTGGCTGAAGTCTTTGGTGATATCCAGCGCGCGGCCGGCGCGACTGAACGTCTGCTCGAATTGCTGGATGCCGAACCTGCCCTGCTCAGGGCGATGCGTGCCGTAACGCCGACCACAGCCTCTGCCGGTCGCAGCGCCGAGCCTGTCCAACCGGCGTACGTCGATCCCAGAGGTACGCGCATCGAATTCAAAGGGGTCGGTTTTGCCTATCCGTCGCGCCCAGCCTCACCGGCGCTGTCCGAAGTCAGTCTGGTGATCGAGCCTGGTCAGACGGTGGCCTTGGTTGGGCCCTCCGGCGCGGGGAAAAGCACGATCTTTCAACTGCTGCTGCGTTTTTACGATCCCCAGGTCGGAGTCGTGCTGATGAACGGCCAGGACCTCCGTGCCATCGATCTGCACGGACTGCGAGAAGACATCGGGATCGTTGCCCAGGACAACATGGTCTTCTCGGCGAGCGTACGTGACAACATTCGATACGGGCGACTGGATGCGAACGAGAGCGAGATTCGTGAAGCCGCTCGCGCCGCGCATGCACTCGACTTCATTGAATCCCTGCCTCAGGCCTGGCTGACAGAACTCGGTGAACGTGGCGTACGGCTGTCCGGCGGCCAGCGTCAACGCATCGCGATCGCGCGAGCGCTGCTGCGCGATCCGCCGCTGCTTTTGCTCGACGAAGCCACCAGCGCTCTGGATTCCGAATCGGAGCGCTCTGTCCAGGCGGCGCTTGACCACGCGATCACCGGACGGACCACGATGATCATTGCCCATCGGCTTGCAACGATTCGCGGTGCCGACCGGATCGTTGTGATGGATGGCGGTCGGATCGTCGAATGGGGCACGCATGCCGAACTGATCGCTCGAGGCGGCCTCTATTCCCGACTGGCTGCTACACAGTTCGACGACCGGAACCGAAGTGCGATACCCTAGCGCGCCGCACGCGAACCCGATCGACCTTTTGCCTGAATTCTGGCGTGCGAGCCATCCTTATTCGGAGATTCCAATCCATGAAACTCGTTCGTTATGGCAAAGCTGGCAAAGAGAAACCGGGTCTGATCGACGCTGAAGGCAAGCTGCGTGACCTGTCCCAGGTGATCCCTGACATCGGTCCCGAGCAACTGTCCGAAAAGGGCTTGGCGAAACTCGCAAAACTCAAGACCGAAAAATTGCCGCTGGTACGCGGTAAGCCCCGCTTCGGGCCGCCCGTCACCGGCTCGACCAAATTCGTTGCAATCGGTCTCAACTACAGCGATCACGCGGCCGAGACCGGCAACCCGGTCCCGAAAGAACCGATCATCTTTCACAAGACACTCAGCTGCATCCAGGGCGCAAACGACGACATCATGCTGCCCAAAGGTTCGGTCAAGACCGACTGGGAAGTCGAGCTCGGCATCGTGATCGGCACCCGCGCCAGCTACGTATCCAAGAAAGACGCCCTGAAATACGTGGCCGGGTACACGCTGATCAACGACGTGTCCGAACGCGAATATCAGATGGAACGCGGCGGCACCTGGGACAAGGGCAAGGGTGCAGACACCTTTGGTCCGATCGGACCCTGGCTGGTGACCGCCGACGAGGTGGGCAATCCCCAGAAGCTGGACCTCTGGCTGGACGTGAATGGCCAGGCGTGCCAGCGGGGCAACACCAAGACGATGATCTTCGATTGCGCGACGCTCATCTCGTATGTCAGTCAGTTCATGACGCTTAATCCCGGCGACATCATCACAACGGGTACCCCTCCCGGTGTCGGCGTCGGCATGAAGCCGCCCAAGTTCCTGCGCCCGGGCGATGTCATCACGATGGGTATCTCCGGACTGGGCGAATCGAAGGCGAAAGTAATCAAGTTCGCTGCCGCGAAGTAAGCGGC
>JBDLRB010000042.1:0-7719 GCA_039800205.1 Pseudomonadota bacterium | reverse complement strand
TCGGCGATGTGCTGAAGATCCTTGCGCGCGATGTCACGCTCGAGAGCAACTCAGGCGGCGAATGGGGGATCCAGAACGTCGCCAACTTCACGGCGCTACCGATTTATTCGGGCATGACGTCCATCGACCCGGTCACCCTGCGCGAGCGCCGTGGCAAGTACATCGATACGGGTCCCAATTCCTCGGTTTCGCTGCAGTTCAACGGCACCCCGGTCATGGGGCTCGATATCGGGCTGGCTGAAATTTCGGTGGCTGACTTCCTGCATCTGCGGGGGTCGCTGGCATTCCGACAAGGCGATATCTACAACGTCAAGATTGATCCGGGCGGATTGAAGCCGCTTCTGTCCGATCTGTCGGATGTGTCTGGCGTCGACTTCAACAACATCAACCTGAACGTCAAGGCGCTCACGCTCGGCGGAGCCAACCTTACTGGTTTCGCCGGCATCGGCGGGCCGTACCGGTATGGTGAGGACGTGTTGGGCAACGGCCGTCTCGACGAGGGCGAAGACCTCAACCGCAACAACCTGCTCGATCCGGGCGAGGACGCGCCCGACGGTATTCTCGATTCAGTCAATGAGAGCGCGGTCGGGCTGGAAGTTACCAACGTCGACTTTGGCTTTGCGATCATGAAGCCTACTGCCCTCGATTCGTTCGGGGCTGCGGGCGAGCTGCTGAAGATGTACGACCCCAAGTGGGTCACGGCGAAGGCGTCGATCGAGCGAGCGGGGCTCGTCGGTATCGATGACAACGTGCTGTCTGCCGAAGTGTTTGATGTTGAAGTCAATATCAACACGTTTCTGATTGACGCGCCGACCCCGATCGTGGCGGCGCTTCAGATCTTCGGTCCGCCGGTCATCAACTACAAACAGAGCCCAAGCTTCAAAGACTTTACCGAGGACACCAACGGCAACGGCAAGCTCGATTTCGGCGAGGACAAGAACGCCAATCTGCGCCTTGATCCGGGCGAAGATCTCGACGGCGACAATATTCTCGATCTGAGCGAAGACCGCAATCAGAACGGCAAGATCGATACCGCCGGATTCGCGTTGCCAGCTGGCGGCAACAACATGGTCTTCATCGACTTCGAGTCGGAGATCATCCAGGCCAAGGTCGGCTACGCCGAGATCAATTTGGGCGGCGTGCTCCAGATGTCGGCGTCCATGGCGTTCACCAAGCGGTCGGGCGAACAGGTCACGCTGTCGAATGGCGAAACGACAACCGTCACCACCATGGCAATCGGCATCAACGATGCCAATGCCTTCCTGGGCATTCCGGTGGGCGGCCACGGCTATTTCTACGACAGCAACGGCGACGACCGTATTGATGAGGCCGACGACACCAATCAGTCCGCAATTGGTCTGGTGATCGAGGATCTGGACCTCGGCCTGGTCATTGCTGCGGAAACCTATATTTCGATGACGCGGGTCAGTATCGGCGTCTATCTGGCAGGTCGTGCCACGGTCAAGGAGATCAAACTCAATGGTGTGCCGGGCGTCACCATGGCCGCCCGCGATCTCGCACTCGAGATCAACCTGGGGGTTCGTGCAAGCCTCAATTTGGGGCAGATCGTCAAGGACCCCACTACTGGTGCGGTCAGCTACAGCTCGAATGTGAAGCCCAGCTTTGGCTTTACCACCATCGACTTCTCCAAGGCCACCTGGACGCGGCCCGCGGAAGACGAGAACGGCAACGGCGTTCTCGACGTTGGCGAAGACCGTGGTAATGGCATGCTCGATCCTGGTGAGGATCTGAACAACAACGGAAGCCTTGATGCTGGCGAAGATGTTGGGAACGGCATCCTGGACCCGAGGCAAGAGGGTCTACAGGGCTATGCCATCGAAACGGGCAACCCTTTCGAGCCTATTGTCCTGCAGTACAACTCGCTGTTCCTGCGCGTATTCGGCGAGGTCGAAGTCAATATGTTTGGCCTCGCCAAGCTCGACGGCGCGCTGGACTTCCGCTACAGCGAAACGGACGGACTGACCGCGTTTGCCGATGTCACGGTGAGCGTCGGGCCCGACGGGTTCAACATTAAGGCCGACGCCACGGGTCTACTCGTCATCAATAGCGAGGGCGTCGCACTGCGCATGATTCTCGGCGTGGCGCTCGATCTCGGTCCGGTGGCGCGACTCGACGCCGAGATCGAACTGCGGCTGAATTCATTCGGACGCGACATCGTCTACACGGTGCCCGAGCAATTGCGCGATCGCACCGGCTTTGCGAGCTTCACCATTCCCGGTGCGCCCCCCGGCAAGGAGGGCGATCCCGATTGGGAAGGTGCCACCTACATGTCCTTGGGTGGCCGCGGTGTGCTCGACCTGATGTCGGGTGCGCTGATTCTCAACGGCGACTTCAACATCATCATCGCCAACACCCCGGTCAAGGGGTTCGTGTTCGAGTTGAACATTGCTGCGGTGCTCGACCTGCCAGTGTTCAAGCCGCTGGCCGTCGAAGGCACGCTGGGCTTCGTTGTAAACGGTGGCGACACCGGCCTGTATGGAAGTCTGTTCGTGGGCGGTGTCGGACCAGGTTCCGTGCTGCTCGAAATTGGTTCGGTGTTGAGCGTGGGTGGAAGCTTCCTCCTGCAAATCAATACCAGCGCAGCCGAGCAGAAGGTTCGCCGCATCAAGCTGAACGAAAACGGCGAAATCGTCCGCGACAGTCGTGGCTTCCTTGTGTTTGTCGATGAGGTCATCAAGCCGCAGAGTCTTCGTATCGCGGGTTTCACCGAGATCACGATTGGCGGCGTCATCAAGATGACGGGCGCGCTCGACCTGCGCATCGACAAGACCGGTCTTGAACTCGCCATGAAGGTGACGCTCGAACTCGGTCCTCTGGGCCAGATGAAGTTCGAAGGCGCCGCTGCCATCAAGACGCGCGAAGACGGTGAAACCTTCTTTGCGCTGCGGGTTCGCACCAAGGTTGAGCTGGGCATTGCCGTGCTGGGTATCAAGGCGGGTGCGGTTCTTGAGGTCAACACCAGCTCACAAGACTACACGCCGCTCCAGTTGCCCGGCGACACCACTGCACCCGATCCCATCAAGGCCAACACCATTTTCCGCGTGGCGCTTGAAGGCCAGATCAAGATCATCGCGTTTGATGTCGAGTTCAAGGGCGAGATCAGCATCATCGACGAGATCTTCGAGATCCGCGTCGACAAGGCTGAACTCAACTTCTTTGGTGTCTTCAAGACCTCATTCAGCGGCTACATCCGCTCCGATGGCCAGTTCCTGCTGAAGGGCTCCACCGACTTCAACATCGATCTGAAGATCATCAAGTTCCAGCTCGGCTGGTCCTTCACGTTCAGCAACAAGTACTTTGCGTTGAGCGTCTACGGCCGCCTGCTGATCGATATCGACCTGGGGCTTTTCAGCATCAAGACGACGCTGGCGGGATTCAGCGGCGACATTGAACTCACACCCGCCAGCGCCACGCTGCGCGCGAGCATCACGGTCTTCGGCTTCTCGGTGTCGGCAGGCAAGACCTGGAGCTGGGGACCGCCGCCCGTCATCAGCGCGCAGGATGGCGACACGGTCTATCTGCACATGGGCGATGGGCCGGGCGGGCTGGCCGATCGTCGGGGAGAGCTCTACACCGACATCGTCCACGAAACCTGGGACGTCGAAGCTACCCGTGACGACCAGGGGCGTGTCATTCCCGATGCGATCACTGTGCGCGCGCTCGGAGAGGAGCGGCGTTATACAGGCGTCAAGAAGATCTACGCGCGTGGCGGCAAGGGCAACGACACCATCATCGTCAGCCCGGGTGTTACCGCCGTTCTCGATATCGATGCCGGAGACGGCAACGACAGTGTGGCCGTCATGTCGGCGGGAAGCGGCAGCGTCATTCGCGGCGGCGCGGGCCACGATGGGCTCTATGGTGGTAACGATTTCCGCAATGTCAGCTTCTACGGAGGCGACGGTAACGACAAGTATTTCGGTGGCGATGGCACGGCCTATATCGACATGGGGGCCGGCAAGGATTCTGTGCTGGTCGCGGGCGGGAACGACACCATCGTGTCGAACGGCGCCACCTCGCTCGACATCACGCTGGGCCGCGGCACGCAAACCGTCAATGTCCAGGGTACGCCGGTAGTCAACATCACCGACGCGGAGAACGACACCATCACGTTGCGCAACGTCAGTGTCGCCAACGTGAAGATGAAGTCGGGTACCAATACGGTGTACACCGACTGGACCGGCACCCTCACGCTTGCTGGTGGGGTGGGTAATGACCGGGTGATTCTCGATCCGCTCACCACCAACAAACCTTTCGATCTCAATACGCGAGAGCTGCTTTACGGAACCGGCAACAGTGCGCGACGTATCGCGTTCGATGATGCGCTGAACTGGATCGAAATTACCGATAACAACGCGGTTTCGACAGTGCTTCGCAATCCGACGGGGCTCACCTGGGGATCAACGAGCCTCAAGCTCACGTCCGCGGGTAGCATCGATGTCAGCAACGCTTTCCTGCGTGCCCCAGGCGGGCATTTCAATCTGGAAGCCGGCGCGGGCATCATCGGGACATTGAACACCGAGCTCGAAGGCCTCACGGTCGTGAACCGCCTTGCCTCGGGTGTCAATTCGAACATCATCGTTCGTGAAGTTGACAGCCTTCGAATCAGTAGCGGTGGCCGCAACAACGGGGGCCTTTACACGGCTGGTGGCCGAATCGATGTCGAAATGGCTGGACTCGAGGCGCTGTTGTCGCTCGAATCTGGGGTCATCGAGGCGGTGGCATCGGGGCAGCCGATCCGGCTGATCGCCGACGATGTCGACTTCAAGTCGGGCGCGAACAACGTCCGCGGCACGGGAACCCTCACGATCGAGGCGAAGGCGTCCAACCAGGGCTACCGTATCGGAAGCGCAGGCCAGTCCACGTTTGGGCGTGATTTCTCCGAGAACGGCGCCACGGGCTATCTCGAACTTGGCATGGGCGATCTGTCCGCGCTGCGTGATGGCTTCAGCCAAATCACGATCGGACGCGCCGGTACCACCGCGCTGATGGCGATTGGTGACGTCGACGATATTCAGGTCGGCGACTTCAACTTCAACGCCAAGCTCACGGATTCGGCGCGTTTCTTTGCCGACTGGTTCAAGGTAATGGGCGATGTCCGGGCGACGCAGGCTATTGCGTTCACCGGGCGTGTCATGGAGGTGCAACGCAGCAACGAGCGTACCGGACTGTTCCAGTCAGGTGTCCGGGCGCCGAGCACCTCCATCCAACTGACCGAGCAGTTGAGCGTGTCGGGCTGGATCTACGGCGATTCGCAGGTCAACATCCAGGTCACGGCGAGCTCGCCGACCGGTGGTCTGTCCCGCTATGAGACGGGTCCCAACAGCGTCCGACTCGACAAGGGTGCGGAAATCCTTACCTTCGATGCCGGAAGCACGCTAAGCATCAATGGTTCGGCCTCCGTCTACAGCGCCGGCAACATTCAGGCAGGTGCCCCCACTACGGTGAACGGCGCCGGGGCGGCCAGTGCCAGCCTTTCCGTCGTTGCGGGCACGGGCATCAAGGTGCTCGAGGGCGGCGCCGTACGCGTCACCGGCAACAACTCCTCAATTGCGCTCCAGGCAACAGATTTCCTGCATGTCGACTCAGGCAGTGCGGTCATCGCTGGTGCCCGATTCGACTACGTCGGCAATACGCCTATCCCGGTCAAAACTGGGTCGGGCGTTCAGCTTTCCCTGATCACGACAGGAGAGATGCGTCTTGCGGGGTCGGTCACGTCGGGTGAGGGAATCACGCTCAGTTACGGGCGCACGGTCAACAACTACGCCGAGTATTTCGACTCGCTGAACGGCCAACTGGTCTCGAAACTTGAGCGCGTCACGGGAACGTCGCAGGCCACGATTGACCGGGTTCTGTCCGATCTGCGTGCGTCGACGCTGCCGGCTGAGGTACGCACGCTCCTGACAAACGCAGGCCTTTCGCTTGGCCCAACAGCCTCGGTGACCGCGGTCAGTGGACTCATCCCATTCGACAGTCTGAGTGAAAGCGCCAAGACCGACGTGGCAGCGTACTTGGGATACGTAACCAAGACGGGCGGCGGTTTCCACGACACACTGAATGGCGAGTTCTACACGACGCTTGAGCCCGCGGCACTCACCGCAGCGCGCAAGCTCGAAATCGCGACCAGCCTGGGCTACACCGCGCTTAATGGCCTGTATTTCTTCAAGGCGGGGGCGCCGGCCGGACGCGAACTCGTCACCTCGTTCGAGCAGGGTGAGTCGGCCGACTACAACAATGGCCTGATCAACTGGGGCAGTGTGCCCGCACCCAGCGATCCGAACGCCAGCTTCGATTCGCTCACCGACGCGCAGAAGCAAACGGTTGCGCGCAACCTGGGCTACACGGTTGAGCCGCTGTACAAGTACAACCGAATCGTTCCGATCGAGGGCGAAAAGGACAACGAGCGCAGCACCTTCGGCGCCTATTACCACGACGCGGGTGCGGTGTGGGGCAAGGACGGTGACCCGGGCCCGGGCAAGACGCTGAGCGAACTCACCATTGTTCAGAAGATCGACGCGTCGAAGTATTTGGGATGGTTCCCTGAATACGATGTTCGCGAGATCGACTGGGGGATCCTGACGCCGGCCGATACGGACACGGTCTTCGACCGGATGACGCCCGCGCAGCGCGACCTGGTTGCCAACAAGCTCGGCTTCTCTTCCGAAATCACCGGCTATGCGTTTGTGAACTACAACGCAGCGCCGGGCAAGAAGCAGATGACGAGCTTCACGCAAGGCGCCATCAAAGACTTCAAGAACAGCAACATCTACTGGGGCTCGGCGGGTGCGCCCGCTGCAGATGCCTCGTTCACCTCGCTGACTACGGGCCAGAAGAAAGTCGTAGCTCGAGCGCTGGGCTACGAGGTCTTTGAAGGTACAAGCTTCTACAAGGCGAGCGCACCGGCAGACAGCCGCATGGTGCAAGGCTTCCACGACGGTAACAAGGTCGACTATTCGCTCATCGATTGGGGCGGGGTCGGGGCACCCGTCAGCAGCACGGCTACCTTTGAAGAGCTGAGTCTCGAGCAGCGCGACTTTGTTGCCGCACAGAAGGGTTATCAGCGCTATAACGCGCAGGTCTTTTACAAGCCAGGTGCGGTCGCTCCAGCCAAGGAGCTTCGAACCAATTTCACGACGGGAACTGGGTCCGCGTTCGACGCCGACTACGACCAGCTCGACTGGGGGAGCGTCACCAAACCTGAGGCGTCGGTCCTATTCGCCGATTTGAACGCCGAGCAGCAAGACGTCGTTCTGGAAGCCCTGGGCTATCGGCGCTACGACGGCTTGGTCTGGCGGGAAGGGGCTACGAGCAACTTCCGCGTCACCTTCTTGGAAAATGGCAGCGTTCCCTCCGGCGGTGTCGCCGACTACACGAATGCCACGACGCCCTGGACGCTGGTGACGGTGCCTGTGGCCACCACGCCTTGGGCGACCGCCGGGTCAACGCAGGGCCTCATCGCCGAGCAACAGGCGAGAGTGCTCACGCAGCGCGCCATCGACAGCTACGCGGCCACGGTTTATTACAAGGCGTCGGTGCCCGCCAATCAGGCCACCATCGGTCTGAAACCGGTGATGTCGACATTTGAACAGGGCTTGCACTACCAACAGTCGCAGATCTCGTTCAGCGCCAGCGCGTCGAAGGAAAAGCGTTTCGTTGTCAGCGACGGCACGAACAAATACGTCGTGTATGCCAAGGACGAGG
>JBDLRB010000041.1:0-7534 GCA_039800205.1 Pseudomonadota bacterium | reverse complement strand
CATTCGGCGCGTGCTGAGCATCCCGCCCTGCTTCATGACCTTGACCTTGACGATGTCGGCGGCGCGCGCCTCGATCACCCGGATCAGGCTTGCATGGTCAAGAATCGACTCGTCCGCCATGATCGGGATCCCCGGACATTGTGTTCGGACCGCAGCAAGGCCAGAGATGTCATGGGCCGGAACGGGCTGCTCCAGGAGTTGCAAGCGATAGGGTTCGAGTAGTCGAGCCAGCGCGATTGCGGTGTCAACGTCGTATCCGGCGTTTGCATCAGCGCGAATTTCAAAATCGTCGCCGACCGCTTCACGGATTGCCCGAACACGGTCTCGGTCCGCGTGGATGTCACCACCGACTTTGACCTTGGCAGAGCGGAAACCTTGCTTTTTCCAGCCGAGGGCCTCGTGGGCCGCCTGCTCGGGGGGGAGAATACCAATCCAAGCGTTCAGTCGAACTTCAGGAGTGACCAGTCCGCCGAGCAGTTGATGCACGGGGATGCCCAGGCTCCGCGCCTGGAGGTCGATACAGGCCATCTCGAGCGCGGCTTTTGCGTCCAGAAAGCCCGGGCCCAAGGCGTCCATCAGACGCACGGCCTGATGGATATTGCCCGCGTCCGAGCCCAGCAGTGCGGGCGCGAAGCGCCGAACCAGCGCATCCAGCGTTTGTTCGGGCGTTTCCTCAGAGTAGCCGGCGATCGGGTCAACATTGCCGAGCCCGGTCAAACCGTCGTCCGAAGTGATGCGAACAATAATGCTGCGCTGAACGGCGCTGCTGTGATAAGCGGTCTTGAAAGCCCCCATCAGGGGCATGTCGACGCCGTGAATTTCGATGCGTTCGATCTTCATCGAATCGCCGCAAGATGGATCAGCGAGTGCAGCAAGGACGCCTCCGCAGAGCGCGCCCGGGGCCTCGTGGCGGTATGCCGGAAGTCGCCCGGACAGTTCTTTATAGTGCCAGAACGAGTGCACTATAGCACTTGCGGTCGGCATCCTGCGACCCATCTTCACGAATCGGGCGAAACGAGATCAGTTCACCTGGGCGCCCGAGGCCTTCACGATCGGCACCCACTTTTTCAGATCATCGGAGATGATCTGCGCGAACTGTGCGGGCGTGGTGGGCGCCGCAATGTCAAACCCTTGCCCGGCCAGACGTGCCTTCAGAGCAGGGTCCGCCAGAATGCGCGTGATCTCGGCGTGGAGGCGTTCGACAATCGGCTTTGGGGTGCCCGCCCGGGTCACGAAACCAAACCAGGTGTTGACCTCATAGCCCTTGATGCCGAGCTCATCAAGCGTGGGCAGTTCGGGCAGGAGCGGCGAGCGCTTCAGGCTGGTGACCGCCAGCGCTTTCAGCTTGCCCGCCTGATACTGCTTGATGACGGTGGGTGTGTTGAAAAAGCCCATGGTGACCTCGCCCGACATCACGGCCAGGATGCCTTGCGGCGCGCCCTTGTACGGCACGTGCAGCAGCGAGGTCCCCGTCATGTTGCCGAAGAGTACGCCCGACAGGTGATGGCTGGTGCCGCTTCCGCCCGACGAAAAGGTCAGGGCGCCAGGCTTGGCCTTCGCCTGTGCGATGAGATCGGCCGGTTTGACGGCTGGACTCCCGGGCGGAACGATCATCACGTTTGAGACCCCGCCCACAAATGCGATCGGAGCAAAGTCCTTTTGCGAGTCGTAGCCGGGTTTGCTGTACAGCGCCTGGTTGAAAACCAGCGTGCCCTGCGAGGCAAAGCTGATGAGGTAGCCATCAGGCGTCGAGCGCGCGAGTTCGGCCATCGCGATCGTACCCCCCGCACCTGGTTTGTTCTCGACGACAACCGGCTGACCCAGCGCTTTGGCGAGCTCGGTACCGACCGTCCGCGAGATGATGTCGGCCGTGCTGCCGGCAGCGAGCGGTACCAGGAAACGGATCTGCCGAGTCGGGTAGTTTTCTGCGCTGACTGAACTGCTTGCAATGAATCCGGAAAGCGCCGACAGGATGAGGGCTCGCTTTGTCGTAGAACGCATGGTCTGCTCCAGTGTGGGAGGTTGAGTTCGCAGGCCGTGCCGCGCCCGCTCCAAGGATGGCCGCTCGGAGTTTGACAGCACGAGCGCTGCCCGTCGAGCCCGCATGCGGAGTGCCCCGGCGCTGCTCGGAGGCCCACCCTATAATGCAGGAACACGAAGCGGCAGGAAGGCGGTGGGTCGCCTTCACGGTTCGCCGGGGAGGCTCCAATGATGAAGATCGTTCCAAGCGGGCAGACGCTCGGTGCACGCGTTCTGAACCTCGACCTGTCCAGGCCCTTGACCGATGCACAGGTTGACACGCTGATTGTGGCCGTATCCGACCATGGTGTGCTCGAGTTCCCCGGGCAGACGCTCGAAACCGAGGATCTTCGGCGATTCAGTGCCTGTTTTGGTGAATTGCATGTCAGCCCGGGCGGGCGTGCTCAGGTCCCCGGGTACCCAGAGGTCATGGTGTTATCCAACATGATCGAGAACGGTCGGCCGCTCGGCTTGGCCGATGCCGGCCAGTCGTGGCACACCGACATGTCCTACATGAACATGATTGCGTTCGGTAATTGCCTGTATGGGTTGGTGATTCCGCAGCGCGACGGTCGCCCCTTGGGCGATACCCAGTTTCGGAACACACGCCAGGCCTATGACGAGCTACCGGACGAGGTCAAGGTCCTGCTTCGGGGCAAGACCGTGACGCATGACTTCAACAAGTTCTGGGATCTGATGCGTCGTCGCCCGGGTAGCCGGCGCGAGGCGCTCAGCGCCGATGAGCGCGCCAAACGCCCGCCGGCCGTGCACCCCGCCGTGCTTGAGCACCCGGTCACGGGGCGCCCCGTGCTGTACGTGAATCCGGGGTATGCGGTCCGGATCAACGAGCTGAGTGAGGCGGACAGCGATCAGTGGCTGGACTGGTTGTTCCGATACCAGGAGCAGGATCGCTTTCACTATGCCTATGCGTGGCAGAAGAACTCGGTGCTGCTGTGGGACAACCTCGGGACCAATCACAATGCGGTGGCCGATTATGGGCCGGATGAGCACCGATACATCAAGCGTTGCCAGATCATGGCGACCCGGTTCTTCGGACCGGGGGGCACGGCAGAGCGACGTCCATTTGTCCGCAGGCATTCGGACCATTGACATCAACAGGAGGACGACAACATGAATGACCGGATCAGCGCTTCAACTCGTCGGGTTTCGCTCAAACAGGTCCGCCGGAGTCTTGCTCGGGCGGTCGTGCTGATGGCTGCATCGACCGCGGTTCCGAGCCTGTCTCAGGCGCAGCCGTCCTGGCCGACCGGAACCGTGAAGCTGATCGTCGCCTACGCCGCGGGGGGGTCGACCGACATCGTGGCTCGCATGTTTGCGGCCGAACTGACGGCAGAGCTCGGACAGAACGTCGTCGTCGAGAATCGACCGGGAGGCGGGACCCTGATCGCGACCGAGTATCTGCGACGTTCGCCTGCGGATGGCTCGACCTTCCTCTATGGCACCAATGCGTTCATCATTACCCCGCTGCTCAACCCGGCGGCCAAGTACGACCCAGTGGGTGAGTTCACCCAGGTCGGCGTCACAACCGTTCAGTCGCTCGGGATGATGTTGACCCCGGGGCTGAAGATTCGTTCGGTCAAGGACTTCATCGCCTACGCGAAAGCCAATCCGGGCAAGATCAATTTTGCCTCCTCGGGGAATGGCTCTGCCCAGCATCTTGCGGGAGAGTCCTTTGCACGGGCCGCCGGGATTTCAATGACTCATGTGCCCTACAAGGGCGCGGGACCGGCGGCGATCGATCTGATGGGAGGGCGGGTCGATGTGATGTTTGCGTCGCTGGTGGGTAACACGAAGCAGATCGAGGAGGGCAGAATCGTACTGGTTGCAACCACGGGCTTGAAGCGTTCCGCGGCCACGGCCAATACGCCGACGGTGGCCGAAGCCGGCGTTCCCGGTTATCAGGCACTGACCTTCCAGGGCGTGATCGCGCCGGGCGGTTTGCCCCGCCCGATCGTCGAACGCATGAACGCTGCACTGGCCAAGGTTGGGGCGCGCCCGGCCATCGCGCAAAAGCTCGCTGCCCAGGGGATGGAGGTGTCGGTGTCCACGCCCGCCGCGATGCGGGAGATGTTCGTTCGGGAGGGGGCGAGCTACAAGGCCATCCTGGCCAGTCTTGCTCAGCCGACCAAGTAGGCCTGGACGGCGAGATGAGCGCTCCAGCCGGCTGGCAAGATGCGCTGAACGTTGCGGATTTTCGTGGACTGGCTCAGCGCAGGCTCCCCAAGGGCTTGTTCGAATTCGTTGACCGCGGGACCGAGGACGAGGTCGCGCTGCGCAGCAATCGAGAGGCCTTCGATCGTTGGCGTTTTGTGCCCCGCACGCTGGTCGACGTGTCGACCCGCTCGGCGCGCGTCAAACTGCTGGGGCACGAGCAACCGTCACCGCTGGTGATCGCGCCCACGGGTGCGGCTGGCCTGATGTGGTACGAGGGTGAGATTGCGTTGGCTCGAGCCGCCGCACAGGCCGGCATTCCGTTCACGGTTGCCACCGGCTCGCTCAGTTCGATCGAGCGGGTGGCCTCCGAGAGCGGTGCACGCTGCTGGTTCCAGCTCTACATGTGGCCGCAGCGTGAGCAATCGCTCGAATTGGTCGCCCGGGCGCAGGCCTGCGGATACGAGGCGCTGGTGATCACGGTCGACACCGCGGTGCCCTCAAATCGCGAGTACAACCTGCGAAATGGATTCAGCATTCCGTTTCGATTCAGTCGGCGCAATGTGCTGGATGTGGTGCGTCATCCCGGCTGGCTGCGTACCGTCTTGTTGCGTTATCTGTTGAGCACCGGCATGCCTCAGTATGAGAACTATCCTGCCGCGATGCGATCGAGTATTACCGCGAAGCCGCTGGGCCGTGCGATGGCCAAGTCGGACCGCCTGAACTGGGATGATCTCGCTGCGCTCAGGCGGGCCTGGTCGGGCCCGATGTTGCTGAAGGGCGTGCTGGATCCGGGCGACGCGCAGCGGGCCATCGCCTGCGGAATGGACGGTGTAATCGTCTCCAACCATGGCGGTCGGATGCTGGATCAGTCCGTGCCACCCCTTTGGGCCCTGCCTCGCGTGGTGGACGCCGTTTCGGGCCGCGTACCGGTACTCCTCGACAGTGGCGTCCAGCGTGGGTCGGAGGTCGTCAAGGCGCTTGCGCTCGGAGCCTCTGCGGTCCTTGTGGGGCGGGCCACCTTGTACGGTGTGGCGGCGGGGGGGGAGGCGGGCGCTCGACGGGTGCTCAGCGTGCTGGACGAGGAGATCGTTCGGGTGCTCGGTTTGATCGGTCGCCCGCGGGTGTCGGACCTCTCACGCGATTGCCTGGTCGACTGGCGCGGCCCGGCTGACCAGCTGGACAGTCATGCGTCAGACCCTTGATCCTCCAGCCACGGTCTTGATCGCACTGAGTTCGGTTGCGCCCCAGACCTGAACACGGTTCGATGCCGCGAAGCGTTGGGCGGACTCGGACAGATCGCCCAGGCAGACATAAATCGCATCCTGCGCATCCGCCTCATCGGCTGCGTTCCGGAGCGTTCGCAGCGGTTCGATTCCCGTGTGCGCGCTCTTCCAGCGCCGGGCGACCAGTAACCCGCGACGGCCCGCCTTGAACAGTTCGAAATCCACTCCCGAGCGCGCGCTTCGCTCGACAACATAGCCGTCTCGTGTCAGAGCGCCTTCGAGCGATTGGGCGAACCCGGGCCAATCGAGTTCGCGCAGGCCTGCAGCGGTCCGCGCCACAGTCGCTTCGCTGGGTTGTTTGAGCTGTCTCCAGGCGGCAATCAATCCAATCACAACGAACGGGAAAGAGGCGAGCGCTCCAGCGAGTTTCAGGCGCTCAGGGAGGACAGCCAAGGCGATCAACGACAGGATCAGTGCAATGCCCACACTCTTCCACCAGGGAGAGCGCAACAGCATCGCGAACAGGGAATTCTTGGGTAGGGTCCAGTTCAAGGGCGAGCCTCACGACGGTACGGGCGGCGACGGCGCCGCCGGACGACGATGGCGTCTGGTCTGATTCAGAGGACACCTCGAAGTACTGCGATTCTAATGCCCGGAGTTTTCGGGCATGATCCGCTGGGTCCGTTGACTTTGCCGGAATGAGCATGATCCTGGTCCCTGACGCGCGCATCAAGGAATATACCTCGCGAGGATGGTGGGGAGAGCAGACCCTGGGTGATCTGTTTCTGGATTGCATCGGGCGCCATCCCGATCGTCTTGCCGTTGCCGATCCCCCCAATCTGTTCGCCCTGGCGGGGGTTGAGCCACGCGCACTGTCCTGGGCCGAACTGGGGCATGAGGTGCTCGGTATTGTTGCCGTACTGAAGGCACGGGGGGTCCGACGGGACGACGTCATCGTGATGCAGTGGCCCAACTGCGTCCGTCAGCATGCGGTCTACCTGGCGTGTGCCCTGACGGGCGTCATCGTGACGCCGGTACCGGTCCAGTATCGCGCCCACGAGCTTGCGCAGATCGTTGCGCGCACCGGGGCGCGTCTGGCGCTTGTGGCGACCCGGGTTGGCCACTTTGCGCTGGCCGCGCACTGGGTCGAGCACCGTACCAGTCTCCCGACGATCGAGTCCGTGTTGACGCTCGGCGATGCGCCACCGGTTGGAGCGGAGCCTCTGCTGGGGTACGAGCCGCCCGAGTGCGATACCGTGGCGCTGAGGACCGCGCTGGCGGGTATCGCCCTTGAGTCGGGCGTCAGCGCACATGATGTGCTCACCGTCTGCTGGACATCGGGCACGGAGTCCGCACCCAAGGGGGTGCCGAGGAACCATAACGAGTGGCTGCTTGTCGGCCGCTCGGTGATCGATGCGGGGCAGATCGCCGAGGGCGCGGTCATGCTGGTGCCGTTTCCTTTCGTGAACATGGCGGGGATCTCGACCAGTTTGATGGCCTGGTTGATGTCCGGTGCGACAGTGCATCATCACCATCCCTTCAATCTGGAGGTCTTCATCGATCAGCTCCGGACGCATCCGACCGACTACAGTATTGCTGCGCCCGCGGTGCTGAGCCTCCTCCTCAAGGAGCCGGATCGCCTCGACGGCGTCGACTTGTCTCGGCTTCGGCGCATCGGGTCCGGTGGGGCGCCGCTTCCGGATTGGCTGGTTGAATCGTTTGCCTCACGTTTTGAGATTGAGGTGGTCAACTACTTTGGCTCCAATGAAGGCGCGGCGCTGTCGGCTGCGCCGCAGGATGTCCCGGATCGCCGCCACCGGGCCCGTTTTTTCCCCAGGGTCGGTGTACCCGGCTACGAATGGTCCTTGTCCAATTCGAACAAGATCAGCACTCGATTGGTGGATCCGGACAGCGGTGACGTGATCACCATGGCGGGTCGGGTCGGCGAGTTGCGTTTCAAGGGGCCGACGATCTTCAGCGCTTATTTCAGGGCGCCTGACTTGACCGCTGCCGCATTCGATCAGGACGGGTATTACTGCACGGGCGACCTCTTTGAGATTGCAGGCGCGGGCCTTGAGTACTACCGTTTTGTGGGCCGCAAAAAGGACATTGTGATT
>JBDLRB010000040.1:0-15275 GCA_039800205.1 Pseudomonadota bacterium | reverse complement strand
ACGGGATCACGATACGGTGCGGCCAAAGCCGAGACCCGGCAGGCCATCGAACGGCTGATCGCACGAGCCGTGTCGCGCGACATGGGCAAGGCCGGGATGAGTCGGCTGCTCGATCTCCTGGAATCGGTGTGCCGGCGCCCCGCCTACGTGACGCTGCTCGACCAGTTCCCTCAGGCCTTCGATCGCGTTCTCAAGGTCCTCGATTGGGCGAAATGGCCGGCGGACTATCTGATGCGGCATCCCGTCGTGCTTGACGAACTCCTCGATGGACAGTTGTTTGATGCAACGGACACCGCCGCCTGGGCGGCGCAACTCGAACAGCGGGTCAACGCGGCACGAATCGGCGGTGAGCCTGACGTCGAGCAGCAGATGGACCTGGTCCGCGAGGCCCACCACGCCCAAGTTTTTCGGCTGATGGTCCAGGATCTGGCCGGCGCCCACAGCACCGAGCGCATCTCGGACTTTCTCAGTGATCTGGCCGACCGGGTGCTCGACCTGGTGATTCGGCTGGTCTGGTCACAGCTGCGGCAGCGCTTTCGTGACAATCCGAACGTCGCAGCGATTGCCTATGGTCGACTGGGCGGAAAGGAGTTGGGCTATGCGTCTGACCTGGACCTGGTGTTCATTCAGGACGATCCCGACGAGCGCGCCACCGAGGCCTATTCGGTCCTGGCTCAACGGGTCTCGGGCTGGCTCTCGACGCGCACGGCAGCGGGCCTTCTCTTCGAGACTGATCTTCGGCTCCGCCCCAACGGCAATGCCGGACTGCTCGTGTCCTCGGTGGAAGGCTTCGAGCGCTACCAGCGCGAGTCGGCCTGGGTCTGGGAACATCAAGCCCTGACCCGCGCCCGATTTGCAGCCGGCAGCCCGGCGATCGGCGCACGGTTCGAACAAATCCGCAGAACCGTCCTGGCGATGCCGCGCGACCGGACGGCGCTCGCGCAGGAGGTCCGGTCAATGCGCCAGAAAATGCATGAGGGTCATCCCAATCGGAGCGCATTATTCGATCTCAAGCACGACCCGGGCGGCATGGTCGACATCGAGTTCATCGTTCAGTATCTGGTTCTGGCCTCCTCGCACGAGCACCCATCGATGCTCGACAATGCGGGCAACATCGCGCTGCTGGGGCGCGCGGCCGATGCGGGCCTGATCGAAGCGGGACTCGCCCGTCGCGTGGCCGACGCCTACCGTCGGTACCGACAACTGCAGCACCAATTGCGCCTGGACGACAGCCAATACGCCCGGGTCGAACCCGAATCGGTGGCGGATGAGGTCACTGCCGTTCGTACACTCTGGCAGCAGACGCTTGCCGTTTAAGTGTGAGCTCGATGGCCGAACACGCCGGAGGTCATCGGGACAAGAGAAGAAAGATTCCAGTCCCGGCGGCAATGCCTGCAAAGGCATTACCGCTCAAGCGGATGACCGCAATCAGGACCAGCGCCGAGGCGAGCCTGGGATCGGCCAGCAATTCAGGCGTGAGCGCACCCTGCTGGGCACGCACCCCCGCGAGCATCTGCGGGGTCACCAGGGCGGCCAACGCGGCAAGCGGGGCATAGCGAAGCGCCTGCTGCAGCAGGCCGCGCGGCTGCCAGCTCCGGGGGGCAAACAGAAAGACATTGCGCATGATCACGACCATCGCCGTGATCATCACAATGATGACCCAGACGCGCAGATCTGCACTCATGACCGGGCCACTTCGCCCGCCGGACGCCGGCTGGCGCGGGATTCGAGGACCAGCGCAACGGTGATCCCGACAACGATGGCGGCAATCATGCCTCCGCCCATCGGCCAGCCGGTGCCGACCACAGCAACCCCCGCGGCGCTGACCGCCGCCCAGACCGCGATCAGCGTACGGGTCATTTGTACGACAATGGCCATGACGGCGAGCACCCCGAGGTAACTGAGCTCGCCCGATCCGGGCAAGACCGTTGCCAGGGCAATGCCGATCAGGGAACCCAACTGCCAGGCGATCCAGACCGGCGTGTTGCAGCCAAACAGAAAGGCGGCCCGCTGCCGGCGCCGCTGCGCAGGATCGCTCATCTGATAGAGCGCAAGACCGTTATCGGTCGTGAGATAACCAAGCAGTGCGCGAAGCGGCGGGCGGACCCGCCTGAGATCGCCCGAGATCGATGCGCTGTAGATCAGAAAGCGAAGGTTGGTCAGCGCGATGGTCAGCGCGATCATCGCCAATGAGGCGCCCGATGCGATCAGCGGCAGGGCCGCCAATTGCGCCGTCCCGGAAAACACCAGAAAGGTCATCCCCAGCGCCTGCGGCACGGTCAAGCCGGACTTGACCAATGCGATCCCGCTGATGATCCCCCAGCTGAAGAGCCCCGGCAACGCGGGACTGACCTGCCTCGCGCCGGCGCGGTAGCGGCCGCGCCGCACAGCCGCCACACGCTCGCTTGCCATCGTTACGATCCGATTGCGGCGGTGATCAGCCGGCGGCGGCGCGCACCTGACCGAGCCCCCAGCCCAGCCGGCTCGCGGCCCACACCGCCCCCACGATCACCAGCACCACAAACGGCAAAGAGATGAGGTTGAGGACCGACCAGCCGTTCACAAACAGCAAGGCCCCCGAACTGGCCGAGGAGGTCACCATCACGATAAACACGGTGGTGTCCATGAAGCCTTGTACCTTGTTTTTCTCATGCGGGCGATAGGTGGTCGTGAGCAGCGTCGTGCCGCCCGTGTACATGAAGTTCCACCCCACACCGAGTAGAAACAAGGCCGCCGCGAAGTGGATCAGTTCGACCCCCGAGAGCGCAATGAACACACAGGCCAGCAGCATCAGGGCACCGGCAATGATGACCTGGAACACACCGAAACGCGCAATCAGGGCCCCGGTGAAGAGACCCGGAGCAAACATGCCGACAATGTGCCACTGCAGAACGAAAACCGCTGAGTCGAAGGGCAGGCTGCAGACCTCCATCGCAAGCGGCGTGGCCACCATGAGGAGATTCATGATGCCGTATCCCAGAGCCGCAGACGCCAGGGCGACCAGGGCCGCTGGTTGTCGGAAAATCTCGGCGAGCGGGCGGGGCGGCGCCGTGGCGGCGCTGGACGCGGGCGGCGCCGGCACCCGCAACCACTGGACGATGATCAGCGAGCACAAGGCAAAGACGCCCAGCATCAGGTAGGTGCCGGCAAACTCCTGGGGCAGCGCCGTGCGCGACCAGCGCGAGACTTCGGGTCCGAAAATGCCACCCGCGATCCCCCCCGTCAGCACCAGCGAAATCGCGCGGGCCTTGAAGCTGGGCTTGAACGCGTCGGCCACATCCGCCGCGGCAAAACGGAACGAGACGCCAAACGCGTTGTACAGCCCGCAGACGAAAGTGGCGAAGCACAGCAGCCACAGGCTGCCGATCGCCATCGCGTAGCCGGCAATCATCGCGCCGAGGATGGCCGCCACCGATCCGATTGAATAACCCGCCCGCCGGCCAAAGCGCTTCATCACGTACGCAGCGGGCATGGACCAGACCGCGCCCCCGATGACATAGCCCGTCACAGGCAGGGTCGCAAAGAGCTTGTTGTCCGTGAGTTGCATGCCAGCCAGCGCGTTGACTGCAATGAGCGTGGCGTTGTTGGTCAGCAGCAACGCCTGGAGCCCGGCGAGCAGCCCCACCTGAAATCGAAGACTGGCAATCATCCGCGGAGTGTAACAGCCCGCCGGTCGGGCTAAAATGGATATTTGGTTTCCGAAAACAGGAGCTCTCCATGTCAATGGCCGACCGGGACGGTCTGATCTGGTTCGACGGCAAGATGGTCGATTGGCGCGACGCCAGGATCCACGTGCTGACGCATACGCTGCACTACGGCATGGGGGTCTTCGAAGGCGTTCGTGCCTACGATGCGCAGGGCGGCACGGCAATCTTCCGGCTCGCCGAACACACTCGCCGCTTTTTTAATTCGGCCAAGATCTTCCAGATGGTGCTGCCCTTTGACGCCGAGACGCTCATGCAGGCCCAAAAGGACGTGGTGCGCGAAAACAATCTCGCGTCCTGCTACATCCGGCCGATCGCGTGGGTGGGCTCTGAAAAGCTCGGGGTTTCCAAGCGCGGCAACACCATCCATGTCGCCATCGCCGCCTGGCCCTGGGGCGCTTACCTGGGCGAAGACGGCATCACGCAGGGCATCCGGGTCAAGGTCTCCTCTTATACCCGACATCATGTCAACGTGTCGCTCGTGCGCGCCAAGGCGAGCGGCTACTACGTCAACTCGATCCTGGCCAACGCCGAAGTCACCGCCCACGGCTACGACGAGGCGCTCCTGCTCGACACCGAGGGCTATGTGTCCGAGGGCGCAGGCGAAAACGTCTTCATCGTGCGCGATGGCGTGGTCTACACCCCCGACCTGGCCTCCTGTCTTGATGGCATCACCCGGGACGCTGTCATTCAGATTGCCCGCGACCAGGGCATCGAAGTCCGGGAAAAGCGCATCACCCGCGATGAGGTCTACTGCGCCGACGAAGCCTTCTTTACCGGTACGGCCGCCGAGGTCACACCCATCCGTGAAGTGGACGACCGGCCGATCGGGTCCGGACGGCGAGGCCCGGTCACCGAGCGGTTGCAGCAGATCTTCTTCGACACGATCGCCGGACGGGAGCCGCGCTATCGTCACTGGCTCACGCCCGTGGCCTGAGACGTGCCGCCCCGCCTTCCACGAATCGATCGTGCCCCGCTGAACCAGGACCGACCGTCATGACTGCCTCACCGACCGCGGCTGCCCTCGTCGAACTCGACGCTCAGGATCTTCCCGCCTTCTGCCCCAATCCGCAGATGCCGATCTGGTGTCATCACCCGCGCGTCTATCTCGACCTCAGCCATGCCGACGAGGCCCGTTGCCCATATTGCGGGACCGTCTATCGCCTGCGCGCCGGTCAGCGCGCGGGCGGCGCTCACTGAATCCTGCACCGCTTACCGTCAAGCCCATGGCGCTACCGCTCCTGTCCAGTGCCGACGCGGTCGAAGAAGCGTTCTACGACGCCATGCGCCGGGGCGACCTGCAGGCCATGATGGCGCTCTGGTCGGACGAGGAAGAAGTCATCTGCATTCATCCCGGCGGACCCCGTCTGATCGGTCTCGATGCGGTCCGGGCCTCGTGGGAAAGCATTCTGACGGCCGGCCCGGTTCAGATCGAGATCGCCAGCGTCCGGGCGATCAGCGGCGCGATGTTGTGTGTGCACAACGTCATCGAGCGCATCCGGATGCCCGGTCGTCCGTCCTCCGAAGGCGTCCAATGCATCGCAACCAACGTCTACGTCAAGGGGCCGCGCGGCTGGCGCATGCTGATTCATCACGCGGCCCAGACTGAACAAACGGATGCGCCCGTCGTCCCCCCGTCCGGCGCGGTGCTGCACTGACCCCAGGCGCATACCGGGCGCCTGGCTGGCTACCAGGCGCCCACCTGCAGACGATCTGGCCGTCCAGGTTCGCACGACGCCCGGCCGTCGCACTGAGGCGCGAGACCTGGCAGACCCCCGACCAGGATTTCATTGACCTTGATTTCCTCGCCGCGCCGCCGCCCGGATCGCAGGCGCCGCTGTGGGTCATTTTTCACGGCCTCGAGGGCAGTTCGGGCAGCCACTACGCCCGGGCCTTGCTCGCTTGCGCAGAGCGTCTGGGCCACCATGCGGTCGTTCCTCATTTCCGCGGATGTTCCGGTCGAAGCAATCTCGCCCCGCGGGCCTATCACTCCGGCGATTCCGATGAAATCGACTGGATCCTGCGACGGATGTACGAAACCCACCCCGATCGCCCGCTGTTTGCGGTGGGCGTTTCGCTTGGCGGAAACGCGCTCATCAAGTGGCTGGGCGAACGGGGCGAGTCTGCCGGTTTCATGAAGGCGGCCGCCGCCCTCTGCCCGCCCCAGCAGCTGCGCGCGGGCGCCGTCTCGCTGTCGCGCGGTTTCAACCGGATTTACTGCGAATATTTTCTGCGTACGCTCCGCCCCAAGAGTCTTGAAATGCTTGAGCGGTTTCCCGGCCTGATCGACCCGGACCGGGTTCGGCGGGCACGCAATTTCTTCGATTTCGACGACGCGGTCACCGCCCCGCTGCACGGCTTTTCGGGGTGCGAAGATTACTGGGCGCGCAGCTCCTGCAAGCCTTTTCTGCGTTCGATCTGTGTTCCGACGCGGGTCATCAACACACTGAACGATCCGTTCATGCCCTCAGATCAGCTCGCGCGCCCGGCCGAGGTCAGCCGCTTCGTCGAGCTCGATTACCCAGCAGAAGGCGGTCACGTCGGTTTCCCGCACGGCCAGGCGGCCGGGGCCTTTGGCTGGGTCCCCGAACAATTGGCCACATTCTTCGCCCAACATGTCTGAAGGCGTCCCATGAATTCGTTCGACCCCCAAGTGATCGCGGCGATGGCTCGCTGGCCCAATGTGCCCGCAGTCTACGGTTGGCTGAGGCTGGATCGGCGGGGTCAATGGCATCTGATCGACCGCGGGCGCCCCGATTTTGATCCCGTCCGTGACGCAGCCGGCAGCCCCATCACCAGCCCGCCCATTCTTGATTTCATCCACCGCAACTACGGTGTGACCGATGAAGGGTGCTGGTTCTGGCAGAACGGGCCGCAACGCGTGTTCGTCGACCTGGATCTGGCCCCTCGCATCCTGCGCATCCTGGGCGAGGGTCAGTCGGCCACGCTGGTTGATCACACGGGGCTCGAGCTGGGCCCGATCCGTTCAGCGGCGATGGCGCCGGACGGAACCCTCTGGCTGCGCGCCACTGAACACTACGGCGCCATCCACGACCTCGATCTGGCCGCGCTCGACATCGAGTTCAGCGAGGGTCCGCTCCCCATGCTCCGCTGGCACGGCATCCAGCTACCCATCGACGCGATACGCCACCCCGACACGACCTATCGATTCACCCATCGGCCCCGCCCAGCGGAGGCCCGCTGAGCCAAAACGCCGCCTCCACTGAAAATGAGCAAAAAGAGCACTCAATTGCACTAGTGAAGCGCGCGCTTAACGGTTACGCTGCCCGTAAACAACAACGAGGCAAGTCACTGGTGGATGGCGAATCGGTTAAAACCGTGGTCGCTGCCGTCATCCGGGTGCGGCAGGTTTTTGACGAAGCGCTGGGCCCTGACGGTACATCGATCGCAATTGATCTCCTGCTCGCAGCCGGGCGCCTGTCCCCGTTCGATCGCCGGTGCCGCGCACCGCAAGGGCCGACGGTCAAACAACTGTTCGCCCAGATTCCCCACAGCAGCCGGGGCACCCGAATCCACTTCAATCGTCTGGTGGCCGACGGGCTCCTGATCGTCGAGCCGGGCCGCGACGACCGCCGGACCCGACTGGTACGTTTGTCCGCTCGGGGCGAGCAGGTGCTTCGCAAAGTGGCCGCGACCTTGCTTCAATGCCTGGATCGCGGCGGGCTACTGTCCGTCCCCGAACTGCGTTCGGTGTCGGTCCGTCGCCGAACCCGCCCGAGCACGATTCAGTCGAAGGGCATCGACCAGCCCGCGTAATCGATCAATACAGGGGGGACCGCGGATAATGAGAGTCCCAGGCGGACCTGGAGCGCCGCTCAAAGCCGTGGACCTGTTGTCGCTGATGAGCACCACTGCGATCATCGCAGCAAACTCCGGGTGACGGCGCAAACGGCGCACAAGCTCCAGACCATCGATCGAATCGAGCACATGATCGGTGATCAGAAGGTCGGGACTCAGCCGTGCCGCCTGAATCAGTGCGTCAAACACGTCAGCGGCCCGATGACACGCCACGCCAGGCCCACCGACTGCGACTGACAAGCCCTCATGGGTCGGCGCAATCGCCGATCCGACCACGAGCATACAGAGCAGCGACCGCTGACCTGCCAAGGTCGACACAGCCGACAGCGCTTCTCGAGCGCGCGCACGCACACAAGCCTCAATCGATTCAAGCGCGACCCGCCTGTGGCCGCCAGCCGTACGCGTTGCCTGGAGCACCCCTGTACTCACCATCGTCTGGATCGTGGATACCGATACGGATAGCAGACGCGCAGCCTCGGCGGTCGTCAGAGCAACACCTCCCCTCACGCTCGCCGCCATCAATCAAATCGCCTACTGGGGTTGACTGTTTTTGATCTTATGGATCAAAACATGCGCTTTGGATCATTGTGAGGTCAGGCTACAGGGTCTAGCGTGCGAGTCAAGCGCTTGCAGCCATCTTTCCTCCTCAAACGAGCGCCGGAGCAATCCGCGAAAACTGCAGTTCAGTCAGCCGACCCGTCCACAGTTCAGTTCCTGAATGCCATCGGAAGGGCTTTGCTCAAGCAGCGTCTGGCACTCGGCCTGACCCAGCAGCAAGTCGCCGAAGCCATTGGCATCCAGCCTGAGTCCGTCAGCCGGATCGAACACGGGCTGATCGCGCCCACGCTGTCGCGCCTGCGTCAATTTGCCCAGTTGTACGACTGCTCGGTCACGGCGCTGATCGGCGAGGCGTCCGATCACATGAATGACCTTGCAAACAAGCTCGCGCGCGAGCTTGTCGACCTCGCGGAAATCGACCGGCAGTTCGTGGTGGCGCAGATGGTGGCCCTCGCTCGTCATTTGCGGAGCGAGTCGCGCGCGCGCGGGCACCCGACAACTCATCCGAACGTACGGCTTTCGAAGAAGCGCTGAATCGCGATCGCGTCAATCGACTGGAAATCGATCGTTTTCAAAGGATTTCCTACCAAATTGCAAGGATAGGACCTGGGGCGGATACTTCGCCTCCCGCCACCTGTCAGCGCTCCATGCGGATCCGCACTTGCATGAGCCTGTCCGGTCGCGTTCCACGCGATTCATCCACTGAAGGAGTGCCGAGCATGAACAACCGTCGCGCGTTCTTGACCACCACCGCCTGTACCCTCGCAGGCATCAGTGTCGTTGTCGCTGACAACGTCAACGCTCAGGCCATGGTCGGCGAAGCCGAACCTCAGGCGGCCGCACTCGGCTACAAGGCCGACACGACCAAAGTCGATCAGAAGAAGTTTCCGAAGCACAGCGCCTCGCAGCGCTGTGACAACTGCGTGCTCTACCAGAGCAAGTCCGCCACCGGCGGTGCCTGTGCGATCTTCGCCGGCAAGCTCGTCCCGCCTGCGGCCTGGTGCAGCGCCTACCAGAAAAAAGCCTGAGGGATTCATCCCGGTTGAACACCGACTCGGTCATCGGCGGCGCGATCACCCGGTGACCGAGCCCTCGGGTCAGGACTTCAGCTTCGGATGGCTACCGGACGCTATAACCTCGCACGATTCGACTTCATATCGATTCGCCTGGCGGTTACGTGCGCCCAGACCGGTAGCCTCACGGCCGCCGCGCGGGAATGCAATCTTGCTCTGGCGGCTGCAAGCCGCCGGCTCAAGGAACTCGAATTAGCGGTCGGAATTCAACTGTTCGAGCGCCGCACCTCGGGGCTGATCCCCACCCCTGCTGCCGCCCCCCTGATCAAGAGCGGACTCGAGATCCTGGGCTCAGTCTACGAACTTGAAGCCGCGCTCGGCGATCTGAGAAACGGCATCGCCCGTCACATTCGCCTGTGCTCAAGCTCGGCCGCCATCAATCAGTTTCTTCCACCCCTTCTTGCGCGCTGGCAATCGCTTCACCCTCAAGTACAGGTGGACGTCGAGGAGCAGGTGTCGGGCCGGGTACTCGCGCGACTGCACGAAGATCGAGCCGATATCGGCGTGTTTGTTGAGGGGCCACCAACCCCGGCGCTACGGACCTGGCCCTTCCGGGAAGACGAGTTGATCGTCGTCTTTTCCAACGCGCATCCGCTCGCATCCTCGTCAAAAAGAAAGGCGCTCGCTTTTGCGAGCCTCCTCGACGAGCAATGGATCAGTCTCGGCTCGGGCGCAGCAGCCCTTCAGGCTCAGCAACAAGCGGCCGTGCTGCATGGCAAGCCGCTCAAGATTCGGATGCAACTCCTCAGTTTCGACGCCGTGTGCCACATGGTTGAGGCCAACATGGGCATCGCCATCCTCCCGAAGACTGCGGTCATACCCAACCTGCGAGCGATGCGGCTGGGTTCGCGCAGCTTGCTGGACTCCTGGGCGAGGCGCCGGATCCTTCTGGCTGCGGCGACGGTCCAGAGCGATCCTCTCGTGATGGAACTGATCGAATTTCTTCGTGAGCCGACCTTCGCACATCCCGTATGACCAGTCTTCGCAAATTGCGAAGACCTTACTGAAAATTGCGAAAACGCTGGTCGATGGGCGGTGATAAATTCCTGATCGAATTTATCCGCGTACACGCATCATGCATTCGTCTGGTTCATCAACAGACCGTCGGGCCGTCGGCCCCGTCCCCCCCGCACGCTGGCACGACGCTGTGCTGAACGTCTTCGGTTCGCTTCTCCTGTTGCTGATGGGTTTGATTGGACTTCAGGTGCTCGCCAGTGCGATCGGCATCAACCCGATTCTGAGCTTCGATCAGCCCATGATCCTGCTTGGACAGTCGCTCAACCAGAACACCCTGACCGACCTCCAGTGGTTTGTCCTGGCTCTCGTTGGTCTGACCCCCGCCTCTCTGATCTGGCTGCTTGACCGCCACGTCCGAGTCGATTTTCTCTGGCAAAACTTTTCTGACCGCACCCGAATCGATCTCGAGTTGATCGGACATCTGCTGTTTTCGGTGCCCTTTCTGTTCATGAGCCTGCCAGCCTCCTGGCGTTTCGTCATGCGGGCCTTCAACAGTCACGAGATGACCTCGCACGGCGGGCTCACCCACCTTTTCCTCGTCAAGGCGACGCTGCCGATCGGACTGGGTCTCCTGGCCATCGTCCTCGCCTATGATTTCTGGCGACTCGCCCGGCTTCGGCTGGCCACGCGGGTACTGCCCCGAAAAGGTGGGCAGTGATGTCGGCGCTTCTGCCGGTTGCGATGGCGGTCTTGACGCTGGCGGGCATCTTGCTCGGATATCGGGTCGCGCTGGTGCTGGCGGGATCGTCCGCGCTCTTCATTCTTGTGTCAGAGCTGCCGCTGTCTTTCTTCGGTCTGATTGTCAGCCGCATCTACTCGAATGTCATCGCAAACTGGCTTCTGGTGGCGATACCCATGTTCATCTTCATGGGCCTGATGCTGGAGCGTGCCGGCGTTGCCGAGCGCGCGTTGCGGGCTGCCCAGAATGCGCTCGGCGGCTCGCCCGCCGGCATGGGCCTGTCGGTGCTCGTAATTGGGGTCCTGCTGGCGGTCTCGTCCGGGATCGTCGGGGCCTCCGTGGTGTTGCTCGCGATGCTGGCGTTGCCGCGACTGCTTGAGAACGGCTACAGCAAGGAGACCAGTGCGGGTCTCGTCGCCGCTTCAGGAACCCTCGCGATCCTCATCCCGCCTTCGGTCATGCTGATCGTCCTCGCCGATCAGTTACGCATTTCGGTCGGAGACCTGTTCGCTGCTGCATTCATTCCCGGTTTAATCCTGGTCGCGCTCTATGCCATCCACGTCTTGTACACCAGTCGCAGGCTCAAGCCCGGAACAATTCACTCGCAAGCACACGGCCGTTCGTCATTCATCGTACTGGTACGAGACCTGCTTCCCCTGCTGCTGCTCGTCGTCTGTGTGCTGGGTTCGATTGTCTCCGGCCTGGCCACACCCACCGAAGCCAGTGGGCTCGGCGCCTTGGGCTCGATCGCCATTGCCCTGCTCTACGGTCAATGTTCATGGGCCCGAGTCATGGGCGCTGCGCGCGAAACCGTCGTCGCCACGTCGATGGTCCTGCTGGTCATGATCGGAGCCACGTGCTTCGCGGCGGTATTCAATGGCATCGGCGGGAATGCTGCCATCGAGCATGCGTTCAAAGGGATCACGGGCGGCCCCTGGATCCTCCTGACCGTGGTCATGATCGTCATCTTCCTGCTCGGTTTTGTCCTGGACTGGCTCGAGATCACGATGATCCTGATGCCCATCTTCGGACCCATCGTTGCCACGATGGACTTCGGCAACGGCTTGAGTGGCTCGTCCGTCCTGGTCTGGTTTGCGGTGCTGGTGGCCGTCAATCTGCAGACGAGTTTCCTGACGCCCCCGTTCGGCTTTGCGCTCTTTTACCTGCGCGGAGCCGCCCCCGAGACACTGAGCACCCAACAGATCTACCGGGGTGTGATTCCCTTTGTGGTGCTGCAGTTGATCGGCCTGGGCATTCTGGTGGCGTTCCCGGTGCTGGTCGTGGGTGTACTTTGATCAAGAACCATACCCCCCATTCGGGGGTTCAACAGAGGAGATCGACAATGAAGAAAACCATAGTGCTCGCAACGGTCGCAGGCGCTCTTGCATCAGCAGGTGTCCAGGCCAAGGACTTCAACCTTCAGAGTGCATTCCCGAAAAACACCGTGATCATCGGGGACGCCGCCGAATACTTCAGCAAGCGGGTATCGGTGATGTCAGGGGGTTCAATCAACTTCAAGCATCTTGGCGCAGGTGAACTCTCGCCTCCCTTCGAACTGCTGGACAACGTCGGATCGGGGGCTATCCCGGCGGGGTGGTCTTATGCAGCCTACGCCTCAGGAAAGGCCCCCGCGGCCGCGCTGTTCGGATCGATCCCGTTCGGGCCCGATGCCACCAAATACATGTCGTGGATCTATGCCGGCGGCGGCCTCGAACTCTGGCGAGAAACCTACGCCAAGTTCAACGTCGTACCAATGCCCTGCGGCGCCATCATTTCGGAAGCGGGTGGCTGGTATCGAAAGCCGATCCAAAGCGTAGCGGACCTGAAGGGTCTGAAGATCCGCATCGGTGGTCTGGGCGGACAGATACTCGCCAAGGTCGGCGCCATTCCGCAGAACATCGCT
This sequence comes from Pseudomonadota bacterium, assembly GCA_039800205.1. GTDB lineage: Bacteria > Pseudomonadota > Gammaproteobacteria > Burkholderiales > Burkholderiaceae_E > SYIM01. The sequence goes on along the minus strand of JBDLRB010000040.1, from coordinate 2,522 downwards.
GTCGCAGAGATCTACACCTCGCTCGAGACGGGTCGCCTCGACGCCACCGAAATGGGCACCCCGATGATGGATCTGCCCATGGGCTTCGACAAGGCCGCCAAGCACTACTACTTCCCGGGCTGGCACCAACCGTCCGGATTCATCGAGTTTTACGTCAACAAGAAGGTCTGGGACGGCTGGTCTGAACAGCAACGCACCATCGTTGACTCGGCATGCCGCGATGTGACGTTCTGGACCGTCGCCAAGGCTTCAGGGATGCAGCAGGCTGCGCTGGACGAAGCAAGGAAGCGGGGCGTTACGGTCGCCCGGTTCCCGGATTCCGTGATTGATGCCCTGCGCAAAGCGGCCGACCAGGTGTATGCCGAGCAGTCAGCGAAAGACGCGATGTTCAAGAAAGTGATTGATAGCTACCGCGCCTATTCGAAGCAGTACGATGAATATCGCAAGCTGAATCAGCTCGATTGAGTGTCAGATCGTGCCGGTTCAGACATTCGGTTCGTACTACGCAGGCGGGGGACTGCTACGCGTCGAGGGTCAACCAACGCAGCAGTTGAGTGTGACCCGCACTGCACAGTACGTCTACGATCCGAATGGCACCTACCCGATCGAGCATGCCTGGGTACAGTATTTCGTCCCCGTCGATCGTAATGACGAACCCCCGGTCGTGCTACTGCACGGCGGGGGGCTCCACGGCGGCATCTGGGACACCACGCCCGACGGTCGCCCAGGCTGGACACAGGTGTTGGTTGACAGAGGCTACGAAGTTCACGTGGTCGACAATGTCGAACGGGGTCGAGCGGGATGGGTGCCCGGCGGCTGGCCGGGTCAACCCGTCCTGCGAAATCTTGAAGACGCCTGGACCCTCTTCCGGTTTGGTGAACCGTCCGGCTTTGCCAGCCGAACACCGTTCACGGGCTGCCGCTTTCCGATCGAGCACCTTGAGACGCTGGGTCGAGCCTTTTGCCCACGCTGGTTGAGCAACACGCCGGCCCAGATCTCAGCTTTTGAGTCGGTACTCTCTCGCCTGCAAAGAGCGATCATCATCTGCCATAGCCAAGGCGGGGAAATCGCGATGGAAGCCGCCTCGCGCCATCCTGAGCATGTGCATGGCCTGATCGCGATCGAGCCTTCGGGTTTCGCGAGTTCGCTCGACCCACTGCGCCATTTCCCGATGGTGATCTGCTCGGGAGACCGGCTGGACTCAAGCCCGATGTGGATCTCGCTTTCTGAGCGCTGGCGGCAGGTCGTTGCTCAAGTCAACGATCTCGGTGGCTCGGCGCGTCTGCTTGACCTGGCCCAGCACTGGCCCGGCACCACGCACATGCCCATGCTCGATCTGGGCTCGGAGCACATGCTTGACTGCATGCTTTCATACCTGCCGGTCGGCCGTTTGGGTGCATCGATCAGCCCAAGCGCCTGATCCCTCAACTCAGCGACATCGCAATGAATACGACGGATATCCAGGACGCGTCCAAGTCTCCCCTCGCCGGCCTGAAGGTGATCGAAATGGGCCAGCTCATCGCTGGGCCGTTCGCGGCCAAGACATTGGCTGATTTTGGGGCCCGGGTGATCAAGATTGAGCCCCCCGGCGTCGGAGATCCGCTGCGGACCTGGCGCATTCTGAAGGACGGTACCTCGCTCTGGTGGCACGTCCAATCTCGAAACAAGCAATCGCTGGCCATGGATCTGCGGCAAACCGAGGCTCAGCAGATCGTTCGCGATCTGTGTCGCGACGCGGACGTACTGATCGAGAATTTCCGGCCGGGCACGCTGGAGAACTGGAATCTTGGGCCGGATCAACTGCTGGAGGCCAATCCTCGATTGATCGTCCTGCGCATCAGCGGGTACGGACAGTCCGGCCCCTATCGGGACAAGCCCGGGTTTGGCGTTGTCGCTGAGGCCATGGGCGGCATGCGTCACCTCACGGCCGAACCTGGGCGCGTTCCGGTTCGGGTCGGCGTAAGCATCGGCGACACGCTGGCCGCCCTTCATGGCGTGATCGGCATCCTGCTGGCCCTGCAGCATCGCCATGCGAGCGGCAAGGGGCAGGTGATTGACATCGCGCTGTTCGAGGCCGTGTTCAATTGCATGGAGAGCCTGCTGCCAGAATACGACGCTTCAGGAATCGTTCGACAACCTGCGGGCAGTGCGCTGCCGGGTATTGCGCCAACGAATGCCTACCGGTGTCAGGATGGGGCCTACGCACTCATCGCCGGTAACGGCGACAGTATCTTTCGCCGCCTGATGCGGCTGATCGATCGCGAAGACCTGGCCACCGATCCAGGCCTGGCCGATAACGCTGGTCGGGTCGAGCGTGTTGAAGAGATCGACTCGGTGATTGGCGCCTGGACCGCCGAGCGGGGCATCGATGAGGTTCTGCTTGCGCTGGAGGGGGCTGGGGTGCCGGCGGGTCGCATCTACACCATCGCCGATATCGCCGCCGATCCACACTACCAGGCCCGCGGCATGCTGCAGACACTTCAGTTCGAAGATGGCAGTACACTGGCTGTCCCGGGCATCGT
>JBDLRB010000039.1:0-2661 GCA_039800205.1 Pseudomonadota bacterium | reverse complement strand
CGCCACCGTCATCAACACCGGTCCGTCCGACACGCTGGAACTCACGCTGGCCGCTGCCGAAGGCGAACTCACGCGAGTCAAGGGCAACGTCAAGATCGACCTGTTCGGCTTCGTGCAGGCCGAAGGCTCGTTCGGCATCGAGAGCAAATCTGGTCAAGTGCGTGTGAGCGACAATCCGGATACGTCCGCGGACGAATCAGCGGCTCCGATCACTGTCGACATGTTGCTGTTTGGCGGCACTGGGCTGTCGGGCTTCGCCGGTGTCAACGGTGGCCGCAGCGACGCCACCGGGTTGTCGCTCTCCGGCGTTGAGTTGGGAGTGGCGCTCTACACCGAGAAGCTGGCTGCCGGTAGCACAAGCGCCCCGCGTCGTTGGACTAGCGCACAAGCTAGCGTTGGTAGCGCGTCGGTAGTCGGGATTACCGACCTTACGTTGAGCGTCAACACGCTGTCGGTGGAGATCAATCGTGCGGCGACCGATAAGACTGTCATCGACTACAGCCGCACCGACCCGGCCAACGCCTCGAGCGTGCGCAAAACTGCCACGGTCATCAACACGGGGCCGGCCGACACGCTTGCACTCACGATGGACGCCGCCGAGGGTGTGCTTACCCGTGTCAAGGGGAATCTGAAAGTCGACGTCTTCGGCTTTGTACAGGCTGAGGGCTCATTCGGCATCGAAAGCAAGTCGGGGCAGGTCCGCGTCACGGACAATCCTGCGACCGCGGGGGATGAATCGGCCAATCCGATCAACGTCGACATGCTGTTGATCGGCGGGACGGACCTTTCTGGGTTTGCCGGTATCAACGGGGGAAGGGCGGACGCCACGGGTCTTGCGCTGACAGGCGTTGAATTCGGCCTGGCGTTGGTCACAGAGAAGCTGTCGGCCAACAGTACGGCGACAGCAAGGCGTTGGACCACTGCACAAGCAACCGCCGCTGGTGCGAGTTTTGGTGGCGTCGACGGGCTGGTGGTGAGCGCTGAGACCTTGTCGATCGAGGTCAATCGCGCCGCCGCCGATAAGACGGTAGTCGACTACGGATACAGCGATCCGGTTGATCTTTCGAAGCCTCGGAAATCCGAGGTGACGGTTGCCACCGGGCCGAGCACGGCTCTTGAACTAACGCTTGACGGTGCGCGGGGCGATACGCTGCGGGCCAGCGGCGCGCTCACGCTCGACGTCTTCGGATTCTTTGCCGTACAGGGCAACTTTGCGATCGACAAGAGTGACCGGGAAGTCGTGTTGAACGACGCACAGGTTGACGACGCGGGAGTGATTACGCGCCCGGCGAGCGTTGTCAAAGTTGCAGCGCTCAGTATCGGCGCGAGCAATGTTTACGCCTTTGCAGGTGTAGGTGGTGGCTTTGACGCAGCGGGGCAGTTGAAGGCCGGAGCCATTGGTTTGCAACTCGCCGAGACCGATTTCGGCATCGCGATCCTGGGAGAGACCCTCACCGGAACCGAGCCCGCGGGCACGGTGGCGAGGAAGTGGACGGCGCTGCAAGCCGATGTCGGAAGCGCCGGATTTACCGGGGTCGATGGGTTGACCGCAGAGGTTGACACCCTTTCTGTCGAGGTGAATCGGGCGGCAGCGGATGGCACCCTGGTCGACTATAAGGCCAAGGGCTACACGGTCGACACCGGCACTTCGGCATCGCCTTCCAGCCTCACGCTGTCCATGGATGGTAGCGAAGGCCAGCTGCTTCGCGCCCGAGGCAATCTCGCGCTCGATGTGTTTGGCTTCGTCCAGGCGTCGGGGTCGTTCGGCATCGAGAAGAAGTCAGGAACCATTCGACTCGCCGATAATCCAGCAACCCAGGGTACTGACGAGTCGACCGCCGCGGTCAATGTCGACATGCTGCTGCTCGGCGCGAGCGGTCTGTCCGCTTTTGCCGGAATCAACGGTGGCCAAGCCAATGCGCTCGGACTGTCGTTGAGCGACGTCGATCTGGGGCTTGCGCTCTACACCGAGCGCTTGACCGGCGCTGGCACACCGCGCGAATGGACCACCCTCCAGGCGAGCGTTGGCTCAGCCCAGCTCGGCGGCATTGAGGGGCTCACCGCCGAGCTTTCAAACCTCAGCGTCAGCGTCAATCGTTCGTCTACCGACGGTACTGTGGTCGATTACAGCCCGGACGCGGTTGCAAACGATGGATCGCGTCGTACCGCAGTCCAGGTACTGACCGGCCCCACCAGCGATCTCGAACTGACTATCGATGGCAAACGCGGCGACTTGCTTGAGGTTCGAGGGCGGGCGGCGCTTGATGTCTTCGGCTTCGTGCAGATTTCTGGCGAATTTGCGTTTGAACGCGCAAGCGCCCCGGTCGACATCACCCTTGCCGATGGCACGCAGCGCAAGGCTACTGCACTCAAGGTTGGCGCATCAAACTTGCGTGCTTTCGCCGGAATCGATGGCGGCACTGCAAGCGCCATCGGGCTTGAACTCTCCGGTGTTGATTTCGGCCTCGCACTGCTGTCCGATACGAAGGACGCGACGCGCAGCTGGACCAGTCTTCAGGCAAGCGCCCGGTCGGCCTCGCTGGTTGGAATCGATGGGCTGACGGCGTCGGGCGACACGCTATCGATCGATATCAACCGCGCAGCCAAGGAGGGGGACGCGGTCGTTGACTATGGGCGAACGGACCCGAGCGATGCCACCAG
>JBDLRB010000038.1:0-17360 GCA_039800205.1 Pseudomonadota bacterium | reverse complement strand
CGCGTATTGCAGCATGTGCTGGCCCACGAGAAAGACGTTGTTCTCGTAGAGCGCCGACTGGATCTGCTGACCTCGTCCGGTGATCCCCCGCTGGATCAGCGCTCCCATGATGCCGATCGCTCCGAACATGCCCCCCATGATGTCGTTCACACTGGTGCCTGCGCGTAGCGGATCGCCCGGACGTCCCGTCATATAGGCCAGGCCCGCCATCATCTGAACCACCTCGTCCAACGCGGTCCGATGTTCATAAGGACCGGGAAGAAAACCCTTGAGGCTCGCGTAGATCAGGCGAGGATGATGCGCCGAAAGGCTGGCGTAGTCGAGACCGTACTTCGCCATCGAACCCGGCTTGAAGTTCTCCGAGACCACATCGGCTGTTGCGCACAGCCGCCGTGCCGCCTCCGCGCCCTCCGGGTGCTGCAGGTTGATCCGGATACTTTTCTTGTTGCGATTGAACATCGGGAAAAAACCCGCGCCCGAGCCCAGGAGGTGGCGAGTGCGATCCCCCTCGACCGGCTCGACCTTGATGACCTCGGCCCCCAGGTCGGCAAGGACCAGCCCGCAGGTCGGGCCCATGACCATGTGGGTGAATTCGACGACCCGGAGCCCTTCCAGAGGCAATGGCGCGGCGTGCTTCATGGATTGACTTCCCCAGGCGACTCAGTTGGCCTTGACGCTCTGCCGGATGACCGGGCGCCAGCGCTCGATCTCGCTCGCAATGTGGCGGCCAAACGCCTCGGGGGTGTTGGGGGCAGCGACCGCACCTTCCGCGCTCAATCGGGTCTTGAGTGCAGGGCTGTTCAGAGAGGCATTGATGAACTGATTGAGTTTCAGCACGATCTCGCGCGGCGTGCCGCTTGGGGCCACCACACCGTACCACTGGTCGCCCGAAAACTGCTTCATCGAGGTCGCCTCGGCCACCGTCGGTACCTCCGGAAGGATCGGCAGCCGGCTGGTGCTGGACACGGCCAACGGACGTACCGCACCACTTTTCAGGTGCGCGGACAAGGGCGGCGCGCCCGTGAACATCACCTGAATCTGACCCGAAAGCAGATCAGTGACGGCCGGTGCGGTGCCCCGATAAGGAATATGCACGATCGAGATGCCCGCCTCGAGCTTCAGATACTCGCTGACCAGATTGGCCGCACTGCCGTTGCCGCCCGAACCATAATTCAACTGCCCGGGACGCGATTTCGCATAAGCAATCAGTTCAGGCAGGGTCTTGGCGGGTACCGACGGATGCACCACAAGGACATTGGGTACATTCGCCACCCAGGCGACAGGCGCGAAACTCTTCACCGGGTCATAGGGCAGCTTCGGGTACAGACTGGGATTGACGCCCAGCGTGCCGATATGCCCCATCAGCAAGGTGTAGCCGTCCGGCGCCGACTTCGCCACCTTATCCGCGCCAATCGACCCGCCCGCACCCGGCGTGTTCTCAACGACGAAGCTCTGACCCAGGGACTTGGTCAGTTCCTGGGCAATCGCGCGCCCGAGGATGTCCGTGCTGCCGCCGGGCGTAAAGGGGACCACCACCTTGACGGTCTTGCTGGGGTAGGTCGCGGCCGCCTGAGCCCAGGCACCGACCGGTGCGGCCGCCACAAGACCGATGACGATGGAACGACGGATCAACACATGCACTCTCATGATTACAGTCCTCTGGATTGGAGTTGCGCATCCAGTCTGGGATAGACCTTGCGCGCGTTACCTTCGTAAATACGGTGTCGCTGCTCGGCGTCGAGTTGCGGTGTCGATTCGATGTACCGCCGCGTGTCGTCAAATGCAAAGCCCGTCTCGGGATCAATGCCGCGCACCGCACCGATCATCTCGGACGCGAAAAGTATATTGGAGACCGGAATCACGCCCGTCAACAGATCGATGCCGGGCTGATGATAGACGCAGGTGTCGAAATAGACGTTGCGCAGCAGGTGCTCGGTCAACAGGGGCTTCCCGAGTTCCTGCGCCAGCCCACGGTAGCGCCCCCAGTGATAGGGGGCTGCACCACCGCCGTGGGGAATCACGAAGCGCAGGTTCGGAAAATCGCGGAACAGTTCGCCCTGGATCAACTGCATCACTGCGGTCGTGTCGGCATTGATGTAATGCGCGCCGGTCGTATGGAAGCAGGCATTGCACGAGGTCGACACGTGAATCATCGCGGGCACGTCAAGCTCGACCATCTTTTCGTAGAGGGGATACCAGTACCGATCGGTCAGGGGCGGCGCGGTCCAGTGCCCGCCCGACGGATCCGGATTCAGATTGACCGCGACAAAGCCCAGCTCGTCGACGCATCGGACCATCTCAGGGATGCAGGAGGCGGGATCCACGCCGGGGCTTTGGGGCAGCATGGCGCAGGGTGCGAACGAATCAGGGAACAGCTGAGACACGCGGTAACACAGGTCATTGCAGATTCGGGACCAGACCTGACTCACCTGAAAATCGCCGATATGGTGGGCCATGAAGCTGGCCCGAGGCGAAAACACGGTGAGATCAATCCCGCGGTCGCGCATCTTCTTCAACTGGTTGGTCTCGATCGACTCGCGAATCTCATCGTCGCTGATGCGAAGCTCATCGGCTCGCGGGCCGTGTGTCGGGTCGGAGATCGCCGCAATCTGACGCGTGCGCCACTGTTCGAGTTGCTTCGGGGCGGTCGTGTAATGACCGTGAATGTCGATAATCATGTTGTGAAGAACGCCATGGGGGTGAAAGGAAAACCTCAGTGCATTGGGGGAATCACAAAACCATGCGCGAGTCGGATGCCCTCGGTCTCAGCAGAGACCATCGCCGAAATGAGGCGTATCGAACATTCCTCAGACTGCGTCCGTGCACAAACCGCCACACTGAAGACCGTGTCGATCTCTGCCCCGGGCGGCATCGGGCCCCGTTGAACAACACCGGCTACGCCATTGAGTTCACTCAACTGCTGAAAACCGATCTCCGCGTGCCCATCAGCGATGAGTCGCGCAACGGGCACGCCGACCGGCGCCTGGATGAGACGGTCGGATAACCGGGGCATCAGGCCCCATTCGTGAAAGCGGACGAGCAGCGCTCGTCCACTGGGCCCGGTCGAATAGGCGATCGACCGGGCGCGCTCAAGCAGAGTCAACAGCGCAGGCAGCGACGACACATCGGCCCGTTCGAATTTCGACTGAACTGCAATGCCAGTGCGTGACACCACCAGATCACGAAGGGTGTGAGCATGAACCCGGCCCTCGTCCGCGAGGCCGAGCAGGGCCGCTCGATCGAGGACGGCGATATCAATGGGCGCCTCACGGTCAGCCCCCTGCACCGCTCGGACCGCATCTACCCCACCCATCGCCCGGTAGGTCCAGGGCAGGTCGAGGACGTTCCCACACTGTCGCAGGAGATCGGGAAGTAGCGACGCCCCAGCCTTCGACGAAAGCACGGACAACACGGGTCGGGCCCTCTCAGGGGGACTCACCGGGAGGCCATCGCAGGAAGCCACAGAACGATCGCCGGAAAGGCGATCAGGAGGCCAATGCGGACCAGATCTGCGAGCACGAAGGGCAGGATGCCGCGATAAATGGCGGCGATCGGAATATGCGGGATCACGCCTCGGATCACGAACAGATTGAGCCCGACCGGCGGGGTGATCAGGGACAGCTCAGTGACCATCACAGCGAAGATCCCGAACCAGACCGGATCGAAGCCCTGCGCACTGATGATCGGGAAAAAGACCGGAATCGTCAGCAGGATCATGGACAGGCTTTCCATGAACATCCCCAGAACCACGTACACCAGCAGAATCACCAGGATGACGCCCAGGGGCGACAAACCGAGTTGCTCGATCAGTCCGGAGAGCGCGGCCGGCAACCCTGCCAGATTCACAAAATTGGAAAACACCAAGGCGCCGATCAACACCAGAAACAGACTGGCCGTCGTGCGAACGGTCTCGACCAGCGCGTCGATGAACTCGCGCAGGCGAATCAGCCGACGAATCATTGCGATCAGCAGGGCACTCGCCGCGCCCACACCCGCGGCCTCGGTCGGGGTGAACAGGCCAAAGTAGAGCCCTCCAATGATCACGAGGAACAACACCAGGACCGGACCGACCGGAGCGAGGAGTCGCAGGCGTTCGATCAGCGTCGCCCGGGGCCCCGACGGTGCCTCATCCGCATGCAAACGGGCATGCACCCACACCGCTGCAAGGTAAAGCGAAACGGCCAGGACACCGGGCAGGATGCCCGCAATGAAGAGCTTTCCGATATCCGTCCCGGTCGCAATGCCATACAGGACCATGATCACCGATGGCGGTATGAGGATACCCAGCGTGCCGCCCGCCGCAACCGATGCCGCTGCAAATCCCTGCCCGTACTTGTAGCGATCCATTTCAGGAATCGCGACCTTGGCCATGGTGGCCGCCGTCGCAATGGAGGACCCGCAGACGGCCGAGAACCCGCCGCAGGCCAGGATCGTCGCCATGGCCAACCCGCCACGCAGATGCCCCAGAAGGCTATTGCACAAGCGATACAGGTCGGCCGCCATGCCTGTGCGGCTGATGATCGCCCCCATCAGGATGAACATGGGCACAACTGACAATTCGTACGAGAGCGTCGTGTTGTAGGGCACCTGCCCCATCATGCCGAATGCGGCGCCCTCACCCATCAGCAGCCAGATTCCGCAAAACCCAACCAGCAACATCGCGATGGCGATGGGTAGGCCGAGCAGCATCAACAGGAACACCCCTGTGAAACCGAGACCGGCCGCAATCCAGGCCATCAGGACCGAGCCCCGCCCGCTGTGGTCGCTGAGGAGCGGCATCCTCGCCAGGCGGCCAGGCACGCGCTCAGCGCGGCCAGGCCCAGCAAGATCGCCATCGTCTGGGCGATCGCTCCTTTGGGCACCGCGAGTTCCATCGTCACCTCATTGAACCGAAGCAGCCGCGCCCCATGCATCCACATGCGCCAGGCCACGAAGAGGAGCACCAGTGCGCAGACAAGGTCCCCGAGCGCAGCGAGCATCGCCCGCGTACGCGCCGTCATCCGATCGACCAGTAGCGTGACAACGATGTTTTCGCGCCTTGCCATCACGGAAGGCAGCGCAAAAAACACCAGCAGCCCCATCGAGATTTCAGTGATCTCGAAGGCGCCGCCCATGGGGCGCCCGGCGAAGTAACGCAACAGCACATCGAAAAACGTTGTCACCATCATCAATGCTGCGCAAACGCAGGCAATGCCCGTGGGCAGCGCCTGCGCCCACTCGAGCGGCCCCGCAGCGGGTCCCCGACGCGGCCTCTCAGCCGGCGCCTCGCCGAGCGGGTCCGTCACGCTCATCGACCGAAGCGGTTGGGGGCGCGCTTCAGCGACGGTTGACTTTCTTGGTCGCGACGTAGCGCTGAACCATGTTCTCGGCGTAGGCCAGGATCTCATCACCCGGAAGCTTTCGCTTGGTCGCCTCGGCCAGCCACTCCTTGCGAAGCACTTCGAGCCGCTTCTTCATTTCGGCCACATCCTCGGCGGGAAGATCGACGAACTTGACCCCCTTGGCCTGGAGCGCTGTCCGCCCGAGATTGTCTCCATTGGTCCAGGCCCAGCCGGCCTGCAGGGCGATCGCCATGCCGCTGTGCTTGCGCACGGCTGCCTTGTGCGCATCGGACAGGCCATCCCAGGTCTTCTGGTTGAAGGCAATCCAGAATGTGTCGGTGTAGAGGCCCCCGGGGATCAGCAACGAGCTCTGGATCACAGGAGTGATCCCGAAGAAATCGATCGATTCCATCGGGAAGGTGATGCCGTCGGCCACGCCGCGCGCCATGGCTGTCTGCGCCTCGGTCGGCGGAAGCTGCACAGGCGTTGCGCCCAAGGCACTCATGATCCGTCCGGTCACATTGCCGCCGACGCGGATCTTCTTGCCGTTCAGGTCGGCGAGACGATTGACCCCCGTCGACCGCATGTGAATGGCGGGCGTCGAGTGCACGAACAGGCCCACCACGTGGGCACCTTTGTGCTCGTTGTAACGGGCTCCGTATCGCTCGTAGGTCGCCCAGGCCGCTGCCGCGCCTGCCCAGGGATCCGGCGAAGCAAAGGGCAGGTCCATCACCTGCGTCATCGTGAACCGCCCGGGGTTGTGACCGCTGACGCCGTACCCCACATCGAAGGCTTGATCCAGCAACAGGTCGAAGGTTGCCGGGGGCGGCCCGAGCGGCGAACTCATGATCTGGAGCTTGAGGCTGCCGTTGGTCTCGGCCTCGATCGCATCCGCCCATGGCTTCATGATTCCGGCCACGATCAGGTGATGCATCGGCAACCAGTTTCCGACCCTCAGCGTCTTGACGGGTTGCGCCTGCTGCGCACTGACCCCGGGCGAAAATAATATTGCCGCGCTGGCGAGCGATGCGGCGATCAGTTTGGATACGTTTTGAATCATGGACCTCTCCTCCGTTGTTATTGACCTGCGCGGGCACTGAACCCGTCGATCATGACAGAAATTCAGCCCGGCTGGTGGCCGGGCCAATCGACCGGGCCACGGTGCGTCACAGCCCCTTCGTGAGCCTGCCCGACCAGGGCCGAATACTTGGCCAGTACGCCGGCCCGATGCCGCGAAACCGGCGCCCGCCAGCGAGCCTGCCGACGCGCCATTTCAGTCGGGTCGACCGCAAGATTGATCGAAGCCGCGAGGGTATCGATATCGATCAGATCGCCGTCCTCGACCAGTGCGAGCGGGCCACCCACTGCGGCCTCCGGGCTGGCATAACCAATACAGAAGCCGCGCGTGGCCCCTGAGAATCGCCCATCGGTCAGGAGCGCCACCTGCTCACCCATGCCGTGACCGTAGATCAAGGCGGTCAGCCCCAGCATTTCGCGCATTCCGGGTCCGCCGCGCGGCCCCTCATAGCGAACGATCAGGACATCGCCCGCCTGGTAGTTGCGCGCACCAACCACGCGAACCGCCGCATCCTCACTCTCAAAGACCCGCGCACGTCCAGAAAATCGTTGCGCCTTCAGCCCGGCCACCTTGATCAAGGCCCCATCCGGACACAGGTTACCCTTCAACACGACCACGCCGCCCGACGGAAGCACCGCGTGCTCGATCGATTTCAGGACATCGCCATCCGGCGCCCGGGCATCGGCAATTTCCTCGGCAAGCGATCGGCCGGTGACGGTGGGCACCTGCCCATGGGCCAGACCCGCTTCGATCAGCGTTCTCAGCACCACCGCGACGCCGCCCACGCGGTGAACATCGACCGCGTGGTAGGCACCGCCGGGCCGCAGATTGGCAATGTAGGGCGTGCGCTGCAATACGCGCGCCACGTCATCCATCGTGAAGCGAATGCCCGCCTCGTTGGCGATCGCGGGAATATGCAGAGCCGCATTGGTGGAGCCCCCGGTCGCGGCAACGATCGCGCAGGCGTTCTCCAACGAATGCCGGGTGATCAGATCGCGCGGCAGCGGGCCGCCGCGCGACAGGATGCCCATCACCAGACGGCCTGCCCGCTGAGCGATCGCCGCGCGCTCGCTGAACACGGCCGGCACCATCGACGAGTTTGGAACCGTGAAGCCCAGCGCCTCAGCGACCATCGCCATCGTGTTGGCGGTGAACTGGCCCGCGCATGCACCCACGGTGGGCTTGCAGACGGACTCGATCTCACGCAGTGTTCGCTCATCTGCGGCACCCGTCTGGTAGGCACCGACCGTCTCATACGCATCGAGCACCGAGACCTCTCGCCCCTGAAAGCGACCGGGCAGCGCCGCTCCACCGTAGACAAATACCGACGGCACGTTACAGCGAACCATCCCCATCATGACCCCGGGCAGCGTCTTGTCGCAGCCGCCAAAGCCGACCAGACCATCATACGCATGGCCCTGAACGACGGCTTCGATGCTGTCCGCGATCAATTCCCGGCTGACCAGAGAGAACTTCATCCCCTCGTGGTTCATGCTCAACCCATCCGACACCGAAATGGTCGTGAACACGCGTGGGGTGCCGCCCGCCTGCTGGACGCCCAGCCGTGCCTGATCGACCTGCGGCCCATGGCTCATGTTGCACGGTGTGCTTTCACCCTGCTGGCTGACGATCCCAATCATCGGACGAGCCATTGCCTCGTCATCCAGGCCTGAGGCGCGCAGGAACGCCCGGTGGGGTGCGCGATCGGCTCCATCGGTCGTGACACGCGAGCGCAAGGGCGGGCGTGAATCGTCTCTGTTGGCTTTTTTCATGGCGGCGCTATGCTACGAGGCTGATCAAAATGCGGTCAAGCACGGTCGATGCCGGACCGATTTCTTCATGGACCCTCAATCATGACTGATGACCCGACCCTGGACACCCTTGCAGAGCGTATTGCAGCCGACCTGTTGATCCGCGCCCCACATCAGCCCCATGCACGAGTGCTCGGCAAGGACCTCGCGGCGGCTTATCGGGTTCAGGACCGGGTCGTGAGCCGCATTCAGGCGTCCCGCGAATGGGGAACAGTGACGGGATTCAAGGTCGCGATGAATTCGAAGGCGTTACTGGAGCGGTACGGGCTCGATGAGCCGGTGAGCGCTCGTATTTTCTCAGCCGGGCGACACGCCGGACACACGATCGATCTGACTGGACGCTCATTCAGGCAGTTTGCCTTTGAGCCCGAAATTGCGGCCTTGATCGGCTCACCTCTCGAGCCGCGCGCGGGAGGGCATGACCGCGAGAGCGTACGCCCCGCCATCGAGCGACTGGTCCCGGCGCTTGAACTGCTCGATCAGCGCGGGATCGTCATGACCGAGGCAAGCGCGGCGGACGCGATCGCCCAGAACATCAGCAATGCCGGCATCGCAATCGGTGGCCCCGGGGTGAGCCCGGCCGAGTACGAAGCACTCCAGGTGACCACTCAGGTTCGCTTCGGCGATCAGGACATCGCCTCGGTCACACAAGCCATGCCTCAGCACCCGCTTGATGTCGTCGCGTGGATGGCCAATCACCTGGCCGCCCGCGGACTGCAGATCGAGGCTGGAATGGTCATCCTGTGTGGTACCCATACGCCGATCCAGCACCCACCGCGTGGGGCCCGTATCCAGGTTGCGATGACCGGGCTCGGACAGGTGGAAGTTCGGCTGCCCGGATAGACCGACTACACGTGGCCGAACTGCTTCAAGGCGTCGGCCAGCGACAGCCCCCGCGAAAGCGCTGTCCGAATTTCACGCTCAGTGGCGCACAAGCGCTCGGCCTCGACCAGTACGGTCTCAACGACTGCAGCCGGGATCACGACGACGCCATCCTCGTCCCCGAGGAGAAAGTCCCCAGGGTGCACGGTCACTTGAGGGCGGGTGGCGCCCCGCATGGACACCGGGCACTGCCAGGCGTTGACCTTCCAGCGGCCGATCGACTGCGTCGGAGTACGGTAGCGCGCGAACACAGGGAAGTTCATCTGCCCAATCCAGCGCAGGTCGCGGACCCCGCCATCCACAACCGCCCCCGCACACCCTCGCTCGCGCATGCCGAGGGCGATCAATTCACCGAAATAGCAGACGCCTTCGCCATCGCCACTCCAGACGCTGATTTCACCGGGCGACAAGCCCTGGCAGGCCTGCATCTTTTCGGCATCCCCCCCCATCGGATAGGGTGACATCTGCCCTCTAATGGTGTAGGCCCACCCCGCCAGGCGGTTCGCGCCCCCCGCGGGCTGCGGCATGAATTCAGGGGCAAGGCTCTGATCGAACAGTCCAAGGGTGTCGAGCACATCGGCCACGTTCGAGGTGTCGACCTCAAGATAACGAAGACGAATGGATTCGCGTGCGCTCACTGACATGGTGCGTAACCTCGGACGGCCTGTTCAGGGAAGGTGCGATGCTACCCCAGCAGGGGCACCCGAATGAATCATTCAGCGATGCCCCCGTTCGGCACGGACTTTGCGTATCATTCGCCGGGTATTTCCCTCGCCCCTCCCACCTTCTACTTGACGAGGTCATTCATGAAAAGATTTCTATGGTCGATCGCTGCAAGCGCCCTGCTGGTCAGCGCCGGGGCTCAGGCCCAGACACGCATCAAATTCCAGCTCGACTGGCGATTCGAAGGACCCTCGGCGCTGTTTCTGGCCGGAAACGCCAAGGGCTACTTCAAGCAGGAAGGCCTCGATGTCACCATCGACGCCGGCAACGGATCCGGCAATGCCGTCAACCGGGTGGCCTCAGGCACCTACGAAATGGGCTTCGCGGACCTCGCCGCGCTGATGGAATTTGTCGGGAATAATCCCGGCGCCCCCAGTAAACCCGTCGCCGTGATGATGGTGTACAACAATACGCCTGCCGCGGTCCTCGCCCTCAAGAAATCCGGCATCAAGACGCCCGCAGATCTCAATGGCAAGAAGTTGGGTGCGCCGGTCTTTGACGCCGGTCGCAAGGCCTTCCCGATCTTTGCGAAGGCCAACGGCCTGAATCTGCCCTCGATCCAGTGGACCTCGATGGACCCCCCGCTTCGCGAGACCATGCTGGCTCGCGGCGATGTCCACGCGATCACCGGTTTCACCTTCACCTCCTTGCTGAACCTGAACGCCCGGGGCGTGAAGGATGCGGACATCGTCGTCCTGCCCTACCCCCAGTATGGCGTCCGTCTTTACGGTAACGCGATCATCGCGTCCGAGCAGATGATCCAGAAGAACCCGGACGCGGTCCGCAAGTTCCTGCGTGCATTCACAAAGGCTGCCGCGGACGTGATCGCCAACCCGGACGCCGGAATCGACTATGTGAAAGCGCGCGACGGCATCATCGATGTGGCGCTTGAGCGGCGGCGACTGCGCCTGGCGATCCAGAGCTCGATCGCGACCGCTGATGCCCGAGCCGAGGGCTTTGGCGCTGTGAACGAAGCCCGTCTTGCACTGATGGCCAGTCAGGTCGCCGATGCGTTCAACACCAAGACCCGGATCGACGCGGGCACGATCTGGAATGGCAGCTTCCTGCCCTCGGCCAAAGAACGCGACATTCTGGGTAAGTGACGTGAGCGCAGCCTCCGAGGCGTCGTTCGTCGATTTTCGTGGGGTCTGGCTGGCCTACAGCGACGAACTTCTGGAGAAGGGTGAATTTGCTGTCGAGGACATCAACCTGAGCACCCGCGACGGCGAATTCATCGCCATCGTGGGTCCATCGGGCTGCGGCAAGTCGACCTTCATGAAGCTCGCAACCGGCCTCAAGAAGCCGAGCAAGGGGCAGATCCAGATCGACGGGCAGCCGGTGACTGGTCCGCTGAAGATCGTCGGTATGGCGTTTCAGGCGCCGACGCTTCTCCCCTGGCGGACCACCCTGGACAATGTATTGCTCCCTCTCGAAATCGTCGAGCCTTACCGTTCGCAGTTTCGGGATCGTCGGAAAGAGTTCGCCGAGCGGGCGCGCCGGCTGCTCGCAACCGTGGGACTCGAGGGCTACGAAGACAAGTTCCCCTGGCAACTCTCGGGGGGCATGCAGCAGCGTGCGTCGATCTGTCGCGCGCTGATCCACGAACCCAAGATGCTGTTGCTCGACGAGCCCTTCGGCGCGCTCGACGCCTTCACCCGCGAAGAGCTCTGGAACGTGCTCCGTGACCTCTGGACGGCGCAGCGATTCAACGTCATTCTGGTCACGCACGACCTCCGTGAGGCGGTTTACCTCGCCGACACCGTGTACGTGATGAGCAAGCGCCCGGGCCGTTTGCTTGCCCGGCGCGAAATCGATCTGCCCCGACCGCGCGACCTGGACATTACGTACACCGAGGCCTTCACCCATCGAGTGCACGAGTTGCGCGAGCGGATTGGCGCGCTCCGCAAGAGCTGAGGCAACGGAGACCGCCCCCATGAAACCCAAGACCCTGGAGCGACTGGCCCCGCTGTTGCTGCTGATTGCGATCGTCACGCTGTGGCAGGCCATTTGCTCAGTGTTTTCAATTTCCGAATTCATCTTCCCCAGTCCGATCCAGATCGTTCAGGCACTGATCGACCTCTGGCATCCCATCATGGGTCACGCCTGGCGGACCTTCTGGACCACGATGGTGGGCTTTGGTATTTCGATCCTGGTCGGGGTGATCCTGGGGTTCATCATCGGATCGTCTCGAATCGCCTACTCGGCGATGTATCCCTTGATGACCGCATTCAATGCACTACCCAAGGCTGCTTTCGTTCCGATCCTGGTGGTGTGGTTCGGCATCGGTATCGGACCGGCCATCCTCACGGCCTTTCTGATCTCGTTTTTCCCGATCATGGTCAATATCGCAACCGGCCTCGCGACGCTCGAGCCCGAACTGGAGGATGTGCTGAGGGTGCTCGGCGCCCGCCGAATGGATGTGCTGATCAAGGTTGGGCTGCCGCGCTCCATGCCCTACTTCTTCGCCTCGCTGAAGGTCGCGATCACGCTCGCCTTCGTGGGCACGACCGTCTCCGAGATGAGCGCTTCGAACGAGGGTATCGGCTACTTGCTGATCTCAGCCGGCTCCGCCATGAAGATGCCGCTGGCCTTCGCCGGCCTGCTGGTCGTCGCGGCCATGGCGATGGCGATGTACGAGCTGTTCTCCTGGGTCGAACGCCACACGACGGGCTGGGCGCATCGGGGGCAAAACGCATGAGCCGACTCACCACACATGTGCTGGATACCGCTCACGGTTGCCCGGCGGGCGGCATGGCGTTGGCCCTGTTTCGAATCGTGGGCGACCGACGCGAACCGATCGTTGCCACACGCACCAATGCGGATGGCCGGTGTGACCGCCCCCTGCTCTCTGGCGACACGATGGTCGCCGGGGTCTACGAGCTGGTTTTTCAGGTTGCGGAGTATTTTGCGGCGCGTGGCACGCCGCAGGCCGATCCGCCGTTCATTGGCGAAGCCGTGATCCGTTTTGGACTGGCGCACCCTGACCAGCACTATCACGTGCCCTTGCTGGTCTCGCCCTGGAGCTACAGCACCTATCGCGGGAGCTGACGGGCACCCGCGAGGCGCTCGACTTCAGAGACCCGAACCGGGCGGGTGCTCGGCCAAGTCGTCAATCAGCGCGTCGAAGGCCTGCTGTACCAGCGCCGCATCATGGTTGGTGATGGCCTCGAGCGGGTTATGGCTGATCCCATCGTTGAGCCCCCGAACGAACAACATGGCCTGCGGCATGATGTCATGAAGTTTCATCGCGTCGTGGCCCGCGCCGCTGGGCATGCGGTGCACCGGCAGGCCCAGACGGGAGACCGCACGCTCCCAGCGCTGCTGCCATGCCGGATCGCTGGGCGCCGCCGCGACCTGCATGACGCGCTCCACGCGGCACTCAACCCCTCGCCGCAGCTTGATCGATTCAAGTTCGGCCATCACCCGAGACAGGCAATCGTCGCGGGCCGGATCGGTGGTCGCCCGGACGTCCAGACTGAAGCGGCAGCGTCCGGGCACGACGTTGATCGAACCGCCCGGGACCTCACAGAGGCCGATGGTCGCGACGGTCTCCGACGAGGACGCGGCGATCCGCTCCACGGCGAGCGCCCATTCGGCGACGGCGGTCAAGGCATCGCGCCGTTGCCCCATGGGCGTGGTCCCGGCGTGACTCGCCCGACCGATCATTTCGCAGAGGTAGCGAACGGAACCATTGATCGAAGTGACGATGCCCAAGGGCAGGTCCAGAGAGGACAGGACCGGCCCCTGCTCGATATGGACTTCGACAAACCCGAGGTACTGATCTGGCTGACGGCGCAGGGCCGCGATGGCGTCGAGCGAGCCCGGCAGACCGGCGTCCCGCATCAGATCCCCCATACGTACGCCATCGGCATCCGTCTGATCGAGCCACGCCGGGTCGAAGTCGCCGGTCAAGGCGCCCGAACCCAGAAAGGTCGCCTTGAATCGCTGACCCTCTTCCTCAGCGAAGGCAACCAGTTCGATCCCGAACGGCAGTCGCCGGCCCGCGCGGCGCAAGCGGTCAACCGCCTGCATGGGCACGAGAATCCCCAAGCGACCGTCATAACGCCCGCCGTTTCGAACCGTATCGTAGTGGCTGCCCGTCATCAGCCAAGACGCCCGAGCTCCTGCGCTCGGGTGCGGCGCATACCGCCCCACGACATTACCCACCGCATCGATGGACACCTCGTCGAATCCGACCGCTCGCATCTGCTCGGCCAGCCAAGCCGCACACCGGCGATGCGCATCGGTCAGATAGGTGACCGTCAGTTCCCCGCGCTCGGCAAAACCCGGATCGCTGAAGCGGGCGAGATCGTCCGCCCAATCGAGGATTCGATGACCGGCCTCGGGCTCCTCTGCGAAGCGCTCGGCCAGCCGAATCTCGGCAATCCGATGAACGTTGCGCAAGGCCTCATCGAACTCATGCGCAGGCAGATGCGCCAGGCGGCGCTCAAAGGTGCGGATGATCTCGGCCCGCGTCAATCCCGCGCCTCGAGGCCCACGCACCGCCAGAATGAATGGAAAACCGAAGCGCTCGTTGTAGGCCTGGTTGAGATCATGGAGGCGCTTGAATTCGTCGGGCGAGCAGTGCGTCAACCCCGCGCGGCTCTGTTCGCCGGTCGACTCTGCGGTCAAGGTGCCGGCCACCATGGCTTTTCCCGCGAGCTCGGGATGCGCCCGCAGGAGGGCCAGTTTGCGGTCGCGGTCAGCGCGCCGTACCGCCTGGATCAGACCGTTTCGCAAGGCCGGCACGCTCGGATAAGGGCGTTCCAGCGCCGCATGCGCCGCCACCCACGGGGAGTGTTCATAGATACCCTCGAGCAATTGGACGAACTCCGATTCGCTCGCCGCATTCAGCTGATCGAGGCTCAGGGGTAGACGATCGCTCGGGCTCAATGGAAACTCCTGGTCACCAAGTATCCCCGCAGTGTACACAGCGATTGCCCCTCACTCGTCCTGTGCATACACTGCAGCCCTTCACGCACTTCATTGAAGAGCCTTCATGGAACTCTATTTGCTGGACTGGCTGAATCTCCTGCTGCGTTGGGCGCACGTCATCGTGTCGATTGCCTGGATCGGTTCGTCCTTTTATTTCGTTTTTCTTGATAACAGCCTGGTCAAGCCGACCGATCCAGACCTGAGAGCGAAAGGCGTCGACGGCGAAATCTGGGCCGTCCACGGCGGCGGCTTCTACAACCCACAAAAATATATGGTGGCCCCAAAGACCTTGCCTGAAAAACTTCACTGGTTCTTCTGGGAAAGCTACTCCACCTGGCTCACCGGCTTTGCGTTGTTCACCGTGCTGTACCTGTTCAATGCAGAGAGTTTCCTGATTGATCGCCGCGTGCTGGACTGGTCCCCGGCCGCGGCGACCACGACTGCACTCGCTCTTCTTGCCGGATTCTGGATCGCCTACGATTCGATCTGCAGGCTATTCACCGGGCGAGTTCAGGGTGAACGAATCATCGGTGTCCTGGTGACCGTGCTGGTGGTCTGTGCCGCCTGGCTGACCTGCCAGTTGTTCTCGGGCCGGGCAGCCTTTTTGCTGACCGGTGCGATGATGGCTACGGCAATGAGTGCGAATGTCCTCATCTGGATCATTCCGGGCCAGCGCACGGTCATCGCCCAGATGAAGGCTGGACAGCGGGTCGACCCGATCCACGGACAGCGCGGCAAACAGCGAAGCGTTCACAACACGTATTTCACGCTGCCGGTGCTGATTGCGATGCTGTCCAATCATTACGGTTGGCTGTACCAGGGCACGTCGAACTGGCTCGTACTGGTTGGCCTGATGCTGGCCGGCGCCCTGATCCGGCACAGTTTCGTCATTCGCCACAAGGCCTTGGCCACGGGTCAGCCTGTGCGCTGGCGAGCCGCACTGATCGGTACGATCCTGATTGGGCTCATCGTGACCGCCGTCGGACTACGCGACGGTCGCTTCGCCACGCCCCCGGCCTCGGGTGCCCTCGGGACGGGTACGGCAAGCTCCCTGGGCACGATCGAGTTGACCGAGCCGAACCTGCGTCAAGTGATCGACCAGCGCTGTGTTGCGTGTCACAACGCTGGACTGGCACAAAAGAACGTTGCACTACATACACCCGAGTTGCTGAATCGGCACGCTCAGGCGGTCTATCAACAAGTGGTGGTCACACGCCAGATGCCGCTCAACAATGCAACGGGCCTGACTGAAGCCGAGAGGGATCTTGTCAAACGCTGGTTCGACACGATCCGTCAGAACCGATCCGGCCGCTGAAAGAAGTACAGAGCGGCCGGATGAACCCCGAATCAAACGGGCCGGCGATCAGTCGACCTTCATCCCCAGGTCTTTGATGACCTTGCCCCACTTCGCGAGTTCGCTCGCGATGAGTTTGCCCGTGGCTTCGGGGCCGGCGTAGGCCGGCTGCACCCCGGCATCGAACAGCGACTTCGCCGTCTCGGGCTGGGCGAGCAACTTGCTGATCTCGACATTGAGACGATCCACCACAGGACGGGGCGTACCGGCCGGCGCAAGCAGAGCCAGCCACACCGACGCATCGTAGCCCTTGACGCCGGCCTCATCGAAGGTGGGCACATTGGGCATCTGCGGAATGCGCTTGGCGGTGGTGACGCCCAGGGCCTTTAGACGCCCGGCAGGCACATGCGCCATTGCATTGGGCACGCCCGCCACGCTGCTCTCGACCACTCCGGCGACCAGATCCTGCGAAGCGCCGGCGCTCCCCCGGTACGGCACGTGCTTCATCTCGATGCCCGCCATTGACGCGAACATCGCGGCCATCAAATGCTGCGAACTGCCGTTCCCGGACGATGCATAGTGCAGTTGACCCGGACGGGACTTGGCGAGCGCAATGAATTCGGCGATGGTGTTGGCCGGCACCTTGGGGTGCACCATGAGCACGTAGGCCGAATCAACCAGTTTTGCAACCGGTTGGAAGGACTTGACCGGGTCATAGTTGATCTTCTTGTAGATCGACGGACTGACGGTATGGGTCGTGGACACCATGACGAGGGTGTATCCATCAGGCGCTGCGCGCGCAACGAGCTCGCTCCCAATCGTGGAACCGGCACCTGCCCGGTTTTCGACGACCACGCTCTGATTCAGGGCAGCGCCCATCTTTGCGCTAAGAATCCGTGCGACGACGTCGGTGAACCCACCGGGTGCAAACGGCACAACCAATCGGATCGGCTGCCGAGCCGGATACTCCTGGGCGGCCAGAGGCCCGGCGAACGCGGCAGCGATCGCGCAGGGGATCGCTTTAAGAATCAATCGATTGAACATCTGAGGTCTCCTGGTATGCGCCCATTCAGCCTTGGTAGACCGGCTCGGGCAGGGTGAAGTAAGCGTGCAGAATGTGGTAGACCATCTTGTAGTTCTTCTGCTGGAAGCTCGCATGCGAAATGCCCTTCATGACACTGAACTGCTTATTGGTGTTGGGCAAAAGCTTGTAGAACTCGATCAGGTCTTCGAAGCTGGCGATGCCGTCGTACTCGCCACGCATCACCAGACAGGGCACGCTGATCTTCAGGGGATCAACCAGCGGGAGTTTCGAG
>JBDLRB010000037.1:0-5573 GCA_039800205.1 Pseudomonadota bacterium | reverse complement strand
GAGGTGATCGAACTGGCGACTGTGAGCGGGGCTCGTGTGGCGCTCAGTTGGTAGAGCCCCAAATCGAGATCGCCAATAATGAATTCGCCGTTGGGGTCGGTATCAGCCCGTGCCAGGGTCTGGCTGAATGCGGTGCCGACCAGCGCACCGGCTGCGCCATAGTCGAGATGCAGTGTCGTCCGATCGATCGCGGTGGTCTCGAAGGTGAGCGTACCGATCGGAGTGGGATCGGTCGTCAGTCCCTGGGACGCCGATATCGCAAATCCGCCGGCATCGAGTCGACCGCCGACCGAATTGGATTCAACAACCCACCCAGACAGCGCTTGCCCCGGAGTGAAGTCGATGGAGTTGGCGCCTTCGATACGAATCTGCAGGTCGAAGCTCTCCGAGGCGAGCGTTGGATGTGACCAGACTTCCATCGTGGCCTGGCCTGCAGCGTCCCATCGGATCGGCACAAACCGGATCGGCGCGACCAAGTTCGAGCCCAGGGGCGCCACTTCTTCTGCAACCATGACATTGACCGACTCAAGCAACTCATGCGAGCGCCAATGGTAGGCAATCCCCTCAAGCGCTCCCATCGACGAAGCCGAGGCCGTATGAAAGTCGTATCCATCGGCCGCGCGCAGCCCCGACAACGGATTGCCCGCCAGATCGGATAAGGCGCCCGGCGACATCGTGATCGCGTAATGCGCATTGGGCTTCAAGAGCTCGACAGGGTTGATAATCAGCGTATTACGATCAAT
Organism: Pseudomonadota bacterium; assembly: GCA_039800205.1. Classification (GTDB taxonomy): domain Bacteria; phylum Pseudomonadota; class Gammaproteobacteria; order Burkholderiales; family Burkholderiaceae_E; genus SYIM01. The sequence continues at coordinate 4,830 of JBDLRB010000037.1, read as the reverse complement.
CGAGACTTGTGAGGTGTCAGTGACGCTGAAGCTGCGGTTTGCCGACGGGTCACTGGCATGCGTCAGCGTAATGGACCCATTCGACCGCTGAACTGCTTCGCTGAAGGTGAATACCAGGTTGGAATTGATCGGAACGTTGCTCGCCTGATCAGCGGGCGAAACAGCTGTCAGTCGCGGCGTCTGTGTATCGATATTGATCAGGAGCGCGTTGGTGGCGCTGCCACCGTCCTGGTTGAAAAGGCCGGCAGCGTCCGACACAAACCCATCTGCCACACTCAGCATTGCAACCGTTGCATCCGAATTCGGCGCGGGAGTGAACGTTGCGGTGTAGCTCGCGCCACTACCACTCAGACCTGTGAGCGATCCTCCGCTTACGGCAACATCAGACAGCGTGAAATCGTTGACCGGCTCGCTCAAGGTGAACTGAATCTGGGCGGTCTCGTCAGCTTTGAGCTCAAGGCGATTCGCGCTCAACGCAATCTGCGGCGGCGTTGTGTCGACTGAACTGCCGATCTTCAGCTTCATGCCGTCGCTTTGCAGCGTGAGCGACGCCGGCTGAATACCGGGCAACAGTACTGTGAGGTCAACCCCAACGGTCTGATCGCGACCGATGTACAACGCAGTGCCGCCATTGACGGGGGCGATCAGCAACTCGCCTGACTTCAGTGCTGAAGGTGCTGTGGACGATGAGACCCGAGTGACCGAATCTTCAAACTCGATGAGGTCCTGCGCGCTGAAATCGAGAATGGTGTCGGTTTCTGAAATCGAAAGGTTGATGGAGCGAAGATGATTGGCCTGCAGTCGATCGATTGCCCAGCCGAAGTCGCGCTCCAGGTTGTACGGCCGGGTTTCAAATCGATAAATGTCCTCGCCGCCACGCCCCTCCATGGTGTCGTTGCCAGGACCTGGTCGGAAGAAATTGCTGACACCGTTGCTACGCACGAAATCGTTGCCACGCAGGGTGTCCCCATACGCGCTCCCGATCACGCCATGAACATTGCGCAGCGTATCGGCACCGTCCGCACCAGATGAAGTTCCTGCACCCAAATCAACGGTAACGGCACCGCTTGCAAACAGGTAGAACACCGCCGCCGATCCTGAACCGCCATCAAGCGTGTCGCTTCCAAGCCCTCCTGTCAGGACATCGACGCCTGCGCCACCGGTCAACGAGTCGTTGAACGGCGTTCCAAAAATGTTGGTGCTCGAAATATTGATCAAGGTGTCGGTACCGCCGAGACCATCGGGCTGCAATCCCGCATAACGCCCTGTAGCAGCGGAGAACGGCACAGAAATGGTAAAGCTGACCCCCGATGAGGCGTTCGGGAACGCGTAGGCCGCCTGGTTCCAGTTTCCGGCGCCGCCATCCAGCGTATCGTTACCAGGGCCACCGATCAGCTGATCGTCGCCCTCGCCGCCCAGAAGCTTGTCGTTGCCCGCCAGGCCATCCAGGACATCCATTCCCCAGACACCCTCCAGCGTATCGGCTGAGGCGCCCCCGACCAACCGCTCGCGCCCGAACGGCAGAACCTGAAGGGCGAACGCCCAGGGCAGCGGCTGCGACGATTCAATGTCGTAGTCAACCAAATCAAACCATGCCACCTGATTCGCCGACGGCGACTGACTGGGTGCAGCCACCACCGAGCTGCGCGCAGCGGTGACAAAGGGTTCATTCGCACTCTCCAGCAGATCGCCAAACAGCACGATGCCGTTGAGCTGCGGCAAGGGCTGGCCTGGACGAGCGACCAGATCGAGCCGAATCGATTCATTGGTAAACGGATAGCTCGTAAAGCTGCCCGCTGGTGCTGCCGCGTTGAAAGAGGGATTGCTGAAAAACACCTCCGGCACGGACTGAACCGAATAGCTCCGATCCGCTGGATTGACGGCAATCACCTGCATGCGAGACTCGGGCTGAAGCCCCGTGCCGTCCAAATCGGCCACGTAAGTTCCAACCGGCCACTCACGCTGATTTGACACCCCGAGCACGGCGCCAGGCAGCGCTGTGAATGACCAAGTGCTGTTCACCTCAATTGAGGCGATCCAGCCACTCGACGCCGCATCGATACCGGCACCCTGGGTCTGAACCACTGCGGTCGCCTGGTCGCCAGGCGGATCGGTGTAGCGCACCCAAACCTGAGCACCCGTCGGAATCGGCTTGTTGAGCGTGAGGTAGGCGAACCGATCCAGCTTCGCGCCCACCACCGAGTAACCGGTATCTATCCATCCATCGATAACAACGCGTACTTCAAACAGCGAGGCAGGCGGGTGTGCGGCATCCGGCGCGCCATCCCTGAGCGGAGTGATGATCGGCGCATACACACGGCCATCCTGACCGAACGACAGAGCGACTACGTCGCCCGCATGGCCCGCATGAAGCGCATACGGAACCTGTTTGCTTGCCTGAGACGGCTGCAGCGTGACCCAAGAGATCTCGCCATCAGACTGGACGCTGAACGTACCGCTCGATGCACCAACACCCTTAAGAAGAACGCTGAGGTCAGCACCGGGCGTTGCGTCGATGCCCAGATAAAACAGCGCATCACCACTGGGCATGTACGACAGGGTTGCCTGCCGCGCCAACAGCGCAGAGGCATCTCCTCCTACGCTCAGCGTACCGACAGGCGCGACGCCGCCAGTACCCAAGACTCGCAACTGGTCTGCCCCCTTGCCGAAGTCAACGATCTCATCCTGCCCGTTGGTGATCGTCACGTTATAGACAAAGTGGTCGTCGCCCGATCCGCCAACGATCGTATCGTTCCCCGGGCCGCCACCGAGGCTGTCGTGATCGGGGCCGCCGTCGATCTGGTCATCGCCTCCAAGGCCCCGAATGGAATCGGCACCCCATCCCCCCTGGAGCGTATCGCGCCCGTTGCTGCCGATCACGATATCGCGCGACGGCGAATCGGTCGACACGAACGCAGCCGATAGCGGCATCAGCGTTGTGCCAACGAAGGAGATTCGCGAAAGATCAATCCGCGTGACAGCGTCCGTCGATGGATCTGGGGATTGCGCTGCCCAAATCGACTGAACCGCCTCCACCACCAGGGGTTCAGCGGGCAGTCGAAACAAGTCCCGCAGGCTCAATGATTCACCGGGATTGGGGACCCGCTGATCGGCGGTTGCCTGCAGAACCACGCGAGGGCTTTCTGCGGTGAAGCGGTAGGTGCTGAAGGTACCCGCGGCAGCAGTCGTGTTGTATGACGGATTCGGATAGAGCACCGAAGGATGGAATTCGACCGTAAATTGGCCCTTGTCACGATCGACCGAAACCACTTCGAACGGCGAATCCAGCTGAACGCCAGCGCCTTCCGCATCAATCGAGTACATCCCGAAAGGCCAGCTGTCATCATTGGCAAAGCCCAGTGTTGCGCCGGGCAGGGCCTCGTTGCGCATGATCAGGTCAATCGCGGTCGAGGCCGGCCAACTGCCGCTGCGAGTGTCTGTGCCGTACCAGTTTTGGAGCACGCCACTGACCTGATTGCCGATCGGGTCGCGATAGCTCACGGTCACCGTGCCGCCATCGGGTACCGGCTTATTCAGCTCCAGCACCAGATACTGGCTCATCGCGACCTGCTCAACAGTGAAGCTGTGGTCTGCTACGCCATTGACCTTTACGTCCACGGAGAAAAGCGACGCGGGCGGATGCGCGTAACCACGATCCCCATCGACCATCTCGGTGAAGGCGAGATCACCACTGTGGAACGTCAGAAACACAACCGAGCCGGCGTGGAAAGCATGGCGAGGCTGCGGTGGTAGGTGATCAAGTTCCAGTTGTACAACGCCTGCTTCGGTTGGGCCCGCAGAAATGAAACTCTGTCCGTCTCCAGAAATTTGGACGATGAGGTTCGCCTGGATTCGATGATCGACAAACGGCTTGTTCGCCTGATATTCGATGGCGAGCGATCGCAACAATGACTGCATGGCCTCGGCAGGCATCACCGAGGGCGCGTTGATCTTCAAATCGTAATGCGTCCCCTCTGCGGTCTGTCTGGCAACCGTCTGGAACGACAGCGTGGTTTGAGTACCATCCCATCCGAACACAACGTCGCGTTGTGTTGCGGTTCCGCTGAAGGACATGCGTGGCGCGGTGTAAGGCTGACCGTTCGGGGTGGTGCCGTCATATCCCACCCGCCATAGCAGCGGCACACCCGAGAACTCGCTGCCTGGCTGGTCGACCGAAATCAGAACGCTGCGGATCCCTCCTGCCAGTGCGAGCTCCGCCGAACCGAAAGGGTTTTGTCCCGCGGGCTGCAATTGCGCAGGCTGATTCTCGTTGCTCCAGAACTGATGCGGGCCGTAGATGTGGAACCCCAGAGGTACCGGGCGTTCAGATCCGTTCAGATCAACCTTGCTCCCCGCAGGCGCGGCTGCGAGCGTCACCGAATATCCATCCTGGCTCAACACTACGGCGTTGGGATGTACCCCGGGAAGGCTGATGGTCAGATCGGTATCGGGCGTCAAGGACCGGGTGATCTGGAGCGCTGCGCCGCCCGGAATCGGTACGACCCGAAGATCGCCCACCTGAGGCGCGGCAGTCTCCAGCGGGCCAACACGCCGCACCGGATCGGCAAACGAAATGGAGTCGCCCAGCCGAAAATCGAGAATGGATTTGGCCTCAGGTGACACCAAATTCAAGCGGTACAAGTGGTCAATCCCACCGATCAGATCCTGAAGCCCGGCGGTGTCCTTGATGAGTTCAAGCAGCCGGGTTTGGATCTGGAACCGGTCATTGCCGCCGCCACCGATCAGCGTGTCGTTGCCGTACAAACTGGAGAACGCATTGTTGTCAGCGTTGCCACGGATGAAATCGTCGTATGCGCTTCCATGCACTGC
>JBDLRB010000036.1:0-11929 GCA_039800205.1 Pseudomonadota bacterium | reverse complement strand
TCGTCGCGGGCCGCGATATCAGTCAGGCTGCCGGCACCAGCATCCGTTCAACCGGCAACTCGGCGACCGGCGCCGATATCCGCCTCGCGTCTGGCCAGGGTATGGCAGGTGGTATCGCGCTGTCCGAGGTGATCGCGGGCGGCGGATCGGTCGCACTGATCGCAGTGGGCGGTTCGATCGCTGACGCCGATGGCGCCTCCGAATCGGCAGGTGCCGACGTGGTCGCGGCCCGGCTGCTCGCCCGGGCCAGCGAAGAGATTGGTGGCGCCATGCGCGCGGGTGGAACGGCCGCAACCGATGCGGCGCGGGCCGGCAATGCGCTTGAGCTCTCGGTGGGCACGCTTGCCGCGCAGGCGGACGCGAACATCCGCCTGAATGAACTGGATGCGCTGACGCTGGATGGCGTGACCGTCACCGTGAGCCGTGCTGGCCAATCAGCCACCGATGCGGCCACCGATTCCATCAGCCATTCATTGAACGGCTTGCGAAGCACTGGCTCGGGGGATCTCCATCTCACTGCAGGCTCAAGCACGCAGGCTGGCGCGATCCGCGGCCTCGCAGGCGCAAGGATTGAAAGCGCCGGCGTGGGCACTGTCACGCTGAGCGCGCTCGGGACTGGCGCGCGATTGATGCTCGCCGAGGATGTGAACACCGGATCTGGCCGCATCACCCTGGCGGCGACGGCAAGCGTCGACAAGCTTGATTCGGTCGACCTCAACTCGAGTGGCGACTTGCTGGTCCGGGCAGCGGATGGTCTTCGTATCGTGAATGCCAGCGGCGAGCCTGCGGTGGGCACGATTCGCCGCGGGAACTCCCCCGGCCTGTTGCGGATCGAGGGCAACCAGACGGTTGAAGAGGGTCAGCGACTTGCGCTCACGCTGAGCAACAGCCAGACCGATGGCTTCGACCGGTTGGAGGTGACGGGCACGCTCACGTTGAAAACCGGCTCGGTGCTGGAGATGCGCCTGCGCCAGCCGGTGATGGGGACCGAAATTGTCGACACAGTGCCGGTCTCGGTTGTCACGGATCCAGGGTTTTCGCCGCAGCTGAAGGAGCGGTACGACCTCATCAAGGCGCAGGCCATCATCGGCAGATTTACTGACGGCACAGGTTTGTTCGGCTTTGGCGATGGCTCGCGGATGCTGCAGGTTCGAAGTGACGGCACGAGCCTCGGACTGGAAACGGTCCAGCGCCCCCTTGCCGATCTGATCGACATTCGCGCGCACACGGTCACCGACGCCGACCGACTCGGCATGTTCTTCAACTCCGAGTACTTCGGTACCGAACGGAGTTACCCCGTCGGCATGACGGTCACTGCGGTCGATTTCCTGACCGTCGATGGTCGCTTCAACATGAAGAATGCCGACGAGCAGGTGAAGCTCTCGGATGGCTCCACCGTGCAGGCGCGTCGCTGGTTGATTGGCGGTTCCAATGTGCAGGCGTTCGCGGGTCTCAACGGCCCCTATCGTCTGGACACCGACCGTGATGGCAGCCTTGCCGATGAAACGGGCAACGCCGCAGCGGCCGGCTTCGAACTGACAGGGGTTGACCTGGGCCTGTCGATGGCCTTTGAGAGGCTGCCTTCAGGAAGCAGCGCCGCGCCGCGAGGCTGGGTGAGCGCCACTGCCACCTCGAAAGAGGCCAGGGAATTTGGTTTGCCGATGATGGAGGCTACCGCCAGGCGGCTGAGCGTGCAGGTCAACGCCGGCACCGATGGCAAGACGGTCGTCGACTACAAAAACGCCGCGGTCACGGTGCCCACCGGTGCCACGGGCACGGGTACGGTGCCGTCGATGACGCTCGACTTCGACGGCACCTTGGGCACGCTCGTTCGTGCCGCGGCCGACATCGATCTGCAGGTAGCCGACTTTTTCTGGGTGAGCGGCTCGGTGGGCTTCGAGAAGTCAACGCGGGATGTGGTGCTGGCTGACGGCACCGCCGTGCGCGCCGACATGCTGGCGTTCGGTGCCGGTGACCTCCGGGCGTTTGCAGGACTGAACGGTCCGTACTGGGTCGACAGTAACAAAGACGGGGTGATCAACGGCAGCGATACGCCCAACAGCCGGTCGTTCGGCCTGGTGATGGAAGACGTTGATTTTGGCGTCGCCCTGTTCTCGCCAGTGGCCGGGCAGGCGGCGGTTGCCGATCTCAAGTGGGGCGCTGCCACTGCAACGGCGAGTCGGGTTGAGTTCGTCGGTCTACAGGATGTGACGCTCAAGGTCAGCAACATCGGGCTCGACATCAATCTGGTGACGGGTACGGATGAAAGCGTTGATGACAGCCTGAAGGTCATTGACTTCGCTGCCGAGGATGGAAAACGTGCAATCGACGTGATCAATGGTCCGGGGCGCTCGATCAAGATCGATCACGATGGCCGTCTGGGCCAGTCTGTGCGAGCCGCGGGCGATGTCGAACTTCGTGTGGGCGACTTCTTCGAGGTGTCTGGATCGCTCGGTTTTGAGCGTCGAGCGCAAACGGTGCGGCTCGCCGATGGCAGCGAGGTTAAAACCGAACTGATCAGCATCGGCGGCACCAATCTGAGTGCCTTTGTTGGCGTTGGCCCCTACCGCAAGGACTTGAACCTCGACGGCAAGATAGCGACCGATGAGGTCAATCCGGATGCCCGAGGCCTGGGCGTGAGCGGCGTGGAGTTCGGGCTTGCGCTCTTCCAACCGCAGCCAAGTGAAACCGCCTACGCAGGCAAGCGCTGGACAACGCTCACAGGCAGCATTGAGCGCGTGGACGCCATGGTGGGACTGCCCGACGACATCAAGCTGAAGGTGCATTCGCTGGGCGTTGACATCAACCTGGCACATGGCTTTACAAAAGCCGAAGCCGACAGGAAGGTAATCGATTTCGGCACACGAACTGTGGCCGGTCAGCCGGTAAGCGGTGCGGTCGAGATCGCCACGGGCACCGGAAAGAGCCTGCAATTGACGCTCGACGGGCAGCGCGGCGAACTGATCCGTGCTGCGGGTGGGATGGATATCGAGGTTGCTGGTTTCTTCCACGCAAGCGGCACGCTTGCCATCGAGAAATCTGCGCCCAGCTTCAAGCTCGCCGATGGCAAGACGGTCGAGACGCAAATGCTTTCGATCGGTGGCACCGACCTCAATCTGTTTGCAGGCGTCAATGGGCCTTACCGCATCGATACCAACGGCGATGGCCGGATCGATCTGGATGACCAGACCAATTCAGACGCGATTGGCCTCACGGCCACCGGCGGTGAGTTTGGTCTCCTGCTGGCTGATGACAAGTCCAGCAGGCGCCGCTGGGTGGCACTTGAGGCGAGTGCCTCGGAAGTGGCGTTGGTCGGCGTGCAAGGCGTGACGGCCGCAGCCCGGCATATCGATGTCGGTATCAATCTGGTGAAGAACCCGCTGTCAGGCGCTGACTCGCGCACCCAGGTGATCGACTTCAAGGCGAAGCCCGTTGAGGTATCCACCGGCTATCGCACCACGCGCGTGCTCGATATCGACGGCCAGCGCGGCGAATCGATCCGCGCCTCGGGCGAGTTCGAGGTGGGCCTGGGCGACTTCGTCCATGCGCGCGGCATGCTGGGCTTCGAGAAGTACAGCACCACCGTGAAACTCGCCGATGGCAGTTCGGTACTGGTCGATGCGCTCAGCTTCGGCGGCGACAACATCGACGTGTTCGCCGGGGTGGATGGTCCGTACCTGGTCGACAGCAACGCGGACGGTGTCATCACCTCGGCCGACACGCCGAACGCCGCGGCGCGCGGCTTCTCGCTCGAAGATGGCCGGTTCGCGCTCGCGATCATGACGCCTCGTGGCACTGCGCCCTTAGGTCTGTCGGGCGTGACCTGGCTGGGTCTCGAAGCAGACGCAGATGCAATCCGGTTCGTGGGTGGCCCCGATATCAACCTGACAGCCAGGCGCTTGTCGGTGGAAGCCAACCAGGTGTTCGGTCTTCCCGCCTCCGTGGATCCCTTGAAAAAGGTGATCGACTTCCGTGCAACGCCGCAGGACGTTGTGGTGGGCACCAACCCGACCACTGGTGAGAGCGCGCGTTATCGCCTTGATGTACAGGGCGACCGCGGCAATTTGCTGCGCGCCGTGGGCGATGTCGACATCCGGGTTGGCGATTTCTTCTATGTGGGCGGCTCGTTGGGCTTCGAAAAGTCGACCCGCGAGCTGGTGTTGGCGGACGGCAGCCGCGCAAGTCATGATGTGCTCACCGTGGGTGGCGCCGATCTGCAGGCCTTTGCAGGCATCAATGGCGGTCCGCTGGTCGACAGCAACCAGGACGGCAAGATCGACAGCTCCGATACGCCAGGCGCTGACGCGGTGGGGTTCTCGCTGTCGGATGTTGACTTCGGGCTGGTCTTGGCATCGGAGCGTGAAGCCATTCGCCCGACGCTTGGTCAGCCGCTCGACTGGCGCGATATTGCGGTGTCGCCCACGCGACAGGTGGCACTGGCCTCGGGCACAGCGGGCGGCAGCACTCAGCTGGTCTGGCTCTCGACCGATGGCGGGGCCAACTGGACTGCCGCGGGTGGATTGCCCAGTGGTGTTCTGGCGTATGACTCGGTGTCAATCTCGCCCGACGGCAACACCCTTGCCGCGGTGGCAACCGACGGACCGGTGGTGGTATCGCGCGACGGTGGCGTTACCTGGACGGTCACAGGCGCAAGCAACGACGCCTACACCGACGTGGCCGCTGATGGCTCGGTGCAAGCCGAGGACATCACACGCAATCTGCCCGAAAATCTGTCGTGGTCGGCGGTGTCTGCCGATGCGCTCGGTCAACGACTCATCGCGGCCGCCAGCAATGGCCGCCTGTATATCGGCGACACCCGGGTGAGCAACTGGCAGTGGCAGGCGGTGGAAACCGCGCGCAACTGGACCGCAGTATCGGTTTCGGCCGATGGCAGGCAGATGGCCGCCTCCGCAGAGGGTGATCAGGGCGGAATCTGGGTGTCCAGCAACGGCGGCGCCAATTGGCGGCGTTTGATCTCGTCGACGGGCCCGAGCTGGACCTCGCTGGCGCTCACCGCCGATGGTGGTCGTCTGCTCGCAGCGGCTGAAGGCGCAGGGCTTTTTGCGGCGAATCTCGCCAACGCCGATACACCGCTTCCCACCCGCATCGGGATCGAGGCGGATGCCGGCGCGGCCCGATTGCTGGGCGTGAACGCGATCGACATCGCAGTCAGTCAGATCAGCGTAGACGTGAACCTGCCCGGACGTGCGGGGGGCCAGGTCATCGACTTCGCCGAGAGTCAACTCGACGTCGTCACCGGTCCGGATTCGCAGCGCCGGATGACGATGTTCGGAGCCGATGGCGAACTGCTCCGTGTAGCCGCCAACGTGCATATCGCGATCAGCGACTATGTTTATCTCGACGGCAGTGCCGCTTTCGAAAAACGCTCAACCAGGGTCACGCTCGCTGATGGCAGCGAAGTACCGGTGCAGGTGCTGTCGATCGGCGCATCGAACGTGGAGGCGTTTGCAGGTCTCAACGGTCCCTATCGCCTCGACAGCAACCAGAACGGCATGATCGACGACACCGATACGCGCAACGCGAATGCGATCGGCCTGTCTTTGGGCAAGGCCGATCTCGCGCTCGGCCTGTTTTATGCCGATTCCGGTGCCAAGACCCAGTCGGGTCAGTCGCTGGCGGGAACAACCTGGACCGCTGTTACCGCGCGCGCCGAAGCGGTCGAGGTGGTCGGCGTTCCCATGCTCGAGATGTCGGCGACCGAGATGTTCGTTGAGGTCAATCAGCTCGAAGGGCTTCCGACAGGTCTGGTTGCCGACCGGCATGTGATTGATTTCAAGGCGATGGCCGCAGCCAGGAACCCGCTGGCCATTCGTACCGGACCACAGAGCACGCTGACACTGATGGCCGATGGCCAGCGCGGCGAGTCGATCCGCGCCTACGGCACGGTCAGCGCGTCGGTGGGCGACTTCCTGTCGCTCTCCGGTACTCTGGGCTTTGAGCAGTACAAGCGGGACGTCACGCTGAGCGACGGCGCCACCGTCAAAGACGCGCGAATGATGGTGATCACCGGTGCCGATATCTCGGCGCGGCTGGCCACCTCCACAGAAGCCAGCGCAATCGGCGTTGAAATGAGGAATCTCGACTTCGGTCTGGTGCTGGCGCAGGCCTCGGCAGCCAACGATTCGCGCGGCTGGCTGTCGGTACGAGGGCAGGCGGAATCGGTCGCCATTCTTGGCACGCAATCATTGGGCGTCACGCTGTCGGGCACCAACGTGATGTTCGCTGCCAACGTTGGTCTGGGTACGCTTGCCAACGGTAGCGCCAACCGGTCTACGCTCGACTGGAGCGGCTCGCGCGCACTGTCGCTCACCGCTGGCAACAGCGCCGCCGCAGTGATCGACTTCAAGGGCGAAGTGCTGGAAGTGGGCGGCACCATGCTGCTCAAGGTTGGTGATGAGTTCGAAGCGAGCGGCTCGATTCTGATCTCGAAACAGGATCGGGATATCCAGGTGGGCGGTCGCACGGTCGCCGCGACCGGCTTTCTGATTGGCGCAGCCGACGTTGGCGCATCGGTGCGGGGCATCAACGTCACCGGACTGGATCTGGGGATGGCACTGATGCGTCCCGCGAATGCTGCGGCAGGCGACACGCGCTCATGGCTTGCCTTGAAGGCTCAGGTGGACAGCATCGCATTGACCGCCGAAGACTTCGGCTTGTCGGCCAATGATCTGACGGTTCAGGCGACCAATCTGGGTCTGGAGATCAACCTCGGTTTTGGTGGCGAGGGCACAGGTGCCAACGAATCGGTGCTCGAACTGGGTACGAGTGGCAGTGGTGCCGCTGCGGTCAATCGCGCGATCGCCGTGCGTACCGGCAAGCAGACAGCCGGCGTGCACGAGACGGTCACGCTCGACTACAGCGGCGTGGGTCCGTATGTGGCCGTCACCGCCGATGCGAAGATCGCAATCGGTCAGTTTGTCCTGCTTCAAGGCAGTTTTGCGTTCGCCCGACTCGGCAACCGCTCGGCCACCGTTGTTGACGAAAAGAGTGCAGCGCAAACCCGCATGATGACCGTCTCGACCCTATCGGCGAAGGACGTCGACATCAAGCTGGGCACCGGCATCGGGACCGACAATTTCGTCGGCGTATCGCTGGAGCGCGGGTCGGTGGGGCTGATGCTGCTGCAGGATACCCAGGGCGGCGGCAGCTTCATTGGCCTGAGCGCCACTGCCGACCGGGCCGCGATCGACGGTGTCAGCGGGCTCACGCTGGAAGGCGGGCAACTGATGCTGGAGCTCAACACCGGGCCCAGCACGGGGGTGTTGGCGGGTCGAGTGGTTGATTTCACGAAGGGCGATCTGGATGCGGATGGCAAGGCGGGAGCGAGCACCCCGGTTCGCCTTCGTGGCAACCTGATTGCGGACCTCAATTTCAGAAATTCGCGTCTCGAGGCGGCCGGCAACATCGCACTCGCCCTGGCTGATCCTGCTGCTCCGGCTGGCACGCCGCCGATATTCAATGCCTCGGGCAATTTCGCCTTCCGGCAGGCAGGCGGCAAGGTGGTGATCGCCGGCAGCGGCTTGACCGCCAAGGCAACGGTTGCGGGTCAGAGCCTGGGCATCGTCGATGGCACGCTCGGCGTGGTGATGCCTGGGAAAGGGTTCGCGCTCGACCTGACCGCTTCGGCCACCTTGCCGGTGCCGGGTCTCAACAACGTGCAGTTGTTCGGCGATGTGTCGCTCTCGATCAACCGCACCGGGCAGGCCATTGACGAGACCATCGCGGTCGGCTCCGCGCCGGTCACGGTCAAGTTTGCCTCGGCCGCCGACGATCTTCGATTTTCGCTGACCAACCTGGATGCATCGCTAGCTGGCGGTTTTGGCGAGACGCTGGTTGATCTGTCTTCGGACCTGGTCGAGATTCGCACGCAGCTCGAAACAGGTGACAAGCTGCCGATCCTGGACAAGACGCTCGATGACGTCCTGAATCTCTCGCCGGTCGTGAGCCTCGGTGACTACATTCAGAACTATGTGAACAGCTACCGAGACGCAGCTTGGAAGTCGCCTTATCAGCTGTCCCGGCCCACGTACGGCGGCCGCGGTATTCCCACGCTGCAGGGTCTCAAGGCGTATCTCGATGAATTCTGGGCCCCCGCGGCGGGTGTCACCGTTGGGTTCAACTTCGCGCTGGACCAGGATGGCCTTGACTTCGGCTTCCAGGGCAAGATCAAGCTCGGGTCCGATCTGATTCCCATCGAGCTTGATGCTGGCTTCGATTCGATCGGGCTCAAGTTCGATGCGCGGCTCGATGCGCAGGCCCAGTTCGAGGCCGAAGTTGATCTGGGCTTTGCGCTTGACTGGTCAGACGGCTTCAACGCCAGGTTTGATCTGAAGAAACTCGGGTTCGAGGGCACGCTTTCCGCAAAAGATGTCGTGCTTGCCGCGACGCTCGGTCCTGTGGACGTCGCTATCGGCAAGCTCGGACAAGACAGCGCGGGCAAAGAGTTTCTGCGCGGCGCGCTGCAGGCCGATATAGGTGGGGCCATCAGTTTCACCAACGGCCGGTTCAAGCTCACGCCGGGCACCAATGCACTCAACGTTGACCTTCCGGTGTATGCGTCGGTTGCGGGAATTGATTTGACCGAAGGGGGTACCGTCCCTCGCGTCAAAGTCAGCGGCGACCCGTTCGCGGGCACGCTCCAACTGACCACCGAGGGGATGGGGGCGCTCACCAATTTCTCGAAGATCCGAATCGAGGATGTGCTGTTCGCGCTGCCCGACATGCTCGCCTACCTCGAGACGGTGGATATCGATGCCCTCGGTCTGCCCGAGATACCGTTCCTCGACACCGCGCTCTCCGAAGTGCTCGACGTCGCCGATGTCTTCCGCACCGCGGTGGTCGACAAGATCGACTTCCTGCGGCCGATGCAGCGCTGGATCGCCTTGCCTGGCGAAGCAGCGTCTCCCACCGGGTCAGCGCGCGTGGAAGCCGGCAGCAGCACGGTGGTGGGTTCCCGCGGTCAGTTCGCACAGTCAATGAAGGGGCTGTCAGTGACGATCGCAGGCGCAGAGCGTCCAATCGTCTCGGTGGCCGAAGACGGCAGTACGCTCACGGTCGGGGCGTCATTTGGCGAGTCGATCGCTTCGGCAAGCTATGACGTGCACAAGAAGCGTGAGCGGATTCGCACGATGGGCGAGTTTGTGGATGCGCTCAACCGCTCGGGGCTGCTGGGCGACAAGAAGGCTACCTACAGCGCGGCCTCGAAAGAACTGGTGGTGCCGGTCACGATGGGCACAACGCTCACACCGGTGGCGCTGCCAGTCAATTTTGCATTGGGTAGCGGCGATCTGTCGCTTTCAACCAGCGCCATCGCGAGCCTGGGCCTCGGGATAGGCTCCACGATGGATCTGGTGTTGAATCTCGCGGGCGATTCGCCGGAATTGGCGATCGACAATTTCAAGCTCGACGCAAGCTTGTTGGCCGACGTTGAAGACCTCGCTGTCAATGCGAAGCTGGGCTTCCTCGGCATGACGGCGGGCGGTGCAGGCACGGGCTCAGGCCTTCACATCGAAGGCAAGGCCTCGCTTGCGCTCGATCGCACGCCAGACCAGCCCGGGGGCGCGCGATTCAAGCTCGGCGAACTGCTTACCGACGGTATCTCCAGCCTTCAGTTTGGCCTCTCTGGTGACGCCTACGCACGGATGCGCGACCTCACCCTGAAGACCGGAGGCGGTGCGGGCTTCAACATCGGTCGGGGGCTCGAGCTTGGCGTGTACGTGCCCGATTTCTCGAATATCGCAGGCTTCAAGCTGGTGTTTGACTCCGGCTTCGATATCGCCGATCAGGCCGATCTGAACAAGCACGGTCTCACGGGCAAAGAGATCGTTGCGGTCGTTCCTGACCTGGGCTCAATCCTGGACGTGAGCAGGTTGAGTTTCGCGGACATCATTGGTGGGATCCGGATGGTGGGCGACCTGATCGAAGAGACCATCGGCGATCAGGCGTTCTACACCCAGAGTATTCCGCTGATCGATCGCTCTCTGGCCGACATGCTGGCCTTTGGCGACACCTTCCTCGCCAAGATTGAAGCGGCGGCTGCAACGCCTGCCGGGGCGCTGGATGAAGCCGAGCGGCTTATCGAAGAAGCGCTGGGGCTCGACTCCTCAATGCTTGATCTGTCGATCGACGAAACGAAGAAACTGCTGCGTATCGACTTCAATTACACGCTCGCACTCGCAGAAGACTTCAACCTCAAGCTTGATCTTGCATCGCTTCTGAAACTCGCAGGCAAAGACATTGCGCTGCCGTCGTCAATGACGGAACTCTTTGATGTGACCGGTGCGGCCGCGGGTCGGCTGAGTGCCGGACTGGTGTTGTCGGCTGGTGTGGGCATTGCGCTACCCGGCGCGCCTGCGGGGACACCCGCCGTGCAGGTGCTGGACCACGATTCCGTCACCGGCAAGGGAACCCGGGTTGATCTGACCGCATCGGTGCAGGCAGGCGGCGTGACCTTGAAACTGCAAGCAGGCCAGATCGAAGCGGGCATTGTTGACGGCACCATCGTGCTCGACGAAGACGCCGATCCGAAGACCTCTGCGCCAGCAGCCCTGCGCGTCGCTTTGAAAAATGGCGCGCCCACCCTGTCGTCGATGGGTGCTTTTGATATCGATCTGCCGCTCAAGCTGATGCTGGGGGGTAAGCCGGTTCCGCTGGGCAGCATTCACGCTTATACCGACCCGGCGCTCGGGACGGGCGGTGTGGAGGCTCTCTTCGAACAGCTGATTGGCAAGCGCGACGGCAAGCCCTCGGCCGTGCTCATCGATCTACCTGACTTCGAGCGGTTGCTGTCAACCGACAACCTGCTCCTCAAGATGCTCTACGACCCTTCGCCAGTGCTCGACGGGATCGACCTGGGCCTGGGGGAGGTGCAAAGCCTGTTCGAGTCGACGATCGATGTCGACCTGCCATTTATCGGCAACCAGCTGGTGCAGGTTGGCACAATGATCGGCGATCTGCGGGGTGGGCTGCTGCAGAATCTTCGCAAGGCGTTGCTGGGCAGCGATGGTCTGCCGGTTCCTGGCAAGCCGGTCGAGATCCTGCAGCAGACGCTGTTTCATGCCTTCAGTGGCCTAGGCATGCTGAAGGACACCAACCGGGACGGGTCGATCAGCCTCGCCGACGTAGACGTGGGCTTCTACGATCTGTCTGGCAAGCGCCTCATGACCTGGTCCAAGGGGATGCCATTCCCGAAGGGCGCGGTCGACGCGATTCGCTTCGACATGGACCTTGGGGGCAGGGTGCTCGGCGGTGGAATCGATATCCCGCTTGACCTGAACCTGCCGGGCTTCGAGCTCTCGGTCGACGGTGGCTTTGGCCTCGACGTGAACTGGGCCTACGATTTTTCGTTCGGGCTGTCGGCGGTTGAAGGCTTCTATCTCGGCGTCAACAACGATGCAACGCCTGAACTGCAGCTCGATGTAGGGCTGTTCCTGGATGGTGACCCCACCGACCCGGACAAGATCACGCCCTTCCAGGGCCGTGGCAAGCTGCTCTTCTTCGAAGCCGGTCTGCGCGATATCGACCGCGATCCAAACAAGCCAGGCCATCAGCCAAGCTCACTCACTGGCAAGCTCGCGCTCGACGTGGTGGGTGACGCGGCAGGACGCCTCAGCCTTGGCAAGTTGCTCTCGGACAGTCTGTCGGCGTTCAAACCCAGCTTCGTCGTGGACGCGGATCTGCGATTGGGGCTGTCACTGGCGGCCTCCCAGCTGCCCAAGCTTGAGGCTGACTTTGCATTCAAGTGGGGCTGGACACTCGGCAGCGGCGCCACCACGCTCGAGATGCCGCGCATCAACATCGAGAACATTCGCCTCGATCTCAAGTCGGCGGTGTTTGACTGGCTGATGCCAATCGCCGAACGGGTGGCGAGTGCGGTGTCGCCGTTCAAGGGAGTGGTCGACGCCCTGGT
>JBDLRB010000035.1:0-5644 GCA_039800205.1 Pseudomonadota bacterium | reverse complement strand
ACGCCGTCGATGACGTTTTTTGCAAGGGTCACCCCGATGGTGACCGCCACGCCGGTATTGCCAAAGGCGGCCGCAATGCTTGCCGCGCCGGCAAAGGCAACGATGGCGGACACGTCCGTCGTGCGGATGTCTATGTTTTCAGCAATGATTCGACTGGGTCGTGCACCGACCGTGGTCGCTGCGGTGGCAACGCCCGACTGCACGCGAGCACCGATCTGGTTCTCGGCCCAGACCCCTGAGCCGCTGACCGCAACACCCGACTGCCCCGCCGCGATCGCGGCCGACCCGGCAAATACCGTCGCGTTGATGATCTGCGTGGTCGACGCTCCGATATTGAGGTCGCCCTGAGCGGTAATGTCGCTATCGATGACCAGCGCGCGCACATTGGCGATCGACGCGTCGCCTGACTTGCCGAAGCCCTCGTAGCCGATCAGGTTGCGGGCAATCGAGGCGCCAATCGCGGCGCCGACGGCGGTCTGGCTGCCGCCTGCGATCGCAGCTGAAATTGCCACGACATACGACGCGATACCGGAATCGCTTCGAGCCTTGAGCGACACGTCGGTCCGGGAATCGACAGTACTGTTGCTGACGATCGCGTCAATATCACCGGAAAGCGAGTTGACCGATACTGCGCCGGCGCCGGCAATGGCAATACCGGTCTGTCCAATTCCAAGCGCCACCGACGCAGCCGCCGATATCGCATTCAGTCCGATACGTTTTACCTCGATCTTGTCGCCGATCAGATCGAGCATGTATGCGGTACCGTCGACATCAGTGACCACCCAGCGCTTGCCCGGCGACGCGGTGGACACCCAGACCGGCGGGACGGTCTTTTCCCAACTCCTGGTGTCCGAGTAATCGGTCTGCGCCAGATCGACCTGCGCACGTTGTTTTCCGATGTACCGATAGACCAGTCCGCCCTCACCACCATAGCGATGGTCGCTCGCGAGCTTGACGGTGTCGCCTCGCAGCAGGGTCTTCTTGGCAGCCTCTGTCGGGCGCCACTGCGCCTCATCAGCGAAATTGACTTTCGAGAGATCGGTGTTTAGATCTGGCTTGCCAATGTACTCATAAACCTTGCCCGCCAGTGACCCGGTCGCCACGCCGACCTTGTTGCCCTGCTTCACGGTCTTAATGCCGTCGGTGGTGGCGTAGTCCCATTGCGTCCCGTCAGTGCTGCGATAGAGGGATGCGAACAACACCGGCGCCACCTCCGGCAGAATCACCCCAGATTCGCGCAAGATCTGCGTCAATGCCTTGTTGACTGCCGGATCGGCAAAATCGGTGGCCAGTTGCCAGCGGCTGGTGTTCGAGAAGTCTTCCTTCCAGAGATCGATCCGGGTTTCGTCCTGGATTTCCTCCCAGACAGCGGTCGTATTGAAGGCAACATCGGTCAGGTTGACCTTTGTGGCCTCTGTGCCTTTGTACCGGTAGAGTTTGCCGACCAGGTCGCTCTTGGCGTGGTTGCTCGCAACGCGCACCAGATCACCGGGCTTCACCTCACGAACGATCTCCTGAGTGGTGTACATCTCGGTCTGGCCCAGGAAGCGGTACACCTTGCCTGGTACGCCGCCTGCGGTGTGCACGGAATCAACGCGTACGGTGTAACCGTCGCGCAGGGTCTGCGATTTGGTTTCGACCTCGCGCCAGTCGCCATCATCTGCGAAGTTGATCGTTGCCAGATTGAGCGAAACAGGCGGATGCGAGCCGACACCACGGTCGAACTCGTAAATTCGACCGTCATCGGCGCGTACCTTCTCGCCGTCGTCCAACGTGACCTCACCGTCTTTGGGCAGATAGTCCCATTGCTGACCGGACGTGCTGGAGTAGGAGGACTTCTTGTTGGCGTTGGCCAGACCGTCGATGGCCACCGGCGTGATGCCTCGCTCGAGAGCATTGGCAAGCGTAAATTCACCCAGTTTCACGCCGCTTGCGGTCGCGCTCACGTCGAGCGCGGCCGTGCGGGTGGTGAGTCGCGCGCCACTGACGTGCGCGAGCACATCCGTATCAATGCTGTTGAATGCGAGCGAAAGCCCGACCGACACCGCAACCCCGGCCTTTCCAGACAAGGACGCCGAGAGCGCCGCCGCGCCTGCCATCGAGTTGATCGAGGCACCGCTGTCGGCGTGTACCGTGATCGAATCCGCGGAGATCGCACGCGATGAGGCTACGCTGTCATCAATCGTTGCCTCAAGGCTCGTGTAAACGCGGTTTTCGGCGTACACGCCAGCTGCGCTGACCGATATGGCGTTCTTGCCGCTTGCACCCACCGCAGCGGCCAGGGCGGTTACCTTAGCCGTAATGACCCCATCCCCATGCGCATCGAGCACCAGGCTGCCCGCCGCATTCACAGCCGCATCGGCGATTCGCGCGCGCGCCCTCGAGGTGGACGGCGAGTAGCTGATCAGCTTCCAGCGGCTTTCGTCGGACCAACTCTGAGCGGGAAAGTCGATGCCGTTGCTATCTTCATACGTGTCGCCCACGAACTCATAGACCTCGTCTTGCACAAGGCCCGTGTCGTTCATCACCCTCTTGCCCTTTTCGAGCCTGGTGAGCTTGTTCTCGGCGTTGTACAGCGAAGCCTTGAAGTCGTATGCGGCTGCGACAGGTTGCGCGCCGATGATGTTCCTGGCCATCGAGAGGCCCAGAGCGACACCCGTGGCGGGTTCCTTGCCACCCACGGAGACCGAGATGGCGCTGGTCTTGACCTTCGCCCCGATCTGCGCATCGTCTTTCGCATCGATCTGGATATCACCATCCGCGCTGCCACTACCCGTGGTGACCAGGTCAATCGTGGAGAGATAAGCGTCGGCAACGCCGTTGATCCGGTTGAATACCAGCGTACCGCCGCCGCCAACCGCAGGGCCGCCCTTCACGCTTGCCGAAACCGACACCGCCGATGCGCTGCCCTCTGAATTGATGACCGCACTGCGATCGACCGCGATGCGTACATCGCCACCAACCTGGGCCTTGCCCGTGCCGTCAGCGGTACCAGCCAGATAGGCGCGCACCTCGTTCAACACCTCGTTGCGACTGAACGAAATGCCTACCGACACGGCAACCGATCCCCCGCCGCCCGCGGCGATCGAAATGGCACTCGCCGCCACATCGGACACGATCAGGGACCGCGCATCTGCAAAGATGCTGAGCGATCCAGCGACTTGGAAGTCCTTGATGTTTGACAGGTAAGCGCGGGTGTCCGCGGACACGCGGTTGAGCGAACCCACGGGCGCAATCGTCACCGCGGTGGCGTCATCCTTGCTGAATTCCGGACTGACCGCCTGCGCCGAGTTTTCGATCATTGCTTCGATCTGACTCGTATTGGCTGCAGTGACCGACACCTTGCCACCGCTCTTGATCAGGCTGCCATCCGCCCAGGCATGGGTGACAAGCGGTTGCTGCCCCGCATACGAGGAGCCCGCAATCAGATCGGCAACATTTGCCAGTACATTGACTGGCTGAAAGCCGATCGTGTTCACCGCCATCGTCACACCAATCGACACCGCCGCAGCGACTGAACTGTCAACCCGCGCGTCGATCGTTGAATCGTTGACTGCCTGGATGATCACATCGCCCGCGGGGCCTGTTTCAAGGCTGCCGCCCTGAGCCCACGCGCGCGCGCCGCCCAGCACGGTGTTGGTGGCAACGACCAGATTGAGTCCGACGTCTCCAGCCTCGACCGAGCTTTCATCGTCGGCCTTGACGCGGGAGTTGTCCGTCGCCCTGAGTGCGATTCCGCCGGCACCCTTGGCTGCCACTTGCTCCAGCGATGCATCGACGGCTGACCGCGAGTCGTTGCGTATGACCAGCCCACCAAACCCAACCTTGCTGCCACCACCGCCCTGTTTGGTGAGCGCATCGAACGCTTCTCCGGCCAGGGCCAGACCAAAACTGCTCACATCCTCGGCGCTGAAGCGAGTCCAACCGCCGCCCGTGTAGTCCTGCAAGCCGAGATCGAACCACCCTGCTGCGCCGGTGCGCATGTAGGTCTTGCCAGCCTGGCCTGAGAGCGCTCGCCAGGTGGTCTTGTCAGAATAATCTTGCTGGGTGAAGTCGACTCTGGTGAGCGCTTCAGCGCCCAGATATTCATAGGTAGTGCCCGCGAGGCCACCACCGACCGACTGCAGCAATTCAACGCGCTCGCCCTTGGACAACCGTTCGGGGCGTTCGGTTGACTTGTAATCAGCCGGCCCAACCAGCACCAGATCACCGACGCCAACCTGGCGTCGGCCCGAGCGATCGGAGAAGTCGGTATCGTATTTGCTGCCCAACGCCAGGTCGATCAGGCCGCCGCCCAGCGTGGCGCTTGCCAGGGGCTCGAGCAGTGCCGTCGAATCAATACCCGACTGGTTGCGAGAATCGATCCTGATCGCGCCGCCTGCTTCGAGCGTGACGCCCGTTCCCGACGCACCCGCCTTCGCTTCGGCATTGACCATGTTGCTGGCCAGCGCGAGGCCGACCGACACCGTCGGAATTCTGCTCTTCGCAAAGCCCGCGAGAAGGCCGGCCGACGAGCCCACTTCGTTTTTCAACTCGGCTTCGATGAATGCATCGGTTTCGGCATCGACGATGAGCGATCCCGCCGCCTTGACCGTCGATCCGGTAATGCTTGCGTGCGACCGCACTGGCTGCGCGGTTCCGATTTGGGTATTGGCGATCGCGTCAGCGGCGAGCCTGAACAGGTTCTGAGCCTGCCAGCCCACGGTGTTGAAGGCCATCGTCAAACCGATGGAAGGCCCTTGAGAACTGGTGAGACTGCTGTTCACCGCCCGGATCGAAGCCGCCTCCGAGGCCCTCACCGCCGCATCCCCCCGATGGGTAACAACCTGGCTGTTCCGGATATCGGCCACCGACGCAGCAAGCACCATATTGGTGGCGATCACACCATTGGCGGCCAGTCCGCCGCCACCGAGACCTCCCGTGGCCTCGACCACGCTGTCAACAATTGCGTTGATCACCGCCTGGTCGGTCGCTTCGAGATGAAGCGACCCCGCCACAAGGTCCGTCCGCAGCAGCAGCGACTGTGCATCGCCACGGACATCGTTCCGGACCACCAATCCACCCAGCGAGAAACCTCCGATCGCCGAGAAGTCACCCGTCAGATCTGCAATCGAGCCACCCAGACTCGGATCGCTCGCGCGCAGAGCGAGGTTCGAAGCGGTTTTCGCAAGTGAGCCGCCGAACTCGATGAGCCAGGCCTGGGTCCCATCTTTCATCGTGACCTGGGCTACATCCACCGAACCGCCGACACCGTCAAAGCGCCTGCCTGCGCTGTCGGTCGCCCGCAGGATGGCCTGGACCATCTGTTCTTCAGTGGCTTCTCGGTTGATGCCTTCTGCGGTGTAGCGGCTGCCCGAGAAGTCAAAAGCGAGATCAAATCGGTTGACCGTGTTGCCGGTATCGCCCGATGTGCTGCCAGCTTTTTCAAAGCCAACGGTGAACTGTGAGCCGGCTTCCGCCAGGCCTGCGCTCCGGGTGACCGCCCGCACGGCAAAACCAGGGCTGACATCCAGCGCACGCAGTTGCGGCCGATCGCCCTTCCGGCCGAACGTCACCTCGAAGGTGAGCGCGGAGCCGGTTCCCGGGGTGACCGTCAGCGCAGACTCGGCCAGTGCAGCGCGAAGCGCAGACTGAATCAGCGCCG